>CACZFV010000031.1 GCA_902780465.1 uncultured Lachnospiraceae bacterium
TGCAAAAAGGGAACAAAAACTGCCATGATTGGCTGAAAACGCCCATTTGATGGCCTCAGCGTTGAAAAACGGGTGTTTCATAGAGGTCCAAAGGGGAACAAATTCTGAAAAACACAAGAAAAACGCCCGGTACGTACTCCGCCCTCAAGCGGAGCAGAATTCTCGCTTTTTATTTTCCTGAGGTGTGGTCCGGTCCTGTGCAGGAAAGTCTAAAAGTCCGTTTTGTACATGCACCGAAATGGTTTTGCCATGTACTGACGGTACTGCAGAGGCGTATACTTTAGCCTGAGGGAAAAAGCCTGTATTTCTGTGCAGGCTTTACAATACCCCAAAAATGAAAAGGCTTACATTGCACATTTTGATGCTGCATTGTGAAAAAAGTATGAATCACAGACTGACATTTCGCCAGTACCGTCAAATGGATCTGACAGTCTTCGGGGCGATGCTGGTGGTGGCGGAGGCCCTGATCGTCCTTGCCGCGACCCGCTGGTTCCCGGCGGAGGCGTACACCGTATCCATCGTCGCGGCGGTGACATCCATCGTGCTGATGAGGTGGGGCCCCTGGGCCGCCATCCACGCGGTGCTGGGAGGACTGGTATACTGCTTTGTCTCCGGCGGTCAGCCGGGACAGTATCTGATCTACTGCGCGGGAAACCTGTTCGCGCTCCTGTCCCTGTTATGGTTCCGGATCCCCGGCAAGGACCGTACCTCCGGCAGCGACCGGACCTCCGGCAAGGAGCGGATCCGGGAGGACAGTTTCCTGACAGTGATGTTTGCCCTGACCACGCAGCTGTTCATGCAGCTGGGACGCGCGGCTGTGGCCTTCGCCCTTCTCAGGGCTTCGCCGGGCAGCGCACCGGCGGGGACGCAGAGCATTGCCGGGGCACTTTCATTCTGCATCGGTTTCGTCACTACGGACGCGCTTTCCGGATTTTTCACGGCGGTGATCCTCTGGATCGCGCGGCGGCAGGACGGACTCTTTGAAGATCAAAAACATTATCTTCTTCGCATTCAAGAAGCAGAAAAGGAGGAGAGAGGAGAGATATGAAAGCAAAAGCAGCTGATTACCTGATCTACGATGAAGCGAGCGGGACCTACCGGCAAAGTCCGGAGCAGGCCGTGCGCGACGATGTGGAGAAACACTACTGGCTCCACGTCGGGCGCACCATCCTGAAGGACTGGCGTCTGTACATTATGCTGGTCCCCATGATCCTCGTGTTCCTGTTCTGGAGATACTTCCCCATGTACGAACTGCTGGGGTGCTTTAAGGTCTCCGACGAAGTCAAGCCTGTTTCAGAGCAGCTGTTCTCCGGGTTCTCCTATTTTAAGAGACTCCTGGTGGGCGGCGACGGACTCTCCACCGAATTCTGGAGAGCCATGAGAAATACCTTCATTCTTAGTTTCTACGGACTGTGCTTCGGCTTCCCGGTCCCGATCATCCTGGCGCTGTTCTTCAACGAGATCCGCTCCAACATCGCCCGCAGCGTGTACCAGGTGCTGACCTACCTGCCGAAATTCATGTCGACGGTCGTTATGACCTCCCTGGTCATGATGCTTGTGAAGCAGGGCTCCCTGACTTCCGGCATGGGTATCATCTCCCAGCTTCTCGCGAAGCTCGGACTGGTCTCCAGGGAAGTGGCCAACGCCGGTCTCCTGAACAATCCTTCCTTCTTCCGCCCGGCCTACATCCTGAGCGGCATCTGGGAGGGCGCAGGATATGACAGCATCGTCTTCTTCGCGGCGATCATCGCGATCTCGCCCACCAGCTACGAGGCGGCGCAGATCGACGGCGCGGACAAGATGGCGCAGATGAGATACGTGGTGCTTCCCAGCATCCTGTCCACCATCGTCATCATGCTGATCACCAGGATCGGTTCCCTGCTGAACATCGGATACGAGAAAGTCCTTCTTCTTTATAATCCCAACACTTACGTGACCGCCGACGTGGTCTCCACCTTCGCGCAGCGCTACGGTCTTGCCGGCGCCTCCAAGGGTATCGCATCAGCGGCTGAAATGATGAACAACGTGGTCGGAATGCTTCTGGTCATCGGCGCGAACACCATCGCCCGCAAGGCGTCCGATGTATCGCTCTACTAATCGGAGGAGACAGCTATGAAAAGAAAACTTGAGATCTCCGAGCTGATCTTCATGGTCGTCAGCTACGTGCTCCTGACCGTATTCGCGCTGTGCTGCCTGTATCCCTTCGTCTATGCGATCTCCGCGGCCATCAGCGGAAGAGCGGCGGTGGATTACAGCCAGGTGGTCCTGTTCCCGAAGGACATTCAGTTTGACGCCTTCAAGAGAATGTTCAGCGACAACATGTTCTGGAACGCATATTCCAACACACTGTTCCTGACCTTCTTCGGAACGATCTGGTGCCTGTTCTACTCCATCCTCGGCGCCTACGCTCTTTCCAAGAAGCGCCTCCTGTTCCGGAAGTTCTTCAACTTCTTCCTGGTGTTCACCATGTGGTTCGCTGCAGGTATCGTCCCGCAGTACCTGAACTACCTGGACACCAAGGCGGTCTTCAACGGCGTCGGCATCACGGACGACAAGTGGCTGGTGGTCATCGCCATGGGTATGGCGGCCATGAACATCATCCTTTTAAGAAACGCTTTTGAGGGTGTTCCCTCCGAGATCGAGGAGGCGGCCATCGTCGACGGCGCTTCCGAGTTCCAGGTCCTGAGCAAGGTCTACATCCCCATGAGCAAATCCACCATCGCAACGGTAGCGCTGTTCTTCGGCATCTCCCGCTGGAACGGATACTTCTGGGCGCGTCAGATGATCTCCAACGCCAACGAGCATCCGCTGCAGGTCTTCATCAGACTGAAGCTGGAGCAGTTCACGGATCCTGAGGTCATGGCCGGATGGAACGAGGTCTTCGCCTCCGATTCCGTCATCTACGCCCTGATCGTGTGCTCCATTGTGCCGATCCTGATCATTTACCCGTTCATCCAGAAATACTTTGCCAAAGGCGTAAACGTCGGCGGCGTCAAAGAATAATGAGGAGGAAGCATATGAAAAAGAGAACCATGATTGCACTTCCGCTGGCAGTATCCATGCTTGGACTTCTGCTCTCCGGCTGCGGAAAGAAGATCGACGTGAACCAGTTCGCGACCACCGCGGCAGCTCCGGCTGCAACGCAGGCAGCAGGAGGCGCGGCTGATGCCGGCGCAGCTCCGGCAGCCGGCGCGGAAGCAGCAGCTCCGGCAGGCGACCTTGCCTACGCAGACGGCACCGTGCTCCGCATGGCGACCGGCTATAACTCCGCGAAGACCGGCCTTTCCTTCGACGCTGAGACCGCGGGCGAAGGCATCACCCTCGCAGACGGCAACACCTATCACGCCGGCGACCTGAAGCCCACCTGGGTCGAAGTCGAGAACAAGCTGAAGATCAAGATCGAAGACAAGTACCAGGGCAACTCCGCAAACAACGAGTTCGATTACTGGAAAGAGCGTCTGAACGAGGTCGATTTCGTCAGCGGAACCGCTGTGAAGCTGACTGAGTACGGCGAGGCGGGAAGCCTTGTCAACATCGGCGAGTACCTGAACAGCATGCCGAACTTCAAGGCGTACCTGGACAAGAACCCCATCGTCCGCCTTTCCATCACCGGCAACACCTCCAACGGCGCCATCTACTTCTCCCCGTACTTCGACGGTGTGAACGATATCGAGCGTATGCCGCTGATGCGTGTCGACTGGGTGCAGAAGCTCCTGGACGGCGAAGGCGAGTTCACTGCCGACGCCTCCAACAAGACCGCAGCTCCGGTCTACCAGCCCTACATGCCGACTTCCGGCAAGATCGAGATCGACACCGTGAAGCTTGACGGCAGCGGCGTCGAGACCGTGACCAAGGATTATGACACCGCAGGCAACATTGTCGAGAAGATGAACGCCGCAGGCTCCATGGACGGCGTGGCGGCAGTCAACATGCTCCGCACCTACATCGACGAAGCTTACGCAGGCTACTACGGCACCGAGCGCTCCAACCTCTTTGTCGGCCAGAACGCAGCATGGGATGTCGACGAGCTCGTCGCCCTGCTCCGCTGCGTGGTCGCGAACCCGCAGACGCTGAACGGCACCGATTCTGTCCAGGGCCTGTTCTCCCGTGAGGACGACAACAACCAGCGCCGCGTCGACATCATGCGCTTCGCAGGTCACCTCTTCGGCGTCCGCGGACTTGAGTCCCGCCAGGATTACCTGTACTTCGGCACCGACGGCAAGCTTCACGACGCACGTCAGGAGAAGGAATCCTACGAGGCGATGTCCAGAATGCACGACATGGCACAGGAAGGCCTGATCTCCAAGGCATTCATGGACAACTCCGCAGAGAACTCCGGAACCTACCTTGAGAACGACATGGGCTTCATGCACTACGACTATAACCAGACCCAGACCGTCCTGAACGCGACCAAGCTTCAGGAGGACCAGGGCGAGAAGTACATGGCAGTCATGGTCCCGGTGGCCTGCTGGCAGGACGGCACCGAGGGCGGCAAGTACATGCGGTTCACCGAGTCCTGGCGTTCCGTCAAGACTGATGGATGGGGCATCTCCAAGGCCGGCGTCGGCTCCGACACCAACAAGCTGAACGCATGCCTGAAGCTGATCGACTTTGCTTACAGCCCGGAGGGCATGATCCTGATGTCCTACGGCCCGGATGCTTTCATCAAGACCAAGGCAGACGGAAGCTACGAGACCTTCGTATTCAACGGACAGGATATGCCGGTGATCGCGGACGCTACCTATGAGGAGCTCTGGGACAAGGCGAAAGGAAACTACACCAACTACGCACGCTGCTACCTCGGTTCCACTCTGAGCTTCGCGAAGAGCCAGGCCTTCGAGTATCAGTGCACGCAGGGCGTCGGCAAGGAAGGCGCAGGACACATCTCCACCGCCATCGGCCTCGGAACCATCAAGCATCCGGAACTGGAAGTCACCGAGAACGCGTGGTACACCTCCATCCCGACCGTGCTTCCCACCACGACCGTTGAGAACGATACCATCAACCAGTACACCGAGCTGAGCGCCAACGGCAGATTCTCCCAGAACAAGGGCGGCGAGAACAGCTATGTGAACATCGTTGCCAAGGGCTTCACGGAAGAAGGAATGAACAGCGCTGAACAGGCTGCCGAGAAGGTCGCTGGTGACTTCGGCGGTGCCCAGTACCTGGCTCTGAAGCAGAACGCCTGGGATCGTCTTCTTACCTACTACAATTCTCTTGCAAAGTAATCAATAAAAATCTATTTCACAAACGCAAATGACATCGCTGACCGGAAGCGGGGGATGCGCGGCGGAACGGCTGCCGCGCTTCTCCCGGGGTCAGCGGACAGCCGGCGGGGGAGGTCCGAATGTACAAGAAACAGATGAAGTGCCAGAAAGCAGTCTGCCTTCTCTGCATGATTTCCAGCGTGATCGTTTTTCTTTACGCGCTGGGCATTATGACAGATCTCTATGACAGTCTTTATTCCACCATGATGAACCCGGCGGATCTCACCCAGACCACCGTTCCTGGTTCCATCGTCTACTACAACATGCAGGAGTTCAATTCTGTATTCCTGAAATACAGCATCGGACTCATTCTTCTGGCGTGCCTGCTCTACATCACGAATACGCACATCAGAAGGAAATATTACATCGGAAATTACGTAGCAGCAGCACTGTTCGCCATTGCGAACGTCAACATTGCTGTCTGGGCACATCAATATATCGAAATTTTCAAGGCGCAGTTCCTGAATGTGGATTTTGAAGCCCTGAAGAAGCACGCCGAGCTCTGGAAGACCACCTACACGGAGTCGACCTTCTGGTTCGACATCCACGTCGCGGTCTTCGCGATCGCGCTGATCGCTTCTGCGGCCCTGGTCGGAGTCGTATTCTGGAAAGTCAGCCTTATGAAGGAAGAGCAGAAGCTCATCGAGGCAGGAAGGAAGGCAGCATGAACGACGAAAAAACCATTCAGATGGACCGCATGCGTTTCACCAAGAACACCACGTCCGCGAACCTTGCGCTTCTTGCCATCCTGTTCAATGTGCTGTTCTTCATCAGCATCTATGAATCCGACAAGGGTTCCTGGTACTACACGATCCTTGTGGGCGCCTCGATCCTCTACAACCTGATCTTCCTGCTGGCGGCCTTCCTCGCTTCCGAGGGCGTCAAGAACTACAACATCAGATATGCGTATCTCCTGTTTATCCTTGGCGCGGGCCAGCTGATCCGTATCTTCATCTATCCCATGAAGGCACATGACGCGACGGTCAAGATCAAGGACCAGGCGGTGCAGGTCATGGGGGACGGACAGTTTATGAGAGTGGTGCTCTACCTGGTGCTTTCCGCGGCCTGCTGCTTTGCGGCCGGCGTGGTGGGCGCTTCGAAGAGCAAGGCCCTCTCGGCCCATCTCGCTTCCATGAGCGAGCAGACGAAATAAAGGAGGAGCAGCAGCATGGCACAGCTCAACGTTCAGCATGTTGATAAGATCTACGACAACAAAGTTCAGGCGGTGTTTGACTTCAATCTGGACGTCAAGGATGGCGAGCTTATCGTCCTCGTAGGCCCCTCCGGCTGCGGAAAGTCCACAACGCTCCGCATGATCGCGGGACTGGAGGATATTTCCGCCGGACATCTGTTCCTGGACGGAAAAGACATCACCCAGACCCCCGCGAAGGACAGGGACATGGCAATGGTCTTCCAGAGCTACGCGCTCTACGGCCACATGACCATCTACGAGAACATGGCGTTCTCCCTGACGCTCCGCAAGGAAAACCCCAATGTGATCCACAAGAAAGTGCTGGCGGCGGCAGAGATCCTCGGCCTCACAAGCCAGCTGAACAAGAAGCCCTCCCAGCTGTCCGGCGGTCAGAGACAGCGTGTGGCAATGGGCCGTTCCATCGTCCGCAACCCGAAGGTGTTCCTGTTTGACGAGCCGCTGTCCAACCTGGACGCGAAGCTCCGCGGCGCGACAAGACGTGAGATCCTTCTGCTCCACAAGCGCCTGAAGGCGACCATGCTTTACGTCACCCACGACCAGACCGAAGCCCTGACCCTGGCGGACCGCATCGTCTGCATGTCCATGGGCCACGTGCAGCAGGTCGGAACTCCCCTGGAGCTCTACGACGCTCCGGCGAACCTCTTCGTGGCGAGCTTCATCGGCCTCCCGCCCATGAACTTCTTTGACGCGACTGTCCGGGAAGGAAGCCTGGAAGGAAAGGGCTTCAGCGTGAAGCTGACGGAAGAGGAGAAGGGCATTCTCAGGGGATACGCCGGAAAGGAGATCACCCTGGGCGTCCGTCCGGAGAACGTGGAAGAGGGCGGAGACATCGCAATGAAGGTCTTCTCCAACGAGAACCTGGGCATGAACACCCTGGTCCACGGCCACATCGGCGGCGGAGAGAAGATCTCCGGTAAGTTCCGCGGCTGGTGCAATTACAAGGCGGGAGATGACGCGATGGTCTCCTTCGGCCGCAAGCATCTCTTTGACAAAGAGACTGGCAACGCCATCAGAAAGGGGGAGAACGCATGAGCGCACAGGAGACAAAGGCTGTGAAGGCTCCGGCAGCAAAGCAGGCTTCGACGATGCCGGAATTTCTGCGGAAATTCGTTGTTGGCCTGAAGAGAAGCCCCCAGACCATTCCGCTGGTCGTACTGGTGATCGCGTTCCTGGTCTATTCCATGAACCTGACCCACATCTCCGACACCACAGCGAAGATCCAGGGACCCGGCATGGGCCTCTGCGGATTCGCGACAATGCTGTTCTCCATGCTGTCCCTGGTCTGCTTCCTGAACGCGTTCCCGCGGAGGAAGAAGCCGGTGATCCCCATGGTAGTCATCATGTTCGTCATGTTCGCCATCATCCTGTTCTGCGACAACTACTACGCGAACCTGATCTACGCCGCCCTCACAAGGACGGAGAACCCCATCGTGCTTGACGCCTCCACCATCTACATCGCCCAGGCCTTCAACGTGCTGAGCGACCACATGATGTGGGAAGGCATCGGCATCGCGCTTGTCGTGCTGCTCCCGGTCTACTCGAAGCTGCTCAACAAGATCAACACGTCCATCGTCGTGGAAGAGAACGCCGGCATGGGCACCATCGATATTTCAGGAGAAGACTGATCCCGGACAGGGCTGCCGCGGCGAAAGGCACACTGCCTGCGCGGCGGCCCTGCCTCGGCAGAGAGGGAACATGGCAAAGAATAAAAGGAACAGAAAAGGGAGCGCGGAGGAACAGCGGGTCACTTCAGAGTACTACCGCCTGAATACAAAGGCGGTAAAGGATCTGGCGGAGGCGAACGCGGAAAATTCCCCCGAAGTGAGTGAAGAGGAACTGGACAAGTACCGGTCCGGACCGAAGATCAAAATGGCGGACTGGGTGAAGGCCATCCTCATCAAGGGCTGGTTCGCCGGAGCCGTGTGCTTCTTCGTGTTCTGGGGACTCAGCATGTACATCACGGCTTCGCTGGACATCCTCTTTATCTTCGGAATGGCGCTGGGCATCGTCACCGACCTGATGACCAACAACATTCTCCGCTTCATCGCGAAGACGGAGGGCGCCCTGGACAGGTGGATGATGTTCCCGAAAAAGCGTTACGTCAGTCTGTTTCTCAATATTATCTACGCAGTGATCCTCCTCTTCTGCGTCATGTTCCTCTACAACCTGATCAATTACGGGCTGACCGGAGCGGCGGAAAACGCGGAATCAGTGCCCCTCAGCGTGGAGCCGGTGCTGTTCGGCGTATTCTACACCGCCTTTGATCTGCTCTTCCTGCAGATGAAACAGCTCTGCAGATCCATCGTTTCTGACGCGAAAAGAAAGGCGCAAAGATGAAGACCCTTTTTGTCAGCGCAGTGTCGGCCTGCTTTGAACTGGAAAACGACGCGCCATTTTATGCCCCGGAACCCTTCCGTGTCACTGTGGACGGCAGGGAACTGCCGGAGCAGAACTCCAACGTGTTCTCCGTATTCGGGCTGAAGCCGGACACAAAGTACACAGTCCTGGCGGAGGGGGCGCATTTCTCTGACCGGGCTGAATTCACCACTCCGAAGGAGCGCTGCGCGGTGGATGTCACCGCCTTCGGTGCGAAGGGAGACGGTGTCACAGAGAACACGGCTGCCATCCAGGCCGCCGTCAACTACCTGCCGGAGGGCGGAAGACTCTTCTTCCCGGCCGGAACATATCTCACCCTGCCCGTGGCGCTGAAGAGCCACATGACCGTGGAGTTCGCGGAGGGCGCAGTCCTTCTCGGATCCACCGAGCGGAAACGCTATCCGGTCATCCCCGGCGTGACGCCGGACCTCGGCGGCGGGGAGGAAGTGTTCTTCGGCACCTTCGAAGGCAACACGATGGATATGTACCAGTCCCTTCTCAGCGCGGCCTACGCTGAGGACATCACCATCATCGGCCCCGGGACCGTGGACGGAAACGCCCAGAACAGCGATTTCTGGACCGCCTTCAAGGAAGATCCCATCGCACGGCCGAGGCTCCTGTTCTTCAACCGCTGCAAAAACATCACGGTGCACGGGATCAAAGCCTGCAACTCCGCCTCCTGGCAGCTGCATCCTTTCTTCACCGACCACATCTCCTTCTTTGATGTCTCCGTCGCTGCGCCGAAGATCAGCCCCAACACGGACGCCCTGGACCCCGAGTCCTGCGACGACGTGCAGATCATCGGATGCAGGTTCACCGTGGGCGATGACTGCATCGCCATCAAGTCCGGAAAGATCGAGCTGGGACAGCGGTTTAACAAGAGCGCGGACCATCACACCATCCGGAACTGCCTGATGGCCTTCGGCCACGGCGCGGTGACCCTGGGCAGCGAGATCGGCGCCGGCGTAAAGAACCTGAGCGTCTCCCAGTGCTGGTTCCAGGGAACGGACCGCGGACTCCGGATCAAGACCCGGAGAGGGCGCGGAAAGAACTGCCGCATTGAACACGTGGAGTTTTCGAACATCCGCATGGAGAACGTGCTGACGCCCTTCGTCATCAACATGTACTACAACTGCTGCGATCCCGACAAGGACAGCGAGTACGTCTGGTCGCGGGAGATGCTGCCGGTGGACGACAGGACCCCGCACCTCGGAAGCTTCCATTTCAGAGACATCGAGTGCACCGGGACCCAGGTCGCGGTCTGCAGCATCGAAGGCCTGCCGGAGATGCCGGTGGAGGAAGTGGAATTCAAGAATGTTTCCGTCCATTTCGCGGACGATGCGAAGCCGGGCGTTCCGGCCATGAAGGCCTTTTCCGAGCCGATCGCCTTCGGAGGCCTGGAGCTGGGATACGTTAAGAAAGTACGGATCGAGAACGTCAGCCTGGAAGGCGTCAAGGGTGAAAAGCTGAAGACGAAGTTCT
This sequence comes from uncultured Lachnospiraceae bacterium, assembly GCA_902780465.1. Taxonomy (GTDB): domain Bacteria; phylum Bacillota; class Clostridia; order Lachnospirales; family Lachnospiraceae; genus Moryella. Next base: position 10,339 of record CACZFV010000031.1, read on the forward strand.
GCGGCGAAGTGGTGACGGAAGGGTTTGAAGCCTGAACGGGATGGAGACGGAAGAAGTTGAAGCCTGAACAGGGCGGAGACCGGAGGGAAAAGATGTACGAAAAGATCGACGCCTATGTCCGGAGGCTCATCCGGGAATCCACGCCGGAGAAGACCGTCTGGAATATAGAGAAGATCCGCCAGGGAAAACCGGCGGACTGGAACTACATTGACGGCTGCATGATGACGGCCCTGCTCTCCCTCGCGGAGATCACCGGAGACAGCAGCTTTTCGGATTTCGCCGAGCACTTCATCGGCCACTTTGTCGAGGAGGACGGCAGCATAAAGACCTACCAGGAGAGCACTTTCAACCTGGACAACATCAACGAAGGCAGAGTGCTGTTCCCGCTGTACCAGATGACGGGGAAGGAAAAGTACAGAAAAGCGGCGGATACCCTGCGGCACCAGCTTGCGTGGCAGCCCCGCACCCCCGACGGGAACTTCTGGCACAAGCTCATCTATCCGTACCAGGTCTGGCTTGACGGGCTCTACATGGCCCAGCCGTTCCTGGCACTGTACGAAAAACATTTCGGAAACGGCGATTATTCCGATACCATGCGCCAGATCGAAGGCGTGCGGAAGAGGATGTTCGACGAAGAGAAGCAGCTCTACGTCCACGGCTACGACGCGAGAAAAGGAATGTTCTGGGCGGACCCGGAGACCGGGAAGTCAAAGAACTTCTGGCTGAGGAGCCTGGGGTGGTTCGCGGTGGCCATGGCGGATCTCCTGGAGATCCTGCCGACAGGAGAGGACCATGACAGACTGCAGGAGATCTTTTCCGAGCTGATGCAGGGACTGGACCGCTGGGCGGACCCGGAGACGGGCATGTACTGGCAGGTCCCGGACCAGGGCGGAAGAGAAGGAAACTACCTGGAGACCAGCGGAAGCAGCATGGCTGCCTACGCAATGCTGAAGGGCGCCCGCCTCGGAGCTGTCGGAAAAGAATATGCCGCAAAAGGCGCAAAGACCTTCCGCGGCATTGTTGACAAATATCTTTCCTTCCGGGACGGCGACCTGAACCTCGGCGGCATCTGCCTCGTGGCAGGCCTGGGTCCGGACAGCAGTCCCCGCAGAGACGGTTCGTATGAGTACTACATCTCCGAACCGGTGGTGGAAAACGACGCGAAGGGCGTCGCCCCGTTCCTCCTCTGCTATACAGAGATCAAACGGCTGGAACTCAGTCAGGCATGATCTTCAGTCAGGCATGATCTTCAGTCAAGCATGATCTTCATGCTGTCGGAGTCAAGATGCTCCTGCGGCATACAGGAGACATGCTCCTGGTATCCGCTGGGCGACACCCCGTAAGCCTTCTTGAAAACACGGGAGAAGTACAGCGGCTCCCGGTAGCCGCAGAGATGCGCGATCTCCGAGACGCTCCGGCCGGTCAGGTCCGAGGACAGGCAGGAAGCGGCGATCTCCAGCCGCTTGCTGGTCAGGAACTGATGAGGCGTCAGGCCGGTCTCGCTCTTGAACACCCTGCGGAGATAGTCGTAGCTGAAAGGCAGAGAGCGCAGGTAGGAGTCCAGCTCGAAATCGCAGTCCGGATAGTTCCGGATGATGCAGTTGATGATCTCCTCCACCACACCGCTGTGCTCCTGGCCGTCCTGAAGGGACGCGATGTAGTAGCAGATCAGGTCCCCGTAGGCGGAGAGGAACGGAATGCTGTGCTCAGGCTTGCTGAAATGGAAGAAGGCGGCGGAGAACGCATTCAGAAGAAGTCCTTCGCTGTCGCTCCGGATGACCGTGGGCTGGGACAGGGAAAAAGCCGGATCGATCATGTTGATGTGGATGTTGGTGAAGCCCTCCTGACTGTGGTTGATATGAGGAACATTCGGCGGCATGATGATGACATCGCCGGTCTCATAGGGCAGAGTGTGGAGATCCGTTTTAATGACGCCGCTTCCGCCGGTGCAGTAAATAAGTTCCCAGCTGGTATGGGCGTGTCTGGTCACGGAATAGGTGATCAGGTGCTTTCCGACATAAATGATCTGGTTCATACAGGATGTCTCCTTTCAGAAAACGGAGAGTCCCGCCCGGAGGCAGGAACCGGTTCAGTCTACAGTTTATCATTTTTTTCAGTCGTTAACAATTAATCAAGGGGGTACCATATGGCATATCTTACGCTGAAAAACATCAATAAGATCTATCCGAACGGATATCACGCCGTTCATGATTTCAGCATGGAGATGGAAAAAGGAGAGTTTATCGTGTTCGTCGGACCGTCCGGATGCGGAAAGTCCACGACGCTCCGCATGATCGCCGGGCTGGAAGACATCAGCAACGGTGAGTTCCTGATCGATGGAAAGCGCGCCAACGAGATGGGACCGCGGGAGCGCGGCGTCGCCATGGTGTTCCAGAGCTACGCTCTGTACCCCCAGATGACGGTCTACGACAACATCGCCTTCGGCCTGGAGCTCCAGGGCGCGGACGAGGAGTATATTGACGAGCGCGTCCGGAAGACGGCGGCCATCCTGGGACTGACAGATTATTTAGACCGTCTTCCGAGGGCGCTCTCCGGTGGACAGCGGCAGCGTGTGGCCATCGGCCGCGCCATTATCCGCAAGGTGGGCGTGTTCCTGATGGACGAGCCGCTGTCCAACCTGGATGCGAAGCAGCGCGTTACCATGCGTTCAGAGATCACCCAGATCCACAGGGAGACCGGAGCCACCACCATCTACGTCACCCATGACCAGACAGAAGCCATGACTATGGCGGACCGCATTGTGGTCATGAAGGACGGCTATGTGCAGCAGATCGGCACCCCCTACGAGCTCTATTTCAAGCCGGTCAACGTGTTCGTGGCAGGCTTCATCGGTGAGCCGCCCATGAACTTTATCCGCGCCACAGTGAACGGCGGCGCCATCACCGTCGGCGAAAAGAAGCTGGATCTGAGCCATAAGCTCGGCGCGAAGGTCTCTGAATATGAAGGCAAAGAGATCATCTTCGGCTTCCGTCCCGAGTCCATCAAGCTTGGCGCAGCGGACCAGGCCTACGTCCTCGACGCGGACGTGGAACTCACCGAGATGCTCGGCGACAACACCAACGTCTATATCCGCATGGGCGACCTGCAGTCCATCCTCAAAGTGGACCCGCACGACACCCCGGAGACCGACACAAACATCGAGTTCTCCGTTCCCTACGAGAACGTGTATCTTTTCGATGCAGTCACCGAGAAAGTGATAGAGTAAACATAAAACAAAAAACGCTGGTGTGTGAGCAACGATAACAAAAAGGAGAATTCAGCATGGATATTCGTTATTCCACAGGACCGAATGACGTCAAAAGATATACCACGGAAGAGCTTCGGAAAGAGTTCCTGATCCAGGACCTTTACAAGCCGGACGAGGTCACCGCAGTTTACAGCCACGTGGACCGCATGGTCACCCTGGGCTGCATGCCCGTCAATGAAAAGGTCTCCATCGACAAGGGGATCGACGTGTGGGCAAACTTCGGCACACACTACTTCCTTGAGAGAAGAGAGATCGGCATCTTCAACATCGGCGGCGACGGATGCATCACCGTGGACGGCACCGTGTACGAGCTGGGCTACAAAGACTGCCTGTACATCACCCGCGGAGCGAAGGAAGTCCTGTTCGAGAGCGCGGATGCCGCGAAGCCCGCGCGCTTCTACATGGTCTCCGCCCCCGCGCACACAAGCTACGAGACCCGTCTCCTGAAGCTTGCGGACGCCAACAAGCGCCCCTGCGGTGACGCGAAGACCTCCAACAAGCGCGTCATCAACCAGTTCATCCATCCGGACGTCCTGAAGACCTGCCAGCTCTCCATGGGCATGACCGTCCTGGAGCCCGGCAGCGTGTGGAACACCATGCCCTCCCACACCCACGAGCGCCGCATGGAGATCTACATGTATTTCGAAGTCCCGGAAGACCAGGTGGTGTTCCACATGATGGGACAGGGACAGGAGACCCGCCACATCGTCATGAGAAACGAAGAAGCAGTCATCTCCCCGTCCTGGTCCATCCATTCCGGCGCAGGCACCAGCAACTACACTTTCATCTGGGCCATGGGCGGCGAGAACCAGGAATTCGACGACATGGACAACATTCCTACACAGGATCTGAGATAACAAAAGGAGGCAGAAGATGGATATCATGAACAGTTTCTCCCTGAAGGGAAAAGTAGCTCTTGTGACCGGCGGAGCCTACGGCATCGGATTTGCCATCGCGGAAGCCCTGGCAGGCGCAGGCGCCGAAATCGTGTTCAACTGCCGCAGCCAGAAGAACCTGGACCAGGCCTTGGCGGATTATGAGGCAAAGGGCATCAAGGCCCACGGCTACATCGCGGACGTGACGGACGAAGCCCAGGTGCAGGAGCTGGTGGCGAAGGTCGCCGCTGAACTCGGCACCATCGACATCCTTGTGAACAACGCCGGCATCATCAAGCGCATCCCCATGACCGAGATGAGCGCGGAAGATTTCCGCCAGGTCGTGGACATTGACCTTGTGGGACCCTTCATCTGCGCCAAGGCAGTCATCCCGGGCATGATCGAGAAAGGCCACGGCAAGATCATCAACATCTGCTCCATGATGAGCGAGCTGGGACGCGAGACCGTGTCTGCCTACGCCGCAGCCAAGGGCGGACTCAAGATGCTGACCAGAAACATCTGCTCCGAGTACGGCGAAGCCAACATCCAGTGCAACGGCATCGGACCCGGATACATCGCGACCCCGCAGACCGCCCCGCTCCGTGAGCGCCAGGCCGACGGCAGCCGCCATCCCTTCGACCAGTTCATCGTCTCCAAGACCCCGGCAGGCCGCTGGGGAACCCCGGAAGACCTCATGGGCCCCGCAGTGTTCCTCGCCTCCGACGCCTCCGATTTCGTGAACGGCCACATCCTGTACGTGGACGGCGGAATCCTCGCTTACATCGGCAAGCAGCCGTAAGATCAGGAGAGACCCGCAGGCAGCCTAAACCTGCCTCATCCAAGGAGACAGGGGACGGTTCTCTGTCTCCTTAACAAAAGCAGCTTCAGGATTTTTTCCTGGAGCTGTTTTTTTTGATTTGCGGGTCGCGGCCGCGGCTTTGCCGGCCTTCCGCGATGAACTGGCGGCCGCAGCAGATCAAGAGATATTTTCTGATTTTAGAGGGCGTTATTCGCCAAAAGTCAGAATATGCTATATAATGAATATCAGCAGCGCTAGTCATTCAGGAACGGAGGGACATTATGAAAAAACATCGGTTATTTGCATCTGTACTTTCAGTTCTACTGGCAGCATCGGCCGCGATGACGTGTTATGCCTCGACAGAGAATTACAACGACGGCGCGGCGCACACTGTAGATAGTGACGTCGTGAACACGGATTCTTCTATGACGGCAGTCTCTGCAGAGGGGGACGGGACATCGGTGACCGTGAACGGCAGTGTGGAGTCCGCGGGTGGCGGCGTTAGCGCGTCAGGAGGCGGAGAGGTCACAGTGGGCGAATCAGTCAAGGCTGATTCAATAGGCGCCTCTGCATCCGGCAATTCCAGTGTCAGTGTCGGCGGGGATGTCGTGACACCCTCAACAGTAGTTGATGTGTCTGATAATTCCACAGCCACCATCGGCGGGAATGTAAACAACACCGGCTCAGGCGGAGGTGGTGTTATGGCAAGGGGCGGTTCCACGGTCAATGTAACAGGCGATGTGGTTGCTGTGGGAGATGGTACAATCCTCGCCATTAACAGCAATGTAACGGTGGGCGGCTCCATTCAGGGCGCCTCGAATGGAGTAATTGCAAGCCAGGATTCCACTGTCAGTATCGGCGGGAACGTCACGTCTGGTGGGTCTAACGTAGTGGAATCGGGTTCCACGGTCACTGTCGGCGGCGATGTGAATCGTACCGGCGCGGCGAGGGCAGGCGAGATTGGATATGCTGTTGAAGCAAACGACTCCACGGTCAATATAACAGGCAGCGTTACTTCCCCGGAGACAGGAGGAATCAAGGCCGAGAACGGCAGCACTGTCACGGTGGGCAACGATGTAAAGACCAACGGCCAAGCAGTCAATACATCCGGCAAATCCACGGTTACTATCGGCGGAAATGTCAGTAATTCAGGAGCTATAGACGCTGTTTATGCAGGAAACGGTTCCACCGTCACGGTAGGCGGTGATGTCACCAGCTCCTCCTGCTCCGGAGTAATTGCTGAAAACAACAGCACGGTCACAGTAGGCGGAAATGTAGAAGGCGGCGGTATGTTTGCGGTAAGCGCCGTAAGCGGGAGCACGGTAACTGTGGAAGGAAATGCTAATGTTACTGGTAGTGGTGATGCTGTAAATATAAAAGATGGCAGTAAAGTAACTGTGAAAGGTGATGTCTCCGGAGGAAGGTATGGAATCACTATTGAAGAATCCCAGAACAGCAGCAACGGAGCGGTCGTGGTCCTTGGCACGGTCACCGCGGGAGATAAGGATGACAGCTACTGTATCAATGTGAGCAGCGACGCCCTGACACAGGAGGAGGTCATGCAGGCGCTTCCCACTATCATCGTGGGTGAGCTTTCTTCCGCAAACGAGCAGTTTGTCAATTACACGAATCATAGCAATAATAACGCGCTGGACACCGAAGCGGTCGCCCAGGCCATCGCAGAGCAGATCCTTTATTATATCGAAGTACAGGATACTGAAAACGGAAGCATCAAGATCGACAGCGGGACCAGCAAGGTGGAAGGATATGACGTGGCTCACGCCAACGACACGGTGACCGTTACGGTGACTGCTGACCAAGGTTATGAGATCCAGACCGTGAACGGCGGCAAGGCAACTGCAGTAAAAAATACAGACGGAAGCTGGAGCATCACAGTTCCGAAGACCGGCGGCGTCTCCATTTCGGCGATCATGGCAGCCATCAAGCAAGTGGAAGATGAAACCAACAGCGGAGGCGGCTCCGGCGACGGCAACGATGCCGGCAGCAGCGTCTATTACACCCCCGCCAGCGTCTATTATATCGGCGACGGCGGAGGAACCTGGCAGTATGTAGATTCTTATCAAAACCCCAAAGATAATCCGAATGCCTATTATGATTATAATGAAGACGAGTACCAGAGCGAGGCAGATGTGGCAGGAATATGGGAATATATTGAGAACCAGGGGTATTACCAGATCGATGAAGTCGAAGGTTCCGGGGATTATCTGACCA
>CACZFV010000032.1 GCA_902780465.1 uncultured Lachnospiraceae bacterium
TGATACAGGCCGGGAGCTTGCGGCAGTCACAGGACGGAATATGCGCGGCATCCGCTTTGACGCCTGTATCTCCAGCCCTCTGATCAGGGCTGTGGAGACAGCGCAGATCGTTCTCCGTGAGAGCGGGAACCAGAATGTCCCGATGACATTTGACGAGCGGATCAGGGAGATCAACGCCGGCGTGTACGAAAGGAAAAAAATGACAGACGGGCCGCTGCCGATCGGGACTGCTGAACTGTTTTACAAGGATACTTTCCGATTCCCGGGTTTCCCGGAAGGAGAGACAGTCCTGGACACTTGCAGAAGGACGCAGGAGTTCCTGCGGGAGCTCGCCGCCCGGGACGACGGAAAGACCTATCTCGTGTCCCTGCACGGGTTCGCGCTCAGGGCCATGCTCAATCCTCTGTATGAGGACCCTTCGGACTTCTGGCACGGACATCCACCGTTCAACTGTGTGGTGAATATCGTGGAAGCGGAACAGGGCAGCATGTGTCTTATCGCGGATGACAGGCTTTATTATGACGCCGCTCTCGCTGTGAACAAATATAAGATCTGAGAAAGGTGACTGCTGTACGGTTGCAATTTTCCACAAGATTATGTAAAATTATTTTCCAGAGTACAAAATCTGCTTCAGGGGGGGCGTATGGAGGAGAAGAACGACTGGCTGGAGGAACACCCGTGGCTCGCCGTAAATGATTCTGATGTTGACGAGACGCTGCGGTACAGTCTGGATGAGATCAGGATCTATTGATCCGGGATTCCGGAAAAGACTCTGACGGAAAGATCCGTCAGGGTCTTTTTCTTTTTTATGGCCCCCTCCGGTCCCGTTTTCATCCCGAAAAAATGGTATACTGTACTTTGAGAGCCACAGTATTACTGACATGGAGGATAGCTGTTATGAAAACAAGAAAGAGGGTCATTCTGCTTTTCCTTAGTTTGCTTCTGATGCTCTGTGCAGCAGCCTGCGGCAGTTCGCCCGGGCTCGATGATTATGAGGGCAAGTACAAGGTCGCAATGATCACGGACGCCGGTGATATTACGGATCAGTCCTTCAATCAGCTGACCTATGAAGCGTGCAGGGACTGGTGCGCGGAGCACGGGATCCCGTTTACCTACAAAAAGCCGGACGGGGACACGGATTATTCCAGGATCGCCATGGTGGATGTGGCTGTGGCAGAAGGCTACAACATTATAGTGATGCCCGGCTTCGTCTTCGCGAGGACCCTTGTGGAGGTGACATACAAGTATCCGGAGATCATATTTGTTGGACTGGATCTTTCCGGAGGGGATATCGCCGCGGCTGCGGTAGGTGATATCTACTATGCGGACCCGGATGCCTATACGCCTTCCGATTATTACAATACAGACAATACCTACCTGGCTATGTATCAGGAACAGATCCCAGGATATCTGGCGGGTTATGCCGCTGTCAGACTGGGATACCGGAACCTTGGATTTTTGGGAGGACAGGCTGTGCCCGGTGTGATGCGCTTTGGATACGGCTATCTCCAGGGGATCGATGAAGCGGCGAAGGAGCTGGGGATCACGGATAAGGTGTCCGTGCAGTACGCCTATGGCGGGCAGTTCTACGGCTCGACAGAGATCACGGCGGCCATGGATACCTGGTATTCCAGAGGCACGGAGGTGGTCTTCGCCTGCGGCGGCGGTATCTTCACCTCTGCCGCAGAAGCGGCGGCAAAGACAGGAGGCAAGGTCATCGGTGTTGACAGCGACCAGTCGCCGATCATAAACGCATACGGTGAAAACATGACGGTCACTTCTGCTCTGAAAAGTCTGAGATCCACGGTCTACGCTGTGCTTGACTCCATCATCATCGACAACACCTGGGACCAGCATGTGGGAAAGATCGAAAACCTCGGTCTGGTTTCCGGCACCGACGCATCGCTGAACTTCGTCGGTCTGCCCGAAGACAGCACACAGTGGAACGAAAAATTCACACTGGAGGAATACCATCATCTTCTGGAGAGGATCTGCAACGGAGAGATCGCGATCAGCGACGATCTTGAAAAGATGCCGGAAGTCAGTGTCAATCTGAATGTGCGTCAGGGAACGATCAAGTAAAAAGCAGGAGGGACAGTCGAAATGGGTGAATACGCAGTTGAAATGATCCACATCACCAAACGGTTTCCCGGTATCATCGCCAACGACGACATTACTCTGCGGCTTAAGAAGGGGGAGATCCACGCCCTTCTGGGGGAAAATGGCGCAGGAAAATCCACACTGATGAGCGTCCTGTTCGGTCTCTACCAGGCGGAAGAAGGGGAGATCAGGATCAACGGGGAAAAAGCAGAGATAAAAGATCCCAACGATGCCAACGCACTGGGGATCGGAATGGTGCACCAGCACTTCAAGCTGGTGGAGTGTTTTTCTGTCCTGGACAACATTATTCTGGGCGCCGAACCGGTGCGCGGCGGATTTCTCCAGAAAGATGAGGCCCGGAAAAAGGTCCTGGAGCTTTCGGAACGGTATCACCTGATGGTGGACCCGGATGCCCTGGTGGAGAACATCACAGTGGGTATGCAGCAGCGGACCGAGATCCTGAAAATGCTGTACCGGGACAATGATATCCTGATCTTTGACGAACCCACCGCGGTGCTGACAGTGCAGGAGATCGCCGAGCTGATGCAGATTATGAAAGCACTGGTCAGGGAAGGAAAAAGCATCCTTTTCATTTCACACAAGCTGAACGAGATCATGGAGGTCTCGGACCGCTGCACGGTCCTCAGGAAGGGAAAATATGTCGGCACCGTCGAAACGTCGAAGACTACGCCGGAAGAACTCTCCGCAATGATGGTGGGGCGGAACATCAGCTTCAAGGTGGATAAAAAACCGGCAGCTCCCGGGAAAACGATTCTGGAAGCAAAGGATATCTCCGTTTCGGGAGGCCGCGGGAAAAAAGATGCTGTCCGGAATGTATCCTTTTCTGTGAAGGCCGGAGAGATCCTCTGCATAGCAGGGATCGACGGCAACGGACAGAAAGAGCTGATCTGCGGACTGACGGGCCTCCTGCCTCTGAGCGGAGGCAGCATCATTCTGGACGGAGAAGATATCAGCCAGAAGAGCATCAGGGAACGGTCCGTGCTCGGAATCAGCCATATTCCGGAGGACCGTCACAAACATGGGCTGGTGCTGGATTATTCCCTGGAGGACAACCTGGTGCTCCAGCGCTACTTCGAGCCGGAATTTACCGGAAAGATGGGGATGCTGAAGAGAAAGGAGATCCGCGATTACGCCGAAAAGCTGATCGGAGAATATGATATCCGCTCCGGTCAGGGACCTGTTTCAAGTGCCAGAGCCATGTCAGGAGGCAACCAGCAGAAAGCGGTCATCGCCCGGGAGATCGACCGGGATCCGAAGCTTCTGATCGCGGTCCAGCCGACCCGCGGCGTGGACGTCGGCGCCATCGAAATGATCCACAGAGAGCTGGTGAAACAGAGGGACCTGGGAAAGGCGATCCTCCTGGTGAGCCTTGAACTGGACGAGGTGATGGATGTCCCGGACAGGATCCTGGTGATCTATGAAGGGGAGAGCATGGGAGAATTTGATCCCGGCAATGTTACGGTGGAGGAACTCGGACTGTACATGACCGGTTCCAGGAGACAGGAGGTGAAGTGATGAATCCGGACAGCCGTAAAGAATCCTTTTTTGAACGGGAAGGGGTTCAGTCGGTCCTCGCTTCTCTGATCTGCATCGTTCTGGGACTTGCCGTAGGTTATCTGGTGCTTTTCCTGATCAATCCTGCCGGTGCCGGAAGGGCAATGTCCTCTATCCTGAAGAACTTCCTGTACTTCCCGAAGCGCTCCGTGGCGCTGGAGTACTTTGGCAGCACACTGGCAAAAAGCGCTCCGCTCCTTATGTGCACACTGTCCATCCTGTTTTCCTATAAAGTCGGCCTGTTCAATATCGGGGCTTCTGGACAGTATACTGTGGGCGCCGGCTTTGCCCTGTTCCTTGCGCTGGCGTTCAATATGCCGTGGTATGTCTGTGCAGTGGCAGCAATGATCGGAGGAGGACTGCTCGGCGGGATCACAGGCGCGCTGAAGGCGTACCTGAATGTAAATGAAGTGATCGCCGGGATCATGCTGAACTGGATCAGTCTGTACAATGTCAACATGCTCCTTACGAAGGTCAAGGAATCAAGCACCACCTATACAAAAGCACTTCGCACAGGAAATCCCGGAGCTATCATTCCGGGCTTCGGACTGGAAAAGCTGTTCTCGGGGAACCGCTATGTCACGGCTGCCATTCCGCTCTCCGCAGTGGCAGCGCTCCTGGTGTGGATCATCATGGAGAAGACGCGCCTCGGGTATGAGCTCCGCGCCACTGGACTGAATAAAGACGCGGCGAAATATGCCGGCATGAAAGAAAAGCAGAACATGATCCTCACGATGACCATTTCCGGGTGTCTGTCCGGCCTTGGGGCTGCGTTCCTGTATCTGAGCGGGATAGAACAGTGGTCCTGCGCGCAGACCTCTGTGCCGGCCATGGGCTTCAACGGGGTCGCGGCGGCGTTTCTCGGAGGACTTCATCCCATCGGAAGCATTTTTTCCGCCTATTTTATCCAGCACATCACCAGCGGAGGAGCTTACGTCGACAAGATGGTCTACGCGTCGCAGATCTCTGACCTGATCTCGGCGATCATCATCTATTTCTGCAGCTTTGTCCTGTTTTTCAAGCTGTGCATGAAGAAGCACGCTGCCGGAAGGAAAGGGGGAAAGAAGTAATGTCATTACTGATACAGTATACTCTGATCTATGCGTCCGTACTTCTTCTTGTGGCACTGGGCGGATGCTTCTCCGAACACAGTGGTGTGATCAATCTCGGACTGGAGGGGATCATGGTCATGGGAGCGCTGGGAGGCGCGCTTGTAATGAAGTTTTTCCCGGATCTGCCTGCCTTTGCCATGCTGGTCTCCGTGCTGTTCTGCAGTGTTGTCTGCGGTATGCTCTATTCCCTGCTTCTGGCAGTGGCAGCTATCCGGTTCCAGGCGGACCAGACGCTGGTGGGGACTGCGATGAACCTGCTCGGCACCGCTGCGGCGACAGTCTTTGTCAAAGCGATGAACACTGCGGAAAATCCCCATAATGTGTCCTCCACCATCCAGTATATCCAGCAGAAGAAGGCCTTCATCCTTCTGAAGACCGGCCAGTTTGAAGTGAGCTGGTTCATGGTCATCGCGGTCCTTCTTCTGGCGGCGGCGCACATCGTCCTCTATAAAACCAGGTTCGGACTTCGCCTGATGGCCTGCGGAGAGCATCCCCAGGCGGCAGATTCCGTCGGCATCAACGTACAAAAGATGCGCTATGCCGGCGTGCTGATCTCCGGGTTCCTTGGCGGTCTTGGCGGGATCGTTTATATCACCGCAGGTGTCAGCGAATGGAAGTTTGAATACGGTGTGGCAGGATTCGGGTTCCTTGCCCTTGCTGTTATGATCTTCGGACAGTGGAAGCCGCTGCTGATCGCTCTGGCGGCCCTCCTGTTCGGCCTGTTCCGGGCGCTGTCGAATGTCTACGCAGGCTTTGACGCGCTGGCAGCTCTGAATATACCCGGCAGCTTTTACAATATGCTTCCTTACATCGTTTCCCTGGCGATCCTGGCTCTGTTCTCCAAAAATTCCCGCGCGCCCAAAGCGGAAGGCATCCCCTACGACAAAAGCCGGCGGTGAATTCCGGCTGGTATCAGATTCAAAAAAGGAGTGTTCATATGTTATTTGAAAAAATACTGTTTCGTTCGGATATGCTCAGGTGTTTACTGTGCCATGACGCTCCCTGCAGCAGAGCCTGCACAAAACTGAATCCTGGAGAACTCCTCAGAAGCATCTGGTTCGACAACGAAAAGAACGCCGCAGCGGGTCTCCCGGAGGGAAACATCTGCCTGGATTGTCCCGCACCCTGCGAGGAAGCGTGTATCCGGCCCCATGAAGTTCCTGTAAAGAAACTTATTGCAAGACTTGCCGAAGAGGTGAAGCCGGAACTGGACTGCAGCGCGGAACCGGATCCGAAGCTGCTCAGGACAGATCTCTGCGGAGTTCCGCTGGAAAATCCGTTCCTTCTTTCTTCCTCCGTAGTGGCAAGCACCTACGACATGTGCGCCAGGGCGTTTGAGGCCGGCTGGGCGGGAGCTGCCTTCAAGACGATCTGCTCCTTCGATATCCATGAAGCATCTCCCAGGTTTTCTGCTGTCACGGGCGACAACGGAAGCATCATCGGCTTTAAGAATATTGAACAGCTTTCGGACCACAGCGTGAAGGAGAACATGGAGATCTTCCGCCGGCTCAAGAAAGAATACCCGACGAAGTTCATCCTTGCCTCCATTATGGGCAGAGACGAAAAGGAGTGGGAGGAGCTGGCGAGGCTCTGTGAAGAAAACGGCGCTGACGCCATAGAGCTGAATTTTTCCTGCCCCAACATGGCGGACGGAGGTCTTGGCTCGGATATCGGGCAGGTGCCGGAGCTGGTCGAACGGTTTACTGCTGCCGCAAAACGGGGAGTCAGGATCCCTGTGCTTTCAAAGCTGACTCCGAACGTTGCGAAAATGAGCCCGGCCGCGGAAGCGGCAGTCAGGGGCGGCGCCGACGGCATCGCTGCCATCAATACGATCAAGAGCATCACCGGAGTGAACGTGCACACCTATGTCTCGGCCCCGGCGGTCCACGGCATGTCGGCCGTGGGAGGCTACAGCGGGAGCGCGGTCAGGCCGATCGCTCTCCGGTTCATTGCGGAACTGGGGCAGAACGCCGCTATGAAAGGCAAGCACATCAGCGGAATGGGCGGGATCGAGAACTGGACAGACGCCCTGGAATTTATCCTTCTGGGCGCAGGCAGCGTCCAGGTCACGACGGCGGTCATGCAGTACGGCTACAGGATCATCGACGACCTGATCTCAGGACTTTCGCTGTATCTCTCGGAGAAAGGCTTCCGGAATGTATCCGAAGCAGTCGGCCTGGGACTGGACGCCGTCAGCGAGACCACGGATATCCTGGAACGGGATACTGTCGTTTACCCGAAATTCCACCGGGACAGGTGTGTCCGGTGCGGCAGATGCATGATCTCCTGCGCGGACGGCGGTCATCAGGCGATCCGTCTCACGGAAGACCGCAGACCCGTACTGGACGGGAAGAAGTGCGTCGGATGCCATCTCTGCGTCCTGGTATGTCCGCAGAAGGCCATTTCCGGAGGCGGACACAGGATCAAAAAAAGACAGACATAAATAATAAAAGACAGACATAAATAAAAAGACAGAAGATCAGTTAACAGCTGATCAGGAGACAGAAATGAAATACGATTTCACAACGATACTGGAGCGGAAAGGGCATGATGCACTGGCGGTGGACGCTTTGGGGGAGCCGGGGTTTCCGGGGCTTCCGGAGGAAGGATGGTCCGTGATCCCCATGTGGGTCGCCGATATGAATTTCCCGGTTCCGCCTGTGATCCAGGAGCATCTGAACCGGAGGATCAGACACCCGGCTTTCGGATACTTTGAACCCTCCGAGGAGTATTACAGCGCCATCGTGAACTGGCAGGAGAAACGGAACCGCGTTTCGGGGCTCACAAAAGACCAGATCGGCTATGAGAACGGCGTTCTGGGAGGGCTGATGAGCGCCCTTACCGTGATCTGTGTACCCGGGGACAGGATCCTGGTGCACGAACCGACCTACATCGGCTTCAGACATTCCCTTTCCAACGCAGGGTATCGGCTCGTTCCCTCGCCGCTGGTCCGGGACGGAGACGGCGTGTGGCGCATGGACTTTGAGGACATGGAGCGGAAGTTCCGGGAAAAGAACATCCATGCCATGATCTTCTGTTCGCCCCAGAATCCCTCCGGCCGTGTCTGGACAGCGGAAGAGATGGAGCGGATGATGGACCTCTGCCGCAGGTACGATGTCTACGTGATCAGCGACGAGATCTGGTCGGATCTGATCCTGACCCATTCGCCGGTATCTCACACCCCGCTTCAGAACCTCAGTGAAGAGGCACGGCAGAGGACGATCGCCCTGTATGCGCCGTCCAAGACCTTCAATCTTGCCGGCCTGGTGGGAAGCTACCACATCATCCGGAATCCCAGGCTGAAGGCCCAGGTGGACAGAGCTTCCTCGCTGTCCCATTACAACAGCATGAATGTCCTGTCCATGCACGCCCTGATCGGCGCCTACTCGGAGGAAGGAGAGGAATGGCTGGAGGAGCTCCGGCAGGTCCTGAGCCGCAATGTTCAGTACGCAGTGGAGCGGATCCGCTCCGAATGGGACGGCGTCAGCCTGTTCTGTCCGGAGGGGACCTACATGCTGTTCCCGGACTGCGGCGG
Organism: uncultured Lachnospiraceae bacterium; assembly: GCA_902780465.1. Taxonomy (GTDB): domain Bacteria; phylum Bacillota; class Clostridia; order Lachnospirales; family Lachnospiraceae; genus Moryella. The sequence continues at coordinate 8,323 of CACZFV010000032.1, forward strand.
ATGGTGCAGGAAGAAGGGGATCACCATGGAGGAACTGCTGAAAGCCGGATGGGATAAGGGCGTCGCCTGGCAGGACGGCAGACCCTTCGGCGGAACCCATACGGTCCGGATCAATCTTGCCCTGCCATACAGCAGGGTGGAGGAAGCCTTTGACAGGCTGAAAAAATATGTATTTACCTGAGGAAATCAGAATATGAAGACAATCGTTGCGAAATTCGGCGGCACATCGCTCGCGGACGCGGAGCAGTTCCGGAAGATCAGAAGGATCGTGGAGGAAGGACCTGAAAGAAGGATCCTTGTGGCATCAGCACCGGGGAAACGATTCCCGGAGGACACGAAGGTGACGGATCTTCTTCTGGACTGCTGGGAGAAGGCGTACGCAGGGCAGCCCTTTGAGGCCGTCCTGCAGGAGATCCGGGGACGGTTTCAGGAGATCCTTAAAGGCCTCGGCATGGACTTCCCGCTGGACGAGGAGATCGAAACGCTCCGGGAGCATCTGAATGATCATCCGGAGAAGGATTATATGGCAAGCCGCGGAGAGTATCTGAATTCCCGCATTCTGGCAGAGTTTCTCGGATACACATTTGTGGATCCCGCGTGGTGTGTCTGCTTTACGGAATCCGGAGAGCTGGACCAGACCATGACGAGGCGGGCCATGGGAGCTGCCCTCCGGCCGCTGAAGAAGGCTGTGATCGCGGGGTTTTACGGAGCAGATTCCGACGGCATCATCCACACCTTTTCCAGAGGCGGATCCGATGTGACAGGAAGCCTCGCGGCCTGCGCGATCCAGGCGGACCTCTATGAGAACTGGACAGACGTTTCCGGACTCCTCGCGGCTGATCCCCGGATCGTTGACACTCCGCATACGGTGGAATACCTGACTTACCGGGAACTCCGGACCCTTTCCTACATGGGCGCGTCCGTGCTGCATACGGACGCGGTGCTTCCCGCATCCGACATGGGGATCCCAATCAATATCCGCAATACCAACCGTCCCGAAGATCCGGGCACCATGATCGTCAGGAAGCTTCCGGAAGGAAAGACAAAGCATCCGGTCACCGGAGTCGCCGGAAGAAAAGGGATGTCCGTGATCCAGGTGGAGAAAGTGATGGTGAGCGACGGATCCGGATTCAGTGCCATTATGCTGGACATCCTGAAGAAACGACGTCTTCCTTTCGAGCAGTGTCTCACCGGGATCGATACCATCACCCTCGTGATCAAGAGCGATCTTCTGGTGGAGTGCAGGGACGACCTGTTCCGGGAGATCCGGGAGGAATTGAATCCGGACTATCTCGGACTGAAGGAGAATCTTTCCATGATCGCTGTTACAGGGGAAAAGGGGACAGAATCCAGCGATGCCAACGTGAAGGTGCTGCAGGCCCTCACCGCAGCCGGAATCGAGATCAGTACGGTCAACCAGGGCGCAGGCAAGCTGAATCTCCTGATCGGGGTGCCGGAGGAACGGTACGAGGACGCCATCCGCGCGATCTACCGGACGATGCAGGAAGGGTGAAAAAAAAGACTGAATCTGGTATACTCAAATACAGAGCGTTTTTTCAGGGACATCCTGACGCCGCAGCTGAAAGGAGAAAGTCATGAAGATCCTGAATCTGATCGAAAACACGGTAGGAGCCGCCGGATGCGCAGCGGAGCACGGCCTGTGTTTTTATATCGAGACAGAAAAGCACCGGCTGCTGATGGATCTGGGGCCGTCCGCTTCCGTGATCGGGAACGCGGAAAAGCTTGGCGTGGACCTGAAGCTTGTGGATACCGTGATCCTGAGTCACGGTCATTATGATCACGGCGGAGGGATCCTTCCCTTTGCGGAGCTGAATCCGGACGCGAAGATCTATGTACGGGAAGGTGCCTTCGGGGAATACTACTCGATCCGGGATCAGAAACCGGAGCCGGACTACATCGGTCTTGAACCGGCCATCAGGGAGCTGCCCCAGGTGGTAACTGTGAGCGGAGAATGCCGGATCGACGAAGAGCTTTATCTTTTCGGCGGGATCCGCGGGAAAAAGAACTGGCCCGTCTCGAACTACAATCTCCGGAAAAAAGAAGACGGGGAGCTTAAGCAGGATGATTTTTCACATGAGCAGTGCCTCGTCATCACCGAAGGTGAGCGCAGGATCCTTCTTTCCGGATGTGCCCACAACGGGATCCTCAATATACTGGACCGCTTTGAGGAGCTGTGCGGAGGTGCGCCTGACATCGTGATCAGCGGTTTCCATATGATGAAGAAGACCGGCTATACGGATGAAGAGCGGCAGGTGATCAGGGATACCGCAAGAAAGCTTGTGAAATATCCGACGGTGTTCTATACCTGCCACTGCACCGGGACAAAGGCCTTCGACATGATGAAAAAGATCATGGGAGAAAGGCTCCAGTACGTGCACTGCGGAGAGTTTGTTTCCGCTGACCTGACGGCAGCAATGCTGGATGAGAGAGCCAGGAGGAAAAAAGACTATATGAAATGGCACAAGTTCTTTGCGTGGGCCACTGTATTCTGTTTTATTATCACAATGATCACAGGGTATAAAAAACGCTGAGGAACCTCCTATGAACATCAGAGAAGAACTGGAAAACGCAGAGCGTAGTTTTCTGTCCCCGTATGCCTCTTTAAGCAGCTGTTCCGAAGGCAGGGACCGGCCGGAAGAGCCGGACGACATGCGCCCGGTCTACCAGAGGGACCGTGACCGGATTCTTCACTGTAAATCCTTCCGGAGGCTGAAGCATAAGACGCAGGTCTTCCTTGCGCCGGAAGGAGATCACTACCGCACAAGACTGACGCATACTCTTGAAGTCGCGCAGATCGCCAGGACCATTTCGAAATCTCTTCGCCTGAATGAGGACCTGACAGAAGCGATTGCCCTGGGGCACGACCTGGGGCATACTCCCTTTGGCCACGCGGGAGAACGCGTCCTTAACAGGATCTGCCCGGAAGGCTTCAAACACAGCGTCCAGAGTGTCCGGACGGTGGAGTTTCTGGAAAAGAACGGCAGAGGGCTGAACCTGACAAAAGAAGTACGCGACGGCATCCTGAACCACGGGACATCCAGCACACCGAAGACCCTGGAAGGCTGTGTGGTGCGGATCTCCGACAAGATCGCCTACATAAACCACGACATCGACGACTCCCTGAGGGCCGGGATCTTCAGGGAAGAAGATATTCCGGCAGTTTATACTGAAGTGCTGGGGCACAGCATCCGGGAGCGGCTGAATACCCTGATCCGCGATGTTATCGACAACAGCCGGAACTGCCCGGAGATCCGTATGTCCGCCGGCATGTTCGAGACTATGATGGATCTCAGGAAGTGGCTTTTCGTCAATGTTTACCTGAATCCGGTTCCAAAAGCCGAGGAGAGCAAGGCAGAGGAACTGATACGCCAGCTCTACGAATACTATAAAAAGAGACCGGAACAGATGCCGGAAGAATACAGGTTCTACATGGATGAGCTCGGACAGCCTCTGGAGCGGACCGTCTGCGATTTCATCGCCGGCATGAGCGACCAGTACGCGATCCGGACCTTTGAAGAGATCTTTGTCCCCCGGTCCTGGACCGTGTGCTGAAGGAACAATGACAGCCTCATGCCGGAAAAGTTCATATATATGTACCGCACACTGCTGGAAAGACTCTAAATTCGTGACGTCACTCATTAAGAGCTTTCCGCTGATGTGTGCTTTACATATATATGACTTTCCCGACGCGGGGGGCTGTCAGTCAAATAATTATCAGGGAGAGGAGGCACGTCCTTGTACTACTCGGATGACATTATAGAAGAAGTCCGGTCCAGAAACGACATCGTGGACGTGATCTCCACCTATGTGAATCTGAAAAGAAAGGGCTCCAGTTATTTCGGACTGTGCCCCTTCCACAACGAAAAGACCGGATCTTTTTCGGTCTCCCCGGGGAAGCAGATGTACTACTGCTTCGGCTGCGGTGCCGGCGGGAACGTGATCTCCTTTATCATGCAGTATGAGAACCTGACCTTCCCTGAGGCGGTGCAGGCACTGGCAAAGCGGAGCGGCATCAGCCTTCCGGAACAGGAGTATACAGAAGCGGACCGGAAGGAGAAAAGCCTGAAGGACACGCTGCTGGAGATCAACAAGACGGCTGCCACTCACTTTTTCCACCTGCTGAGGACGCCTGAAGGCAGGATCGCCTACGAGTATCTGCACGGAAAACGAAAGCTTTCGGACGAGACGATCCGCCGCTTCGGGCTGGGGTACTCCAGCAAACGGCCTGGAGAGCTGTACCGCTTCCTGAAAAGCAGGGGCTACGGAGACGACATGCTGAAGCAGAGTGGTCTTGTGACGATCGAGGAGCGGGGCGCCCGGGACAAATTCTGGAACCGTGCCATGTTCCCCATTATGGACGCCAACAGCCGGGTGATCGGCTTCGGCGGCCGGGTGATGGGAGACGGAGAGCCGAAATATCTGAACTCTCCGGAGACGAAGCTGTTCGACAAGAGCCGGAATCTCTACGGACTGAATTATGCCAGAAGTTCAAGAAAGGACTATTTCCTTCTCTGTGAGGGATACCTTGACGTGATCTCCCTCCACCAGGCAGGATTCACGAATGCGGTGGCGTCCCTCGGAACTGCGCTGACAGCGCAGCACTGTCTGATGCTGAAGCGGTATGTGAAACAGGTCGTCCTGACCTATGATTCGGACGGTGCCGGGGTGAACGCCGCGCGCCGGGCGATCCCGCTTTTGAAGGAAGCGGGGATCACAGCGAAGATCCTCTCCATGAAACCGTACAAGGATCCTGATGAATTCATTAATGCCCTTGGTGCGGAGGAGTATCAGAAACGGATCGACAATGCAAGAAATTCCTTCCTGTGGGAGATCGACCAGGAAGAAAAGATGTATCAGACGGAGGACCCAGGGGAAAAGACCAGGTTTTACCACGCGGCAGCCAGAAAGCTTTCGGAATTTACCGAAACCCTTGAGCGGGAAAACTACCTGAAGGCTGTGGCCCGGGAACATATGATACCGGAGGAGGAACTGCGGCGTCTGGTCAATACCATGGGGGCGGAGAAGCATTCCGCGCCTGCCTACGACAGAGACGCCTACAGGGTCCCATCCAGGAAAAAGAGCAGGGAGCGGGATGACGCGGTGCAGAAAAGCCAGAGACTGTTCCTGACATTTCTTGCCGAGGATCCGACTCTTCTCAGGAAGACAGAACATCTTCTCGGCCCGGAGGATTTTACGGATCCTCTGTACCGGGAGATCGCGGAAAAGCTGTATGCCGGGATCCGCTCCGGCACGATGAATGCAGCTGCGATCCTGAGCAGTTACGCGGATGATGAGGAGAAAGAAAAAAAAGCTGCCGCCGTGTTCCATGCGACACTGGGCGGGGAAGCAGAACAGGAGGAAAAAAACAAAGCAGCCGCAGACTGTATCCGAAGGATCCGTCTGGAAAAACTGGCGGTGGAAGCCAGACAGGCATCCAGTATCGAAGAACTCCAGAGGATCATGAAGGAACAGTCAGAGATGAAATCAATGAAAATCGATATCAGGGGGGATTCAAATGACTGAGAAAAATTCCGAAACTTTGACTCTTGACGAGAAGCTGATTCTTCTTGCAAAGGTAGCCGCCGGCAAAAAGGGTGTTATTTCCAGTGAAGAGCTGATGAATTATTTCAAGGATGATCAGCTTTCACCGGAACAGCTGGATTACGTCTACGAGTTCCTTGACTCCCATAAGATCGATGTCCTGAACACGGATGAAAGTGATGATTCCGCGCCGGAATTCTTTATGAAGGATGACAATCTGGATGAAGAGGAGACAGAAGAGGATCTGGAACAGCTGACCATTCCGGAAGGCATTGCCATTGACGATCCTGTCAGGATGTATCTGAAGGAGATCGGAAAGATCCAGCTTCTGACAGTGGAAATGGAGCAGGAGCTTGCAAAGAAGATCATTGAAGGGACAGAGGCTGAGGCAAACGAAGCAAAGAAGCGCCTCGCGGAAGCAAATCTCCGTCTGGTCGTCAGCATTGCGAAGAGATATGTGGGAAGGGGAATGCAGTTCCTGGATCTGATCCAGGAAGGAAACCTCGGTCTTTTAAAGGCAGTGGATAAATTTGATTACACCAAGGGATTCAAGTTTTCCACCTACGCGACCTGGTGGATCCGCCAGTCCATCACCCGCTCCATCGCGGACCAGGCAAGGACCATCCGGATCCCGGTCCATATGGTGGAGACGATCAACCGCCTTGTGAGGACCCAGCGGCAGATGCTGCAGGAACTGGGGAGAGAACCTACGCCGGAAGAACTGGCGGAACGCCTGGACACACCTGTGGCCAGGGTCAGGGATATCATGCAGATCTCCCAGGAACCGGTATCTTTCGAGACGCCGATCGGAGAAGAAGAGGATTCCCATCTGGGAGACTTCATCCAGGACGACAGCAGTCAGGTCCCGGTGGACGCAGCTGCGGAAAGACTGCTGCATGAACAGCTGATGAATGTGATCAACCAGCTCTCCGACAGAGAACAGAAGGTGCTGAAGCTGCGCTTCGGTCTTGTGGACGGAAAACCCAGAACACTGGAAGAGGTGGGCAAGGAGTTCAATGTGACGAGAGAGCGCATCCGCCAGATCGAGGCGAAGGCGCTCCGGAAGCTGCGCCACCCCAGCAGGTCGAAACAGCTGAAGGACTATCTGGAGTGATCTCTCCTGCAGAGGAAAATGATGAGGAACTATACTGACACTGAAAAGAGTGAGGCGCCCGTTTTATCGAGGCGCCTTACTGCGATAAAGGAGTATGTCACCCCCGGGTATGTCCTGGCGGACATCGGTACGGACCACGCGCTGCTGCCGGTGCGGCTTCTTAGGGAGGGGAAGATCCCCCGTGCGATCTGCTGTGACATCGGCCGGGGGCCGCTGGAGCGTGCCAGGGAGCACCTGGAACTGTATCATGTGGACCATCTGGCGGAGACCCGCCTGTCCGACGGCCTTTCGGCCCTGGAACCCGGCGAAGCGGATTCCGTCCTGATCGCTGGTATGGGGGGAGAGCTGACAGTGCGAATCCTGAAGGACTGTGACAGAAGAACGGATGAAGCAGGACGGGGATTCCTCGGTACAGTCAGAGAATGGATCCTTTCCCCGCACACCGAGTGGGATGTCGTGCGGCGGTATCTCCGCGTCTCGGGCAGGGTGATCACCAGGGAGCGGATGCTTCGGGAGGACGGAAAATACTATGTCGTGATCCGGGCTGTTCCCGGGGATGGAGAGATCCCCTACCGGGAAGCGGAAAAAAGAGGCCTGGACCGGGAAGCGGCGGAGTGCTACGGACCGCTGTTGTGCTTCGAAAAAGATGAGATCCTCAGGGAGTATCTTCTCGATGCGATGGAAAAGAACCGGCAGATCCGGAAACGCCTGGCGGGGGCGGACCGGGAAGAAGGAGGAAGAAGTACAGCAAGGGAGCGGAGATCGGCAGAGCTGGAGAGAGAAAAAGAAAGGATCACGACAGCGCTTCACATCCTGAATTCGCAGGTTCCTGACTGCGGCGTCAGACCACAGACATAAATTCGTACAGAAAGGAGAGAGGCATGGAGAAAGGAAAGGGAAAGATCTGCAAAGTCACGATCAGCGGCAGCTCCTTTGAGGTTCCTGCAGGCACCAGATTCCTGGAGATCGTACAGGAGCAGCAGAAGAGGGAAAAAGACCGTATTTATCTCGTTTCCTGCAATGGAGAACTGCGGGAACTCATAGCACATGTGGAAGAGGACTGTGAGCTTCGTATGATCACTGCCCGGGACAAGCCGGGATACCAGACTCTGGAACGCAGCACGGTCTTTCTGATGATGAAAGCATTCAGCGAGTTCCCGGACGTGGAACACCGCGGACATGTGATCGTGGATTTTTCCGCGGGTGCCGGTCTGTTCTGTCGTTTCTCCGATATGGAAGAAGTGCCGGAAGAGCTGCTTAAAAAGGTGGAGAAGCGTATGCGCGAACTTTCAGAGGCCGCCATTCCGCTGAAGAAAAGCACCATCCGGACAGAAGACGCGATCCGGCTGTTCCGGGAGCAGGGAATGACCAGCAAGGAAAAACTGTTCCGCTTCCGCAGAAGCTCCAGGGTAAATATCTATGAACTGGATGGTTACAGGGACTATTTCTACGGCTATATGGTCCCGGACACCTCCTTTGTCACACTGTTTTCCCTGAAGCCCTATGAGAAAGGCTTCATCCTGAAGATCCCTCCCATGAAGGACCCGTCCCGGCTCGCGAATGTGGCCGTGTCCCGGAAGGTGTTCCGGAAACTGTATGATACGACCATCCAGGCGGAGAAGCTGGGCCTTGCCGATGTTGCAGGACTGAATGAATATGTGGCGAAGGGAAATGCCAGAGATCTGATCCTGAGCCAGGAGGCACTGATGGAAAAGCAGATCGGTGATATCGCCCAGAAGATCTGCAGCCGTCAGGGAGTCCGTTTCGTCATGGTGGCAGGACCTTCCTCCTCGGGAAAGACAACTTTTTCCAACCGGCTCAGCACGCAGCTCCGCGCCATCGGAATGAAGCCGCATCCTGTCGAAGTGGATAATTATTTCCGCCCCCGGGAGGAGACGCCGAAGGACGAGAACGGGGACTATGATTTTGAATGCCTGGGAGCCATGGACACAGAGCTCTTCAACAGCGACATGACAAAACTGCTGAATGGAGAGACTGTGGAGCTTCCCACATATAATTTCCTGACGGGAAAACGGGAGTATCGCGGCAACCGGCTTCATCTCGGCGAAGGGGATCTTCTGATCCTGGAGGGCATCCACTGCCTTAACGAAGCCTTTTCCTACGCGCTTCCGGCAGAGAGCAAGATGAAGATCTACATCAGCTGCCTGACGCAGATGAATATTGACGAACACAACAGGATCCCCACCACGGACGCGCGGCTTCTCCGGCGCCTCACCAGAGATGCCCGGCTGAGAGGCCATTCCGCCCAGGCAACGCTTCAGCGCTGGCCTTCTGTGGGCAGGGGGGAACAGAAATATATCTTCCCGTTCCAGGACAGCGCCGACATTGTGTTCAATTCCGCGATCATCTATGAAACTGCGGTGCTGAAGCCTTACGCCGAGGCGCTGTTGTTCGGCGTTCCGAAGGACAGCCCGGAATTTGTGGAGGCAAAGAGGCTTCTGAAATTCCTGGATTATTTCCTGACCATCCCCGCGGGCGGTGTATATAAAGTATAAAATAGATTATTACAGGGTGCAGTGCGTCATCTGCAAAGCACACATTAGCCGAAAGTTCTTAACGGATACTGTCCTGACTGGACCGCTTCGAGGACTGTCTGAGCCCGGTGCTTTAAAAGCTGTAATAAATCTGGCGCGAGTTCCGCAAAAGCGGTCCCGCCCAGGAAGGACAGTATACGATTAGAACTTTCGTGCAGTTGTGCGTCGCAGATGACCGCACTGCACCTTGTAAAAAACCAAGTGCTTGCGGAGACGAAGGAATTGTGGTAAGGTACCCTGCGGAGAGGAACGGACGGTCGCGGCTGCAGAGACGAAAGGCTGCAGGTGAGGAAAGTCCGGGCTTCACAGGGCAGGATGCCGGATAACGTCCGGTGGAGGCGACTCCCAGGAAAGTGCAACAGAAAACAACCGCCGGCCGGAAGGCCGGTAAGGGTGCAAAGGCGGTGCAAGAGACCACCGCCCGCGCGGTAACGCGCGGGGCATATGTAAACCCCATCCGAAGCAAGACCGAACAGGACAGACCGGCGGCCCGCCGGCGGATCTTATGGATCCGCACTGTCCGGGTAGGTCGCTTGAGCCTGCCGGCGACGGCAGGTCTAGACAGATGACCGTCTGATACATAACCCGGCTTACAGTTCATCTCCCACAAAAAAAGAGCGCGGAAGCGCTCTTTTTTTACACTCATTTTTTGATCAGACGACATTGACGCGCTGGATCTTTGAGTACTTCTCGTCACAGTATCTGCAGCGGTAGATCTCCTTCTTTTCATCCGCCAGATAGAAAATGTGCGGCAGCTCCTGCTCAATGGAAGTGATGCAGCGGGGATTCCGGCAGCGAAGTACGTTGCGGATCTCGGATGGCAGCTTCAGGGCACGCTTTTCCACGATGACCTGATCTTTGATAATGTTCACCGTGATACTGTGGTCGATGTAGCCGAGGATATCGAGATCGATCTTGTCCAGCACATCTCCCTCGACTTTGATGATGTCCTTTCGGCCCATTTTCCGGCTGTGGGCATTTTTGATGATGGCGACCTGGCAGTCCAGTCTGTCAAGGCCGAGCTGATAATAGATATCCAGACTTTTGCCTGCTTTGATGTGATCCAGAACGATTCCTTCATTCAATCCGCTGATATTCAGCATGCTTTCACCTCCAGAAGCGTCATGATCAGGGCCATACGGACGTAGACGCCGTACATGACCTGACGGAAATAAGCTGCGCGGGGATCCTTGTCGACTTCCACAGAGATCTCGTTGACTCTGGGAAGCGGGTGAAGGATGAACATGTCGTCCCGGGCGAGCTTCATTTTTTCTGCTGTCAGGATATAGCTGTCTTTCAGACGGATATAATCCTCTTCGTTGAAGAAGCGTTCCTTCTGCACACGGGTCATGTAGAGGATGTCGAGCTTCGGAAGTGCGTCGTCCAGGTTGTCCACTTCATCGAAGGGGATCATTTTTTCTTTCAGGACATCTTCGCGGATATAGCTGGGAACACGAAGTTCCGGCGGGGAGATGAGGATCAGCCGGATACCGGTGTAGCGGGCCAGCGCATGGATGAGGGAATGCACAGTGCGTCCGAACTTCAGGTCGCCGCAGAGACCGACAGTCATGTCTGACAGACGGCCTTTGAGAGAGCGGATGGTAAGAAGATCCGTCAGGGTCTGGGTGGGGTGCTGATGACCGCCGTCCCCGGCATTGATCACAGGGATCGTGGAGAACTGGCTTGCCACCAGAGGAGCGCCCTCCTTCGGATGGCGCATCGCAGCAATGTCCGCGTAGCAGGATATGACACGGATGGTGTCGGCGACGCTTTCGCCTTTGGCGGCGGAACTGGCATCTGCTGACTGGAACCCGAGGACGGAACCGCCGAGATTCAGCATGGCTGACTCAAAAGAAAGGCGGGTGCGCGTGCTCGGTTCATAGAAGAGCGTGGCAAGCTTTTTGCCGTCGCAGACATGGGCGTATTTTCCGGGGTGCTGTTCGATATCCGATGCCAGATCGAGAAGCTGTTCGATCTCATCCACAGAAAAATCCAGCGGATTCAAAAGATGTCTCATTTACGGAAGACCTCCTGAAATATAGGTAGTGAAGTGTCCGGAACTGATTCAATCATACACGAAGGAAAAATCTTTGTCCATTACCTATTCTTGAAGGATCGGCTCTACAGTGTTATGATTAAGCCGGCACATAAGATCCAGGACATAAGAGATGGAGGAAGAATGAAGAGAGTATCCCTGTTTGAGGATGTGAAGCAGAACAGTTACCCCGGAAGAGGCATCGTCCTCGGGAAAAGCGCTGACGGCAGCAAGGCTGTCATGGCATATTTCATCATGGGCCGGAGCACGAACTCCAGGAACCGTGTGTTTGTGACAGAAGGAGACGGGATCCGCACTGAGGCGTTCGATCCTTCAAAGATGGAAGACCCGTCCCTCATCATCTACGCGCCGGTCCGGGTCCTCGGAAAAACGACGATCGTGACGAACGGAGACCAGACGGACACGATCTACGATGGAATGAAGGATGGAAAGACCTTTGAGGAATCCCTGCGCGTCAGGGAGTTCGAACCGGACGGTCCCAACTACACCCCCCGCATTTCCGGCATCGTCCAGAGAAACGGCGGCGCCTTCAGCTACTCCTTAAGTATCCTGAAGAGCAACCAGGGCGATCCGGAGGAGTGCCTCCGCTTCACCTTCGATTACAGCAATCCGAAGGCGGGAGAGGGCCATTTCATCCACACCTATATGGGTGACGGAAGTCCTCTTCCGAGTTATGAGGGCGAGCCGCAGCCGGTGGAGCTGGAGGGAGATATCGACACCTTCACATCCAGACTCTGGGAAAACCTCAACGAAGACAACAAGGTCTCCCTGTTCGTGCGGTATCTTGATCCGGCTACCGGCGAGACAGAGACCCGCATCGTGAACAAGAACGCATAAGGAGGTAAGATCCATGAACGAATTTGCCCTGAAATACGGCTGCAACCCGAACCAGAAGCCTTCCCGGATCTATATGGAAAACGGCGGGCCGCTTCCGGTCACGATCCTGAACGGACGTCCCGGATATATCAATTTCCTTGACGCGCTGAACGGCTGGCAGCTGGTGACTGAACTGAAGAAAGCTACCGGACTTCCCTCCGCCACTTCCTTCAAGCACGTCTCCCCCGCGGGCGCTGCCTGCGGACGCCCGCTGCCGGACATCCTGAAGAAGATCTACTGGGTGGATGAAGCCGCAGAGCTGACCCCTCTCGCCAGTGCCTATGCCCGGGCAAGAGGCGCTGACAGAATGTCCAGCTTCGGAGATTTCATCTCTCTTTCCGATGTCTGTGACAAAGCCACCGCGCTTCTCATCAAGCCGGAAGTTTCCGACGGCGTCATCGCTCCCGGATATGAACCCGAGGCGCTTGAGATCCTGAAGGCAAAGAAGAACGGAAACTACAACGTGATCCAGATCGACCCGTCCTATCGTCCGGATCCCGTAGAGAAAAAGCAGGTGTTCGGCATCACCTTCGAACAGGGAAGAAACGAGCTGGACATCAGCCCGGCACTGCTTGAGAACATCGTCACGAAGAACAAGGAGATCCCCGAGAACGCGAAGAAGGACCTCCTGATCTCCCTTATCACCCTGAAGTACACGCAGTCCAATTCCGTCTGCTACTGCGCTGACGGACAGGCCATCGGCATCGGGGCCGGACAGCAGTCCCGCGTGCATTGCACAAGACTTGCCGGCAGCAAGGCCGACAACTGGTATCTCCGCCAGGCCCCCCAGGTCCTGGAGCTTCCCTTCAAGGAGAATGTGCGCCGCGCGGACAGAGACAACGCGATCGACGTCTACATCGGAACGGACTACATGGATCTTCTTTCCGACGGAAACTGGGAGCACCTGTTTACGAAAAAGCCGGATGTTTTCACCGCGGAGGAGAAGCGCGCCTGGCTTGACGGCATGAAGGGCGTCTCCCTCGGCAGCGACGCTTTCTTCCCCTTCGGGGACAATATCGAGCGCGCAAGAAAGAGCGGTGTGGAGTATATCGCGGAGCCGGGCGGTTCCATCCGCGACGCCCAGGTCATCGAGACCTGCGACAAATACGGCATCGCCATGGCATTCACCGGGATCCGTCTGTTCCACCACTGATCTGACCAGGCATAAAGAGGAGGAGTTATGGCTATTCTTGTGACAGGCGGCGCAGGGTTTATCGGCAGTCATACCTGCGTCGAACTTCTGAACGCCGGATACGACGTCGTCGTTGTAGACAATCTTGTGAATTCCAGCAGAGAGTCCCTGAACAGGGTCCAGGAGATCACCGGAAAAACACTGCGGTTCTATGAAGTAAATCTTCTGGACCGCAAGAAGCTGAACCAGGTGTTTGAAAAAGAAGAGATCGAGGCGGTCATTCATTTCGCGGGTCTGAAAGCAGTCGGCGAGTCTGTCTACAAACCGCTGGAATATTATCACAATAATATTACGGGGACTCTGGTCCTCTGCGAGTGCATGCGGAGCCATGGCGTGAAGAAGATCGTCTTTTCTTCCAGCGCCACAGTCTACGGCAATCCTGCCTTTGTGCCGATCACCGAGGAGTGCCCCAAGGGAGAAGTCACGAATCCCTACGGCCGGACAAAATCCATGCTGGAGCAGATCCTGACAGATCTCAACACTGCGGATCCTGAGTGGAACGTGATGCTGCTCCGCTACTTCAATCCCATCGGAGCCCATGAGTCCGGAAGAATGGGAGAGAATCCCAAGGGGATCCCCAACAACCTGCTTCCCTATATCACACAGGTAGCGGTCGGAAAGCTTGTCTGCCTCGGCGTCTTCGGAAACGACTACGACACTCCGGACGGCACCTGCATCCGGGATTATATCCATGTGGTGGACCTGGCGGACGGCCATGTCAAGGCGCTGGAGAAGATGGTGAAGGAACCGCCGAAGGTCCGGATCTACAATCTCGGCACCGGCACCGGCTATTCTGTCCTGGACGTGATCCAGGCATTTGAGAAAGCCAACGACCTGAAGATCAACTATGTCTTCAAGGAGCGCCGCGCGGGAGATGTTCCCATTTGCTACGCTGATCCCTCCAGGGCGGAAAAGGAGCTCGGATGGAAAGCCGTCAGGGACCTTGAGACCATGTGCAGGGATTCCTGGAGATGGCAGAAGAACAACCCCAACGGCTATGAAAATACAGACATCACCATCCGTAAAAAGGGTGAACTGGTCTAAAGTGCTGTGTAGTAATTGGCGGAAGTCTGGGAGACCAGTCCGTTCAGCTCAAGGTCCAGCAGCACAGTCATGACACGGTCAGCAGGAAGTCCTGTTTCCCGGATAATATCATCCGGGAAGCAGGATTTTTCTTTCAGGGCTTTCAGAACACGCCGCTCACAGGGAGAAAGCTTCCGTCTGGTCTTTCTGAGATCCGGCATGCAGCGGGAAGCGTTCAGTCCGATGTATTCCAGCAGATCCCCTGCCGAGGTGAGGATGGAAGCCCCGTCCCGGATCAGTTCATTGCAGCCGCGGCTCAGAGGATCCGTGATGCGGCCTGGAACGGCGAAGACGGCCTTGCCCTGGTCCAGAGCCTGTCCCACGGTGATCTGGGTGCCAGACTTCGGTCCTCTTGATTCGACGACGACCAGGATATCACAGAGCGCGGCGATGAGACGGTTGCGGTCCGGAAAATTCTGCTTCAGGGGCGGAGTGTCAGGGGGATACTCACTGATGATCCCGCCCTGTCCTTTTTCGGAGAGTCCGCGGAACAGCTCGTAATTTGCGGAGGGATAACAGATGTTCACTCCGCAGCCCAGCACGCCGAAGGACTTCCCGCCTTCGTTGACTGCGGCTGTCTGCGCCGCACAGTCGATCCCGGCGGCAAGACCGCTGATCACGGAGACGTTCCGCCGTCCCAGCTCTCCGGCAAGATACTCCGCCATCCGGAGACCGTAGGCGGAAGCATTCCGGCTTCCGATCACTGACACGGAAGGTACCTGCTCCGGCGGCAGACTCCCTCGCACAAACAGCCACTCCGGGGGATCTGACAGCGACGCAAACCGTTCCGGCCATTCCGGATGTTCCGGTGTTAGAAAACGGATCCCTCTGTCGGAAAGATCCGTGAGGAACTGTTCAGCTCCGGTAAATATTTCTTCAGGATCCCCGGACCATTCCTCAGGATGCTCCAGCATCCCGCGGATCTTTTTCCTCCCGGAAATGCCGAGATGTGCGATATGTGCCCTGAACAGGACCTTTTCTTTTTCTTCCGGGGAACAGTTTCCTTCAGTTCCGTTTCTGTCTGTCATGATATTTCCTCCTGATCCGCGCCGCTTCAGGCGCAGGGTTCCAGTACTTGTTTTCCAGGGAACGGTAGGCGATGGCCTCACAGAGATCCTCGTGGCGGATGTCCTTCACTCCCGCGAGATCCGCCGCAGTTCTCGCCACCCGGAGGATCTTGTGCAGCGCTCTCGCGGACATTCCGCTGTTTTCATAAACGGTCTCCAGGAACTTTTTTTCTTTCACGGGAAGAGGGCAGAAGACCTCGATCTGAGAGACGTCCATCTCGCTGTTGAAATGGATCCTGCTGCCTCGGAACCGTTCGGCCTGGATCCGCCGGACCCGCTCTACTTCCTGGCTCAGATAAAGGCAGCTGTCTTTATCCGGCCTTCGGCTGAGATCACGGAAGGTGACCGGTACTGTCTCGACGCAGAGGTCGATCCGGTCCAGAAGAGGTTTGGAGATGCGGCTGATATAAGATCGGACCTGCAGCTCGGTGCAGCGGCAGCGCTCGCGGTCGGGCCAGAATCCGCAGCGGCAGGGGTTCATGGCGCAGACCAGCTGAAAGGAAGCCGGAAAGGTGACGGATCCGGAAACTCTGGAGAGGTGGATCCTTTTTTCTTCCAGCGGCTGCCGGAGGATCTCCAGGGAACCGGATTTGAATTCCGGGAGCTCGTCAAGAAAGAGAACACCGTGGTGCGCCAGAGACACTTCTCCAGGGACCGGGATCCTGCCGCCGCCGGAGAGGGCCTGTGGTGTAATGGTGTGGTGGGGACTGCGGAAGGGGCGGCGGCGGATAAAAGGCTCCTCCGGGTCGAGAAGCCCTGAGATGCTGTAGACCCGTGTCAGCTCCAGACGCTCCTCCGTAGTCATTCCCGGCAGGATCGAAGGCAGCCTGGAAGCGAGCATTGTCTTTCCGGTTCCGGCAGGGCCGATGTAGAGGATATTGTGGCGGCCGCCGGCAGCGAGAAGCGTGGCGCGTTTCGCAAGCTCCTGACCACAGATATCAGAGAAACCCGGAGAAGAGAACAGTTCCTCAGGCGGATCCTCATAGTACGCGGGCTCCGGGAGAGGGTGCCTTCCCGTCAGGAGATCCAGAAGTTCCTGAAGTGTCGGGACACCGTAGCAGTCGATCCCTTTGACCACACTTCCTTCCCGGAGATTGCCGCTGGGCAGGAAGCAGCGTTTCAGTCCTGCGTCACGGGCAGCGCTGACCATAGCGATGACGCCGTTGACCGGAAGGATCTCCCCGCCGAGGGAAAGCTCTCCGACCAGAAGCGCGTTTTCCGTGAGAGTATCCGGCAGATACCCGTAGGCGCCCAGAAGCGCGGCCGCGACCGGAAGATCATAGGCGCATCCTTCCTTCCGGACGTCTCCGGGGGAGAGACTGATGGTGACGTGACGGGGTTCCAGACGGAGCCCGGTGTTCGCGATCGCGGTGCGCACCCGGTCCGACGACTCCCGTACAGACTGTGAGAGGGAACCGATGAAATTGATCTGGGGAAATCCGTTTTCCACATCCGCTTCGCAGCAGACCGGAAAACCCTCCGTGCCGCAGAGGCCGGCTCCGAAAGTCCTGAAAAGCATGACAAAAACTCCTTTCGAAAAAAGGAGTGTGCGTACTGTTTGTCCGGGAATGAAAAAGATCAGCTGAAAGGATCGGAATGATTCCGATGAAAAGGACAGAACTGTCCTGATGCCTTCATTCTAATTCCGCAGGGGTGGTTTTGCAAGCAGATGTTTGACTTGATATCCACAATGCTCTATAATATTTTAGATTAAGGGTCCTATCAGGAGGATACAATATGAACATCCGCAGCATGACCGGCTACGGCAGGTCGGAAGCACTGACAGAGGAATACAGGCTGGTCGTCGAGATCAAATCCGTCAACCACAGATTCCTGGATCTGAACATACGTATGCCGCGGCTGTTCAACCGCTTCGAGGCTTCGATCCGCTCACTGCTGAAGAATTATATTGAACGCGGAAAAGTGGATATCTTCATCACGTACGAGGATTACGCCAAAGGCGTGAGCGGCCTGAAGTACAACCGTGTGCTGGCCGGGAAATATCTCGAGTACTGTCGGGAGATGAGCCGCGAGTTCGGGATCGAGGATGATATCCGCGTCTCCACTGTTGCCCGTTTCCCCGACGTTTTCACCATGGACGCGGAGGAGATCGATGAAGACAAGCTCTGGGCGGAACTGGAGCAGGGGCTGAAGGAAGCCTGTGCCTCCTTTGTGGAAGCGCGGCAGAAGGAAGGAGAGAATCTCAGGAACGATATCCTCGGAAAACTCTCCGATATGAGGAACGCCCTTGCCGTCATTGAGGCAAAGGCACCTGAGATCCTTCAGGAGTACAGGACGAATCTGCGGCAGAAAGTGACAGATCTTCTTGGCGATACGCCCCTGGACGAGAACCGTATCGCCCAGGAGGTGACGATCTACGCGGACCGGATCTGTGTGGATGAGGAAATGGTGCGCCTTCACAGCCACATCGACACGATGGAGAAGGATCTGAAGACCGGAGGCACCATCGGCCGGAAGCTTGATTTCCTGGCGCAGGAGATGAACCGCGAGGCAAACACGACCCTCAGCAAATCGACGGATCTCACCGTAGCGGACAACGCGATCTTCCTGAAGACAACGATCGAGAAGATCAGGGAACAGATCCAGAACATTGAATGACCGGCATAAGACACAATTACAGGGAGCAAAAATGGCAGAAAAGGGATTACTGGTCATTCTGTCCGGTTTTTCAGGCGCCGGGAAGGGAACGCTGGTCAGAGAACTGCTGCGGCGTTACCCTGAGGAGTACGCTTTATCAGTCTCCGCCACGACACGGCACCCGAGAACAGGAGAGACAGATGGCAAAGATTATTTCTTCGTGACGAAGGAACGCTTCGAGGAACTGATCGGATCGGACGGCTTCATCGAGTACGCCTGCTATGTGGGCAACTACTACGGGACGCCGAGAGAATATGTGGAGCACCAGAGAGAACTCGGAAAGGATGTCCTGCTGGAGATCGAGATCCAGGGGGCCAGGAAAGTGAAAGAAGCCTTCCCCGAGGCAGTGCTGATCTTCATTGCTCCGCCGGACGCAGGGACGCTGGCTGAAAGGCTCAGCGGCCGGGGCACCGAGACACCGGAACAGATCGCCGGAAGGCTTAAGAGAGCGGCGGAGGAGAGCCGCTGCATGCAGGATTATGAGTATCTCCTCATCAACGATGACCTTGACAGTGCTGTAGAAAGACTTCATGACCTGATCTCTGTGCAGCACTGCAGAATGGAACTGAACCGCCTGACTGCGGAAAGACTTTCCGCGGAGCTGTCCAGGTATTTATCTTAAGGAGGAACAACATGTTACATCCATCTTATTCTGAAATCATCAAAGCAGTGAACAGCGAGGTCGAGCCTGGCGAGCAGCCCGTGGTACAGAGCCGCTATTCCATCGTGATCGCCACCGCGAAACGTGCCCGCCAGCTGATCAACGGCGAGGAGGCTGCCGTTCCTTCCTACGGGAAGAAGCCTCTCTCTGTCGCTATCGAAGAGCTCTACAAGGGCAAAGTAAAGATCGTCAATGAGGACGAGGAGGAGATTCCCGCCGCACAGGATGAGGAAACACTGACCACAGAATGAAGATATGCATGATTTCTCTCGGCTGTGACAAGAACCTGGTGGATTCTGAGATGATGCTGGGGTTCCTGAGCCGGGACAATGTTTCGTTCACTGACGATGCGGAAGAGGCAGACGTGGTGATCGTAAACACCTGCTGTTTTATCCTGGACGCGAAGGACGAGAGCATCCGCACGATCCTGGACGCTGCGGACCTGAAGAAGAACGGGGACCTGAAAGCGCTCATCGTGACGGGCTGCATGGCAGAGCGCTACCGGTCGGAGATCCTGAAGGAGATCCCGGAGGTGGATGCGGTAGTGGGGACCACTGCCTACGACGCCATCGCCGTCGTCCTGGAAAAGGTCCTGGAGGGAGAGCGGGTGGAGGAATTCCGGCCGCAGGACCGCCTCACTCCGGTGTCGGAGAAGAGAAAGCTCTCAGCGCTCCACTATGTAGGGTATCTGAAGATCGCCGAGGGCTGCGACAAGCACTGCACTTACTGCGCGATTCCATCCATGCGGGGACATTACCGGAGCTATCCCATGGATGTCCTGGTCAGCCAGGCAAAGATGCTGGCGGATTCCGGCGTAAAAGAGCTGATCCTTGTGGCGCAGGAGACCACTGTCTACGGCGTGGATCTGTACGGGAAAAAGAAACTGCCGACACTTCTCCGGAAGCTCTGCAGGATCGGCGGCATCCGCTGGATCCGTATCCTGTACTGTTATCCGGAGGAGATCACGGAGGACCTGATCTCAGTCATGGCAAAGGAAAAGAAGATCTGCCATTATCTGGACCTTCCCATCCAGCATGCCAGCGACAGGATCCTGAAGCTCATGGGCCGGCGCACCAGCCGTTCAGATCTGGAGCAGATCGTGAAGAGGCTGCGGGAAGCCATTCCGGACATCACGCTCCGCACGACATTGATCAGCGGTTTTCCGGGAGAGACGGAAGAGGATCACGAAGAACTTCTCCGCTTTGTCGAAGAGATGCGCTTTGACCATCTGGGAGTCTTTCCCTATTCAAGAGAGGAAGGAACCCCGGCTGCGAAATTTCCCTCCCAGGTTCCTGCCAGGATCAAAAAGAAGCGCAGGAACCAGGTGATGCGGCTACAGCAGAAGGTATCTGCCGGCAGGCTGCGGGAAAAGATCGGGACAGTAGCAGAGGTCCTTGTGGAGGGGCGTCTTCCTGAAGAAGATGTCTATATTGGAAGGACCTGTATGGATGCGCCGGACGTGGACGGATATCTGTTCTTTACGGCGCCGTATGAACTGATGTCGGGCACCTTCGTAAAAGTGCGGGTGACCGATGCGTCAGAATATGATCTGAAGGGTGAAATGATATGATTTGGACACTGCCGAACAAACTGACTGTGCTTCGCATGATACTGGTGCCGTTTTTTGTGGCGGCGCTGCTGATCCATAATGGTGAGGTCTTCGCACTCCGGATGATAGCCCTTGTGCTGTTCCTCATCGCCAGCCTCACGGATCTCCTGGACGGAAAGATCGCCAGGAAATACAATCTCGTCACGAATTTCGGAAAATTCATGGATCCTCTGGCGGACAAGCTTCTGGTCTGCTCCGCGCTGATCTGTCTGGTACAGCTGGGACAGCTTCCCGCCTGGATCGTGATCATTATCATCAGCCGCGAATTCATTATCAGCGGATTCCGTCTTGTAGCTGCTGACCAGGGTGTCGTTATCGCGGCAAGTATGTGGGGCAAGTCAAAGACCGTAAGCCAGATGATCTGCATCGTACTGCTCATCATCAATATGGAGGAGCCGCCGCTCAGCGTTCTCGCGGCGATCTCCATTCCTGTCATGACCATCCTCACGGTGGTCTCGCTGCTTGATTATCTGATGAAGAACAAGCAGGTTCTGGAGGAGAAACACTGAAATGCGCTGGTACCCGAGACTATACACCGGACCCATGGCGGCATCGGCCCGTTACAGGATCATACAGGGGCTGAGAGCAGGAAAGTTCATGCCGTCAGTCTATGTGATCACGCGGGCTGTGGATTCCGACGGAATCCTGGACATCTACCGCAGCACCGATTACCGGAGCGGCAGAGTGCAGGAAGCTGATCCGATGATCCTCGGGCTTGCGCTGACCAGAGACGAAGCTTTTGAGGTAGCGCGGAACATTATCGACGATCTGTACCGTAAGAACGGAGACTTTGATATCGATGCTTTCTGTAATTCCAGTCATTCTTAAATGTGCCGGGATCCTGCTTCTGTTTCTTCTGACCCTGGTGCTGCTTCTGCTTGTCTTGCTGCTGTTCGTGCCCATACGGTACAGCGGAAGAGGGCTCTATGAGACTTCTCCCGAAGCCGAAGTCCGCGTCAGCTGGCTCCTGAAGCTGGTAAGATTCCGCCTTGACTACAAAAGCGGGATCGATGCGGAAGCGCGTCTTGGTTTCCTGAAGCTGTGGTCCATGAAGACAGTGCCGGAGGAGACCGGGGAAGGCGCGACAGAGACAGAGTACACCGACGAGGAGTTCACGGAAGCCCTGGAGCAGGAGCTGCCGGCTGAGGAAGCTGCGCAGGAATTCCATGAGGAACAGGCCGCGGCATCAGAGGAAGGACATCCCGCGGTGTCTCCGGAAAAACCGCCCGCGGTGTCCCAGGCAGAGCCTGCTGCGGCATCCCATGAGGAGGCGCTTCCGGAAGAGGAGACCATCAGTGACGCCCCGTCGAAAAAAAAGAGAAAATACGCAGGAACGCCGGAGACGATTGATGAGAAGTTTGAAAAGATCATGGACAAGGTGTACAGCGTAAAGGATAAGATCGACGAAGGACTGGCTTTCCTGAACGAGGATAGCACAAAGCGTCTCATTCTTCTCCTGAAAAAGAAGCTGATCCGTATCCTGAAGGAGATCTGTCCCCGGGACTACGGCGGGAAAGTCCGGTTCGGGTTCAGCGATCCCTTTACCACAGGACAGGCGGCATCTGCTGCGGCAGTCCTGTATCCTGTCTATCAGGACAGGATCCATGTGGAACCAAGATTTGACAGGGAGGAGATCTTCGCGGATCTTTCCCTGAGGGGACGGATCCGTCTGTTTCCTCTTGCGGCTGCAGCCGTACAGATCTGGTTCAGCCGCGATTTTCAAAAAGTATTCAAGCGGTTAAAAAACCGCAATAAAGATGATGGAGGTAAGCATGGCTGAGAATAAGTTTTCCGCAACTGCAGAATCCCTCTTTAAGGGAATGAGTAATTTTATCAACACGAAGACTGTGGTCGGAGAACCGCAGCAGATCGGCGACGCCATCATTATCCCCTTTGTTGATATTTCCTGCGGTATGGCTGCCGGTTCCTTTGCAGGTGGCCGGGACAACGGAGCAGGTGGGATGAACACGAAAATGTCCCCCTCCGCGGTCCTGATCATCCAGAACGGCACCACCAAACTGGTTACGGTCAAAGGACAGGATGCCGTGACAAAAGTCCTCGACATGGTTCCTGAAGTGATCAACCGCTTCACCGCAGAATCGAAGATCTCTCCAGAGGCGAAAGCTGCAGCAAAAAAGCTTGCCGCCGAAGGTGAAAAGGGCTGAGTTCGAGTCCGCAGCGTTTACCAGTACTGAAATAAAAACGTGCTGCCCATCAGACGTATTTACGCCGGTGGCAGCACGTTTTTTTACCTCGGTGAGAGAAGACCTGGCTGAGACAAAAAAGGGCCGGACCCATATGGTCCGACCCTGTTTAAGACACAAAAGAACAGTTTTACGCTCAGGCTCTTTCGACCCTGCCGGAGCGCAGACAGGAAGTGCAGACATACATC
>CACZFV010000033.1 GCA_902780465.1 uncultured Lachnospiraceae bacterium
GTATATGAAACAGATGCAGATGGCCGTATTACGATTACCGGTCTTGATGCAGGAACCTATTATCTCCAGGAGAGTGAGGCTCCGGCAGGATTTGTCAGAGACACGCAGAAGCATAAGGTTGAGATTATTGCAGAAACGGAATCGGTCAATGTAACCGAATACTCAAAGGATGGTGTGGAATGGACTACAGATGATAAATCTTCAGATCCTTCCTATAAAGCGTACACCTATAAGACAGACGTACTGAAAACATACAAGATCCTGATCGACGGTGCAGAAACTGCAAAATACAACTTTACGAATGAAGGCTCTGATGCAGTCATCGACTGGACAGAGGAAGAACCTGTTGAGATACCTTCTCAGATCAAGAACGTCCAGGGTACCGAGCTGCCGGCGACCGGCGGCATGGGCACCACCCTGTTCTATATTATCGGTTCCATCCTCGTGATCGGTGCAGGCATTGTCCTCGTGGCGAAGAAGCGTATGAGCATGGAATAAGACTTCGAAAGCGTAAAGCAAAAAG
Organism: uncultured Lachnospiraceae bacterium; assembly: GCA_902780465.1. Lineage (GTDB taxonomy): Bacteria > Bacillota > Clostridia > Lachnospirales > Lachnospiraceae > Moryella. The sequence goes on from CACZFV010000033.1 coordinate 524, forward strand.
AGAGCTGAAAACTGAAAAGTTGTCGTAAATACCCGCAGGGAGTCCGCGTATGCGGGCTCCCCGGTTATTTTTTACTGCGGGTCCCTTGCGTGCTGAGACCGGGCCGTATTCTCCGGGATGTTATGTTACGGGATCCATCCGGAATACGAGACAGTCTGAGCACACAAAGATCAGGGGCAGTAAGTATTGAAGAGAAAGGAAAACATGGCGGAAAAGCTGAAGAGGTTATTGCCGGCAGGCTTCCTGAAACGAAAAGAAAAGAATAAAGCCACACACAGAGGGGATGGGGAGATGGTGCTGTCTTCCGGCAGGGCGAACGCACTGCTGACGCTTTCTCTGGTGGTAGGAATATTCCTGCTTGCTTATCCTTCAGTGGCGGATTACTGGAACAACTTTCAACAGCGCCGGGCCATCATGGGTTATGCGGAGCAGGTAGCACAGATGAGCGTGGACGAGTACGCAGGGTATATCGAGGCTGCGGAAGACTATAACCGGCGCCTGGCGGAGAAAGGAATCAGCTGGAGCCTGACGGAGAAGGAGCTTGGGGAATATCGCAGTCTTCTGGCGTTCAACAACTCCGGCAACATGGGATATATCGACATTCCAAAGATAAATGTAAAGCTGCCTCTTTATCATGGGGTAGGAGATGATGTACTGCAAAGCTCCATCGGCCACCTGGAGCAGACAAGTCTCCCTGTGGGCGGACCCGGAAGTCACTGCGTTCTGTCCGGACATCGGGGACTGCCCAGCGCGAAGCTGTTTTCAGATCTGGACAGGCTGGTAGAAGGGGACGTTTTTACGCTATCGATTCTGAATGAAACCTATAGTTATGAGGTCGACAGAATAAGCATTGTAGTACCGGAAGATCTGTCGGAGATCAAGATCGTACCGGGAGAGGACCTGTGTACACTGGTTACCTGTACACCTTACGGTGTAAATACCCATCGGCTTCTGGTGCGCGGACACCGGGTGGCGAATCTGAGCGGCGATGCCCAGGTAGTGGCGGACGCGCTGCAGTTGGAAGCGGCTTTTGTAGCGCCGTTTATCATGGCTCCTATGCTGCTGATCCTGCTGCTGCTCCTGTTCATGCGGCCGGGGGACAGTAAATAAGGATGACTGGGTACTATATATTCTTTGTTCCGCGGATCGGACGGAAATGGATTTAAGGTGAAATCGTTTAAAGGGATAGAACTATGACAGACAAAGAACTGAGAAAATTGAACCGGTCAGAGCTTCTGGAGCTGATGTTAGAGCAGAGCCGGGAGATCGACCGGCTGCAGGCGGAACTCGAGGAGACAAGAGAGGCCCTACGGGAGCGGAACCTGAGGATCGAATCCTGCGGTTCCATTGCCGAGGCGGCAGCGGAAGTGAACTCCCTGTTCCATGCAGCTCAGAGGGCTGCGGACATGTATCTCCTGAACGTGCAGCGGATCTGCGCGGAGAAAGCGGAAGAAGCCGGAAAGACGGAAGAGTGGCAGAACGTGCTGAGAGGTGTGGAACCGGCAGCTGAGGGAAAAGAGGAAACGGCGGATGACAAATAAGTCAGGAAAGACAACGGAGGAGCTTTTGCAGGAAGGTCTGCCTACTACCGGTCAGCTTTCCCGGGAGTTGAAGCGGGTGCGTTATAACAGCGGCTTCAGCGGGATGCTTCGCAGCACTGTCGGGATCCTGGTCACGGTAGCTGCAGCCGCGGTACTGATCGCAGTCCTGTTGCTGCCGGTGCTGCAGATCTACGGAACCTCGATGTCCCCGACCATGAACGAGGGCGACATCATGGTCTCTGTGAAAGGAACGAAATTTGAGACCGGAGAAGTGGTGGCATTTTATTACAACAACAAGATCCTGGTGAAGCGGGTCATTGCGAACGCGGGCCAGTGGGTGGATGTTGACCAGGACGGAAACGTCTACGTGAACAATGTAAAACTGGAAGAACCCTACATCGTGGAGAAATCTTATGGCGAGACGAATATCACGCTTCCATACCAGGTTCCGGATTCCAGGATCTTTGTAATGGGGGACAACCGAGACGTGTCCATTGACTCCCGTAATTCTTCTGTCGGCTGCGTGTCGGACGAACAGATCGTCGGAAAGATCGTCTTCCGCATCTGGCCCCTGAATCAGGCGGGCTGGGTGAAGTAGGGGAGACCAGATGGAAGAAAAAAACAAGAAAAGCGGGATAAAATTCCGGCTCACGGACCTTCTGATCGTTCTGGTGTTCCTTATAGGGCTGTGTGTCATGCTGTACCCCATGGCCAGCGATTACATCAACCGCATCCGGGTGGAGCGTGCTATCGGAAGTTATGAACGCCTGGTAAGTGAGGCGGCGCCTGAGGATTTCACTGCGGCTTTTGCAGCAGCCCGGGATTACAACAAGAGGCTGAAGGAGAATTCAAATCCATTTTCGGAAGCGTCCAGAACGGAAGGTTACGAGGACGCTTTGCTCCTGGGCAGTTCGGGTATCATGGGCTACGTGATGATCGAGAAGATCCGTGTCCGTCTGCCCTTCTATCATGGAACAGAGGAGGATGTGCTGCAGACCGCGATCGGCCACCTGGAGGGGAGTTCTCTCCCTGTCGGCGATCCGGGCGAACATGCAGTACTGTCGGCTCACCGGGGGCTGCCCAGTGCGAAACTGTTCACAGATCTGCCGGAGCTTGCCGTCGGGGATACGTTTCTGGTCACAGTCCTGGATAAGAAGATGGTATACGAGGTGGATCAGATCCTGACAGTGCTGCCGGATTCTCCGGAAGCCTTCGAAGCCTTGAGACCAGTGCCGGGAGAAGACCTGGTAACACTCATGACCTGCACCCCCTACGGCGTGAATACCCACAGACTGCTGGTCCGGGGACACCGGACGGCGGACCGGGAGCGGGCAGAAGAGAATGGTAATAATTCTGGCGCCGGCAGCGAAGCCGGAAGAAGCTTCGACCGTTATATTCCGTATGTAGCCGGAGCGGCTGTTGTGATCTTCCTGATCCTCATGTTCGCACCGGTAAAGAAAAAGAAGTGAGAAATAGTTAAAAGGAGGGGATGGACAGACATGAGAACAGCAATCAATGGTATTCCTAAGGAGAGGATCAGCATCACGGTGGACGCTGAACTTCTTGAAAAAGTCCGCATCCAGGCAGAACAGGATGACAGATCGCTGTCCCAGTACATCAACCGCGTTTTGAAAAAGGCCGTGCGGGAAAAACCGGAGGAAGATTAAGAAACTGCCGCTTCGGGGGTAGATGACATGCAGCCATGGTCATCACCCCGGGCGGCTGTTTTTGAAGGAGACAGGGGACGGTTCTCTGTCTCCTTTTGAAATTATTTGGAAAACCTGACAGTAGATCTGCATTTTTGTCGTCCTTATATATAGAAGGGTATATGTTCGGGCTGTACTTGAACACCGGAAATGTCTGCACACCGGAAATGCCCTTAAAGAAAGGAGACGAATGCAGAATAAAAAAAGCAAACGACGAAGATCGGTCTATGATGACGTGTTCCGCACCATGACAGTCATGAGTTCGGAACTGGTGCTCCCGCTGCTGAATGAGATGTGCGGGGATCCGGACCGGTTTAAAGGGACAGAAAAAGTCGAGACATTGTCAGATGACCTGCTGCTGGTGCAGCCGGACCTGGAACAGGAAAAACGGATCACGGATTCCCTGCTGCGGGTCTCGGGGCATGAGCAGGAGATCTATCATCTGGAGTGCCAAAGCAGTCCTGACGGGACTATTCTTGTAAGGATGTTCGAGTATGATTCCCGGATCGCGCTGAAAAACGCAGTCCGGACAGCGGACACGCTCCGGGTAAGATTTCCCCGCTCAGGAGTGCTGTACCTCCGTTCAAACGCGAATACACCGGACCGGCTGAAGGTAGTGATCCAGGTCCCGGGGAACTGTACCGGCGGCGCGGAGGGTACTGCTGAGATAGGCTATGAGATTGCGGTGCTGAAGAACAAGGCTTATACTATAGATGAGATCATACAGAAAAGACTTTATTTCCTGATTCCATTTTTTATCTTCAATTACGATCATCTGGAGAGATACGAAGCGGACGCAGGTCTGCTGGCTGAGATGTGCGGCGGGTTTGAAGAGCTGTACCGCCGGCTTTCGGAGGAACGGAGTTCCGGCCGGATATCGGAACACGCCTATCAGATGGTGGTGATTCTGGCAGAAAAGGTGAAGCAGCAGTATACAGCAGGCTATAGAAAGGTGCGGAAGGAGGTCAGCAGACTGATGGGCGGACAGGTATTGACAGAAATCGAACCGATCAAGAGTTATCTTCGTGGAATGAGGGAAGGAAGAGCTGAAGGCCGGAGCGAAGGAAGAGCTGAAGGGAGAATGCATACCCTGGTACACCTTGTAAACAAACAGATGTTATCTGTTGAAGAAGCGGCTCGGGAAGCCGGAGTATCAGAAGAGGAATTCCGGGAAATGTTGCGCAGTCTGTCAGGAAAACAGGAATAAGGAATCAAAGAACTGCCGCTCCGGGTGTGATGATCCATTTCCGTGATCATCCCACCGGGGCGGTTTTTTATTGAAAAGATTTTTGAAAACCTGACAGTAGATCTGCATTTTTGTCGTCCTTATATATAGAGAGATGAACCACACTTAATTATGCTGATTGACGTGTACATGCAGAACGGGTATAATATGCATATGATAAGGAACTTTGCAGATAAAGAAACAGAAAAGATATATCATCAGGAGTTTTCCAGGAAACTGCCGCAATCAATACAGGATCTGCTTTGTTTTCACTGATTTGGGGATATATCAGGTGGAGATCGTTGATTATCATGAATAACAGAAGGGGGTATAACAATGGAGACATATATTGAGACGCCAAAAATCAGCGAAATTCTATTGGAAGAGTTCATGAGACCGATGAACATTTCAGCCTATAAGCTGGCAAATGATATTCATGTTCCGGTCTCACGTATTCAGGATATCCTTCATGACAGAAGAAAAATTACGGTTGACACATCGATCCGCCTGGGAATTTATTTTGGAGTTTCAGAGAAATATTTTCTGGATCTGCAGAATGATATAGATATCCGTAACGCAAAACACGAGAATTCAGATGAGCTGGAGAGGATACAAGCCTTGCAGTATGTATGATAAAGAGCTGTCGCTCCGGGAGTGATGATCCAATGTCATGATCATCATCCCGGAGCGGCTTTTTTATTTCATTTCCTGCATCAACGCGTTGATGAGCTCCTTCTGGTAAGTGGAGAGGCGGTCGTAATTTTTCAGAAAGGCTTCTTTGTGCGGGTCATCGCGCACTTCGATCACCATCCGGTCCGCCTTCGGATCGTCGGTCCTGCCGTACAGGAAGTCAGGGGAAGTGCCGAGGTATAAGGAGATGAGACGCAGGGTGGGTTCTGCGGGAGCCGAGACCCCGTTCTCATATTTCCACATCATCTCTTTTTTAATACCCGTTAATCTTGCTGCTTCTGCCGAAGTGATGCCAAGCTGCTCCCTGACAGCGGTTAATCGTTCGGGAATAAACTTATTTTCACTCATAGTAATGATCATTCTCCTGAAATAAGTTAATTGGTAATCCTATTATAATATATCGATTTGAAAACGCATTAATATTTTTAAAGGGATTAACTGATATGTATGATGTAGTATTCGCACGAATTCCGCAAGGCGCAGTTAACAAAAGAAACTTATTCGCTTGACAAAGTTCTTTTAAGATACTAATATACGATATATAAGTTTCTTATAGTAACCAAGGAGCGTATATTCCCGATGAGAAAAACTGCCTGCTGTCTTGAAGATATTACGGTGGAGTGGCTGAAAAGCAGGAAATATGAAGTGAAAGAATCTACGCTGGCGAATTACCGTTATTTTCTGGAGCACTATATTCTCCCGGAACTCGGGGAGCATCCGCTGCAGAAGCTTGACACGAACAGCCTGCTGGCATATGCGGAAGGGCTTCAAAGCAGAGGCAGCGGAGCAGCCACGGTCAATAAGTGCCTGGTCATCCTGCACATGCTTCTGGAGTATGCTGCGGAAAATGGCTGCAAAGTAGCGGAACGGAGATCGGTAAAGACGGTCCGGAGAAAGAACCGGAAGATCTCCATCCTGACGGAGGAAGAGCAGACCCGGCTGAACCGGTATCTGTTCGGGAAGGAGTGCCCGCTCCGACGGGAGATCCGCATGGGGATCATACTGTCCCTTTACACGGGACTCCGTATCGGAGAAGTGTGCGCTTTGAAGTGGGAGAATCTGGATCTTTCCAGAGGCATGATCCAGGTGGAGAAGACGATGTCCAGGATCTATATCGGAGAGGAGGAGACTGGAAAGAAAAGCGGAAAGCCCCGCCGCACCAGGATCGAGATCAGCTCCCCGAAGACAGAGAATTCAAGAAGAGAGATCCCGCTGCCCGGATTCCTGCAGGAGTACCTGCGGATCGAGCAGCGGGAACGGCATCAGTATCCGGAATATTATGTTCTGACGGGCACCCAAAGGCCCATGGAGCCGAGAACCTATTCCTATCATTTTTATAAGATGCGGCGGGAGCTGGGACTGGGAAAATGCAATTACCACATGCTGCGCCACACCTTTGCCACGAAATGTGTTGAGGCGGGGTTTGACATGAAGACCCTTTCTGAGATCCTGGGTCACTCAAATGTCAGCATCACCCTGAATCTTTACGCCCATCCCACCATGCAGATGAAGCGGAATTACATGGAAAAACTGGCCGATGCCTACAGGATCTGAAAAAGCTGCCGCCCCGGGAGTGACGATACATTGCCAGGAGACAGGGGACGGTTCTCTGTCTCCTCGTAATCATCTGGAGAGGTACGAAGCGGACGCGAAACTGCTGGCTGAGATGTGCGGCGGGTTTGAAGAGAGAAAAGATGAGACAGCAGTATACAGCAGGCTACAGAAAAGTACGAAAGGAGGTCAGCAGACTGATGGGCGGACAGGTATTGACGGAGATCGAACCAATCAAGAGTTATCTTCGTGAAATGAGGGAAGGAAGAGCAGAAGGCTGGGCAGAAGGCTGGGCAAAAGGCTGGGCAAAAGGTTGGGCAGAAGGCTGGGCAAAAGGCTGGGCAGAAGGCTGGGCAGAAGGAAGAATACATACCTTGGTCAATCTTGTAAATAAACAGATGCTGTCTGTTGAAGAAGCTGCCCGTGAAGCCGAGATGTCAGAAGAAGACTTCTGGAAAATGTTACGCTGCCCGTCAGGAGAACAAGAATAAATAATTAGAATACTGCCGTTTCGGGGCGGGATGACATGAAGCTATGGTCATCCCCCCGGAGCGGCAGTTTTTACTGACCACTGGATGTTTCTTTCACCTTTTCTTCCATATATCATGCCCACTCTGAAATGCTGAGAGGGAAGCCAGTTTTCTCTGGTACAACTCCTTCAAAAGAGGGATCCGGGAATGGCGTTCAGCCACATCCTGCTCATAAACGGAGAAATCCATACGGGCTTTATCCAGATCCAGCAGATGCCGGTTATGTACATACTGCAGCAAACGCGGTTCTTTCGCAATGAAGGAGTGTGTAAGGACCTGATCCAGGTGAAGCAGCGGCAGCTCGGTAAGCGGAATATTAAAGAACATAGAATTGCCTGAGTCGAAGATCGGCGCGAAGCCTATGAGCTGCAGACTGTCCGGATCACGCAGAACGGCGATATTATTCATATGCCGGTCTGTATTGGTAAGCAGATAATCTGTCATTATTTCGTAGTCCATAAAATCTGTAAAACTCTGTTCCTGCATGCCGAGAGAGATGCAGACCTGTTTGAGCGGATAATAATAAGATTCATTCTGTCTGATCTTTACGGTCTGAAGAAGTTCCCAGGCAGATATGCATTCAACAGAGTCATTACAGAATGCGTAGCACAGACACCCTAGTCCCTCCCGTCCACCTTCCACACGAAGCTTTGTAAGATAATAGCGAGTGTAGTTTTTGAAACCCTGCCGGGCATGCAACTCGGACGCAAAGACTTCGTTAATACTCTGCTGATAAGAAAGACCATAATTGCCTTTTACCAGATATCTCCTTCCGTCTTTATCGATGCACCATTTTTTCTGCAGTTCACCCTGGGACGTCGCACAGTCAAATCTGGTCCGGGTCCTGAGGTCAATATCATGATCAGGGTTGATGGTTATTTCACCGAATGAATCTACAAAATCATTTGTGAAAAGATTGACTTCTTCCCAGGTCAGGTCTTCACCCCGGGGCTGGATCCAGTAACAGTCGGTCAGACTCAGTGCCAGATTATTTATAAGTGCGCTGCCGGTTGAGGAATAGCCGAGTCTCTGTAGAGCTGTTTTGGCGCCGTGCCTGGTCTTTGGAATAGCGCGGTCCCGCCACCATTCATGGAATTTCATTTCATTCATTTGGCCTCCCAACGGAAAATGCTCCGCTGCGGAAGCATTTCTGCGCACTCTGGAAATACTGCCGTCATCAGATATTTCCATAAGGCAGACAGGAAGGTTTTTGTGCATGAGATAGTATTCCTTCAGATCCATTCAATGCCCTCCTTTTTATCAAAGGCGAGGTCGCGGTCCAGCTTATCCTGCAGCTGATAGTATCCTTCAAACAGCTCTTTGAGGTAAAGACCGAGATTTTTTCTGCTGACTCCTTCTGCGGATTCATGCGCGGAAACGGTATTGCCGAGAGCATCCATAAAGATATTTCTGACAGGATCATGGTAATAGACTGTGCCGTCAGGCGCGGAAACCTTTTCATACTCCGAATGAAATACAGGAATTGCGGCAGCAAGCAAATCAAGGACATAAGGCGCAGGGGATGCATCCCCCTGTTCCCATTTCCGAAGAGTGCTGACCGGAATTCGATATGCCCGTGAAAAAGCGGTCTGAGAAAGACCTGTCGCAAGACGCATTTCTTTTACATTCATTGCCATGGATGGAACCTCCCGATGGGAATACTATCCAAGATGGATAGTTAAATATATGTTATATCCAAATTGGGCATACGTCAAGATAGTATGCCGGAAGGGAGATCCCGCTGCCCTGATTCCTTCAGGAGTACCTGAAAAACGAACAGACTGCCGCGGTCCGATGACCGCGGCAGTCTGATGTCCGGAGCTTATTTCCGTCCTTTTTTCGATTTGTCTTTATCCTCAAATTTCTTCAGCCGATCCTCGATCGCCTCGTTGATGATCTTCAGGGTCTTGATGCGGGCGTAGAGCTTGTCGTTGCCCTCGATGATGTACCAGGGCGCGAAATCGGTGGAGGTGTAGCGGATCATCTCATCCACCGCGGTCTCGTAGGCGTCCCATTTTTCGCGGTTCCGCCAGTCCTCGGCCGTGATCTTCCACTGCTTCGCGGGATCATTCTGGCGGGCGGTGAAGCGGGCCAGCTGCTCATCATTGGAGATGTGGATCCAGAACTTGAGGATGATGGCGCCCCAGTCGTAGAGCTGCCGCTCGAAATCGTTCATCTCCCCGTAAGCACGCTGCCAGTCGGCGGTGGTGCAGAAGCCTTCAATGCGCTCCACCATGACGCGGCCGTACCAAGTGCGGTCAAAGATGACGATATGGCCGTCCTTCGGAAGGCGCTTCCAGAAGCGCCAGAGGAAGTGGCGGTCTTTTTCGTCCGGCGTGGGGGAGGCGATGGGCTCTACCACGTAGCCCCGGGGATCCAGCGCTGCGGAGACGCGTTTGATGTTTCCGCCCTTTCCGGCGGCGTCCCAGCCCTCGTAGCAGATGATCATGGGAATCTTGTGGCGGTACAGGCGGTTGTGGTTCTGGGCCAGCTTTTCCTGTTCCTTTTTCAGTTCTGACTTGTACGCCTTCTCGGAGAGGGACTTGTCGAGGTCTACGTCCTTAAGGAGCGGCATCTTCCGGAAGTGGTACTGGCCGGGCTGGATGATGGAGGAGGAGTAGCCGGACAGCTCGTCCTTGTCTGCCTTCAGCTTCAGGGCGGTCTGCACGCTTTCCACTACGGCGCGGAACACGTCCAGGGTCGCTGCCTCGGCGTCGGTGCCGGAGATGACGTGCCAGACAGCTTCCGGGGTATTGGTGTATTCCAGCATGGAATCCATGCACTCTGCGTACTGATCATAGTTCTTCAGCTGGGCGCGGTCCGCGTCGCTTACCCGCCACGCGGTATCTTTGTCCGCAGACAGGGCGTCCAGGCGCTTCTTCATCTCTTTCTTGGAGATGTGGATGAAGAACTTGATGATGAGATACCCGTTGTTGCAGAGACCGCGCTCAAAGCTGTTGATCTCGTTCATGTGACGCAGGTTCTCAAGCTCACTGACATGCTGTTCCACCCGGAGCGTGGAGACCTCCTGGTACCAGCTGCTGTCCATGATGGACATCTGCCCGACCTTGGGGATGGTGTTCCAGTGGCGCCACATCAGAGGATAGCGGAGCTCTGTCGGCGTGGGGGCCTGGGTGTTCACGACAGTGAACCAGCGCGGGTCGAAATTTAGGATCAGCTTCTGGATCAGGCTGCCTTTGCCTGCGGCGCTCCATCCCTCGAAGAGGATGATGACGGGAAGCTTGGCGGCCTTGATGGGGGCGTCAAGCGCGGTGAGCTGCTCCTTCAGGGATGCAGCTTCTTTTTTGTACTCTGCTTTTGATACCTTCCGTTTCAGATCGACTTTTTCCAGCATACAGAAGCTCCTTTGGATGTGAATTGCAGTGAGTGAGAATTGCTGTGACTGGGAATCACTATAACTGAGTATTACGGTGGCTGGGAATCAATATGGCTGTCCCTGCGCAGGGGCTTTGATTCGTCCTTGCGGCAGATGCTTAATTTCAGTATACTTCTCATGAAAAACGACTTCAAGGACGCGGCACCAGTCAGGAGAAAAAGATTTATGGATTTTATGGGCGGAAAGAGGAACCGGAACAGAATACACACTTTGCGCAGCGCGGTGGGGACTTATGCCCGGCGGGGAGCGGCAGCGGTGCTGGCGCTGCTTCTTACCGTGTCAGGATTCCCGGCGAGGGCATTTGCCCCGGGTACCGCTGCGGGACTGGGCTTTGCGGCGGGACAGGTGTACGCGGCGGAGAGGCTGGTGAAGGCCGTGACTTATATGGGAAGCGAGTGGACTGTGAACTTCTGGGACAGTGAGCTGAGTACGATGGAACAGGACTTCCGGCAGATCCGGAAGGATGGTTTCAACACTGTGATCATCGCAGTCCCCTGGAGGCAGTTCCAGCCGGATCTGAACGCGGGGGACCTGAATCCCGAGGCATATCTCAGACTGCGCCGCATCATGGCGGCAGGAGAGGAGACGGGGCTGCAGGTGATGCTCCGGCTGGGATACACCTGGGATAATTTTGACCGTGTGCGGGACGTGTCGGACCGCTACCGCAGACTTCGGACAGATCCGAAAGCAAGAGAGCGCTGGCTCAGCTTTGCGAAAAGTGTCTATGGAACGGCTTCTTCTTTTGGAAGCTTCGGCGGCGGCTTCCTGACCTGGGAGGATTTCTGGGGTTTTATGAAGGAGACGGAAACAGCCGGAAACCGCATGGGCCGCGCGGCGGTAAGCTCGGGATACAGGGACTGGCTGAAGGAGAACATTCCCGCAGAGGAGATCGCCCTGTATTACGGCGAAGAGGCAGAGAAAGCCACCGGGTCTGACGCGGTGTTTCCGGGCAGTGAGAGTCCTGCCCGCAGGTTCGTATACGCCTGGAACGACGCCTGGATGAACAGCCTTCTCGAGGATACCCAGGAGGTGTTTCCGGGACTCAGCATGGAGGTACGGCTGGACATCGACCCCGTCCCGAATCTGTACGGATATCAGGACGGCTGCACCCACAACGTGACGTTTCCCGCCGGGAACGCGCCCTACACCTGCTGCATGTATTCCGCTGCCATGGGATATCCTGCGGGATCGCTGATCAGTGCGGACCAGGGGATCGAAAAAGCCTGGGAGATCCTCGGGGAACTTCGGGAGGATGCCGGCAAGCCGGTGTTCATCGACCAGTTCCTTTTCACGGACAACACACCGGAGTTCAGTCACAACGCGAAACTCCGGGAGGACGAGATCCCGGAATACATCACCGGAATGGCGCCCGTCATCCGCGAAGCAGGAAAAGGCTACGCAGTGTGGACCTACCGGGATTACGCGGACAATGTCATCTGCAACGGCCAGTTTGCTCAGGGCAGGAAAGGCTGGAGACTGTACGGCGGAGAGATCGTGACGGAGAACGGGAACTCCATGCTGTTCCTGCAGAAGGGTGATGCCGCGGAGCAGAACCTGGCAAATCAGTTCACTGTGCTTCCGGATGAGGACTATGTGGACTTCCGCGCGGAGCCGGTATCCGTTGCGGCGCAGATATCTCAATCGTCTGCGGCGCAGGGGGCGCCTGCCGGGCAGGGAACAGCTGTAACGCAGGAAGCGCCTGACGGAAATGCGGCTGCGGACAGTGTCCTTCTTGAGATTTCGACCGGGAGCGCCGTGAAACAGATCCGGGTGGATCAGGCAGGTCTCTTCCGGGTCTCTATGGAAAAGAGCAATTCCACGGAGCTGATGATCCGCTGTCTGGAAGGAAATGTCAGGATCGACGACGTGAAGGTGTATTCCTTCGTCACGGAGGGCGGCATCTACCATATGGACGGGACGCCGGGACCGTACCTGGAAGCGGTGCGGACTCTGAACCGTCTGCTGGAGGAGTGAGGTCGATTATCTGTTAGAGGAGTGAGATCAATTGGAGTTGAGGAGAGAGATCGATTGGAGTCGATGAATATTTATTTTGCGCCGATGGAAGGAATCACGGGCTTTGTGTTCCGCAATGCGTTCCATTCGGTGTTTGGCGGCGTGGATAAATTTTACGCGCCCTTTGTTTCTCCCGGCCCGGACATCGGAATCCCGAAGCGGCAGCTCAGGGATATCAGCCCGGAGAACAACCGCGGGATCCCTCTGGTGCCCCAGATCCTGACAGCCAGGGCTTATGATTTTCTGAAGACAGCGGAGCTTCTGTATTCCTTCGGGTACCGGGAAGTGAACTTCAATCTGGGCTGCCCTTCCGGGACCGTCGCGGCCAAAGGAAAAGGCGCGGGATTCCTGTCAGATCTTGATGGGCTTGAGGCGTTCTTCACGGAAGTGTTCCGGGAGGTCCCCGGGGATCTGAAGATCTCTGTGAAGACCCGCATCGGCAGATACGCGCCGGAAGAGTTCACGGAACTTCTGAAGCTTTACAACAGCTTTCCCGTCTCGGAACTGACCGTCCACCCGCGCATCCTGAAGGAATTCTACCGCGGCGCCGTGCACAGGGATGTCTACGCCTTCGCAGAAGAACACGCGGCCATGCCCCTGGTCTACAACGGTGACCTGCTGGATACACAGGACATCAAAGATATCCTCCGCGATTTTCCCGCCACGAAGGCTGTGATGATCGGAAGAGGACTTCTGCAGGACCCCTTCCTCGCAGAGCGCTGGAAGGCGGAGGAAGCGGGGCAGGCGGACGCAGCAGGACAGTGGACGGAAACGGAGCGGCAGGCGGATGCCGGGCGGCGTATGGAGCGCCTGGCGGCCTTTCACGGCGCCCTGGTGCGCGGCTACCTGGAAGCCTACCCCGAGAACCGTAACGTCGTCCTGGCGAAGCTGAAGGAGCTTTGGGACTATCTTGGATACAGCTTCCCCGGAACGGAGAAACTGCGGAAGAAGATGAAAAAAAGCCGCACGGTAGAAGAGTACCTTGCGGCTTCGGAGATGCTGTTCTGAAAGGACACCGGCAGCCGAGCATTCTCTGCAAAGGTATGTGTGTGAGGCAGATGCTGGCTGAACCGCCGGAGCGGTTCTCCTTCCGGAACCGATGTCCATGTTGTAATACTATCGCTTCAATGAGAAAATGTCTACAGGCTTATTGTCTGTAAGCTTGTGTGCCGCGGCCGGAAGGTTTGTGGCTGCCCGCGACGACCTGGCGGCAGCGACTGACAAGCTTGTGTGCCGCGGCCGGAAGGTTTGTGGCTGCCCGCGACGACCTGGAGGCAGCGACTGACAAGCTTGTGTGTTGTGGTTGGGCGTTTTCCGGCGGTTTTGGAAATTTTGTACCCCTCAGAGAGAAAAATCCCGGGGAGATTTGAAGGGTCGGAGAGACCATTTGGGCGTTTCTGGGGCATTTCCAAAAATTTGTTCCCTTTTTGTCTCTTCTGGACCCTTGTTTCTTGCTGTAAAAGGGAACAAAAATCAGGAAAAGGCCTGAAAACGCCCAAAAGAACGAAAGAAGGCAGGAAAACCGCGGTTTTCCTGCCTTTTTAAGGGAACAAATTTTCAATAACTGGCGAAAAACGCCCAAATGGCCAGCAGGCGACCTTCCTGCTGCCCGCGACGACCTGGCGGCAGCGGCAGACAAGCTTACAGCAGATGCACGCCGCGCTTTGCGCATTCTTCGCGCATTTCCTTCGGCCAGATGCTGGCCTGGACTTCGCCGACGTGGCAGCGGCCGAGGAGCAGCATGCAGAGACGGCTCTGGCCGATTCCGCCGCCGATGGTGTAGGGAAGCTTTCCGGTGAGAAGGGCCTTGTGGTAGGGCAGCTTCTTCCGGTCGGTGCAGTGGGCTTTCGCCAGCTGCTCCTCCAGGCTTTCCTCGCTGACGCGGATGCCCATGGAGGAAAGCTCCAGGGCGCACTGCAGCGGCTCGAACCAGAAGAGGATGTCGCCGTTCAGTTCCCAGTCATCGTAGTCCGGTGCGCGGCCGTCGTGGGGCTCTCCGTTGGAAAGAAGGTCACCGATCTGCTCGATGAACACAGCGCCGTATTCCTTTGCGATCTCGTTTTCGCGCTCCTTCGGGGAGAGATCCGGGTACTTGTCCAGAAGCTCCTGGGAGGTGATGAAGGTGATATCCTTGGGCAGACGGTACACTGCGGCCGGATACTTGTACCAGACCTCATGCTGCATGTGCTTGACGATCATGTAGATGCGGCGCACGGTATCTTCCAGGGTCTCTCTGTTGCGGTCTTCCTTCCGGATGACGCGCTCCCAGTCCCACTGGTCCACGTAGCAGGAGTGCAGGTTGTCCAGGACTTCATCTCTGCGGATCGCGTTCATGCTGGTGTAGATGCCTTCGCCGGGCTTGTAGCCGTACTCGCCAAGGGCGTAGCGCTTCCATTTCGCGAGGGACTGGACGACTTCGATGGTCTCGCCGGGGATGGAGAGCATGTCGAAGCTGACAGGGCGCTCCACGCCGTTCAGGTTGTCGTTCAGGCCGCTGTTGCGGGAAACGAAGAGGGGGGCGGAGACTCTTTCCAGATTCATCTGCTTGCCGAATTCCTTCTGGAAGAGGTCGCGGATAAATTTGATCGCCTCCTGTGTTTCGCGTACGGTGAGCACAGGATCATAGTTTTCGGGGATATATAAAGACATGAAACACTCCTTCCGGCCCGGCGCGCGGGCCATAGTTGCATACGCGGATAAAAAGTACAACAACGGAGTATATCACAAACCTTCATCAGATGAAACATATTTTGACACAAATACTATCGTGTGATAAAGTTATCTGAATAGGTTTAAAATGATCTTTTTGGGGGGCTATATGAACTGGAGTCGCAAAAAAACAGCCGTTACCGCGGCTGCTCTGATTGCCGCAGTGTATGCCGGCGGCGTGTCTTATTTTACAGGGCATACATTTCCCAACACCACGGTGGACGGGAAGAACGCGTCCATGGTGACAGATACCGCCGTTCTGGAGCAGGTCCGGGCGGACAACATCCAGGGAACGCTTCAGGTCCGGGTGCAGGACAAAGAATACACGCTGAACGTGCCGGAGGTCCTTTCCGTCGCGGATGACAGTGCTGTTCTCGGTACGGTAAAGGGAAGCAGAAACCCCTACGCGTGGCCGGTGGAAGTGTTCCGCAGCCACGAGGTGGCCAGCGGCCGGAAGTTTGCCTTTGATACGGAAGCAGCGGGGAAGCTGCTTGACGAGCAGGGCCTTACGAAGCTGGAGATCGAACCGGTGGACGCAGTGCTCTCGGAATTCAGCGAAGAAAACGGCTATACTGTGATCCCCGACGCCGACGGCTGGAAGGGAGACCGGGCGGCTGTTCTGGAAGCTGTAAAGGCAGCGGCAGAAGGAGAGAGCCGTGATATCGACCTCACACAGCAGTTCGCTGTGAAGGCAGCCGTTCTCGCGGATGATGCCTCACTGAATGGGGAAGTGGAAGAACTGAACGCTCTGGTCAATCACGATTTCCGCCTGCTGGTGGGAGACGCGGAGCAGACGCTCAACGGAGAGACGCTGAACAGCTGGCTGACAGAGACGAAGGACGGCAGGAAGGGCCTGGATGCTGTGAAGATCCGGGAGTATTCCGAAGGACTCCAGGAGCAGATGGGAGACATCCTCCAGGAGCTCCAGGACAAAAACGGCCAGCGCTACATCGTGGATTACGAGACCTTCACGAACATCCTTGCCTCCCGGATCGGACTCGATATGCCGGAGCCCGAGTCGAGCAGCGCAAAGCAGAAGAGGGAAGCGGCCAACGCAAAGCTGAAGAAGCAGGCGGAAAAGGACGCAAAGAAAGCGGATACGGAAGAAGAAAAAGCAAAGATCCTGGCCGAGGCGGAAGCGAAGATGACGCCGGAACCGGAAATGGTGGCTGTGCTTGCCGCTCCGGAGGAAGAACAGGACGTGCAGGCTGAGAAGGACGCGCAGGCAAACGACGGCGCGAAGGTAAACAGCGGCGCGAAGGCAGAAAAGGACGCGAAGCCGGACGCATCACCCGCGAATGCATCCTCCGCGGACGCAGCGAAGAAAGAAGCTGAGAAGAAAGAAGCTGAGAAGAAAGACGCGGAGAAGAGCGATGCGGAGGCGGCTGAGGAGAAGCCCGACTACACCAAGGCTATCCTGTACAACGGCCTGTTCATCGAGAACCCGCCGAGGAGAAGAAGAAAGCAGCAGAAGGAACAGCGACCGGCTCCGATGCCGAAGAAGCGGAGGCAGCGGCACCGGAAGAAAGCGGACCGGAGCCCCTTCCGACACCTGTCGAAGTTACCATGGCGGAGAATGAGATCCACATTCCGCTTCTTGAGGCAGACCCGGGATTTGAGCTAGGTTACGGTCTGAACTACGTGGAAGTGGACATCGGGAACCAGCACGTCACGCTGTACGAGAACTGCCGCAAGGTGATGGAGAGCGCCTGTGTCACCGGCATTCCGAACAAGGCCAGAGCCACGCATCCCGGCGTGTTCAAGATCGACTACAAGCAGCGTAACAGGATCCTCAGGGGATCCCAGAATCTGTACGCGTCCTTCGTGAACTACTGGATGCCCTTCGACGGAGGCATCGGCCTTCATGACGCCACCTGGAGAGGTACCTTCGGCGGAGAGATCTACAAGTACAGTGGCAGCCACGGCTGCGTGAACCTGCCTCTTTCCTTCGCAAAGAACCTCTACGCCCATGTGTATCCGGGCGAGACCGTGTACGTGCATTACTGATATTGGAGCGACCTTGTACGTGCACTACTGATTCTGGCGAAGCCGTTTAAGTATAATAACAGAATAAAAAAGCGCCGCCCCGGCAAATATTCAGCCGGGGCGGCGCTTTCTTGATTTGTTGCTTTTTTAATTTGTTTTTGTCCTTATTATTGCGGCTTTTATTGTGGCTTATTATTGCGGCTTTTTACTGCAGTGGTCAGGAAACCAGCCTTTCTGAGTTTTGTGGACACCATTTTGAAGCGGATTTCCTGCGCAGAAACTAGTTTGCCGGATATTTGCGAATCAATAATCAACACATACAAAGAAAGCGTCGATTAATTTTGGGCGGCTTTTAGAATCGTTCCAGAAGCGTCAAAGGATATGTGGGTAATGCTAAGCTGATTGCCAAATTGTGTCAAATTGATGTGTCCATTTTTTGAAAAAACCTGTATTCATGACCACACCCGTCAAATCGAATCTCCGCATCCGCCAAATCACGCCTCTGCATCCGCCAAATCACGCCTCTGCATCCGCCAAATCAAGCTTCTGCAATCTCCAAATCAAGCTGTCACATCCTCTAAATCAAACCTCCGCCTCCGTCAAATCAGCTCGCTACGATGGAAGCTGCGATGGCATCGGCCAGGGCGTCGACCTCCGCGATATTCTGCTCGCGCAGGGAGGAGGCGAGGGTGACGCTGTCGTTCAGGATGGTCATGTGCTTCAGCGCCTCGACTTTTTCCTTCATCAGGGCGCCGGAGCGGATGGCCCAGGAGCCGTTCTCCATGATGGCCACGGTACGGTTCTGGAGGTTCAGGGCTTTCATGTCCGCGAGGAAATTGTGCATGGGCGGGAAGATGCCCAGGTTGTAGGTCACCGACGCCAGCACCAGGTGGCTGTACTTGAAGAGGTCGGAGATCAGGTAGCTCACATGGGTGCTGGAGACATCGTAGAGCCGGGTGTTGGTGATGCCCCGCTCCGCCAGCTTCGATGCCAGGATCTCTGCCGCGTTCTCGGTGTTCCCGTACATGGAGGCGTAGACGATCATGACGCCGTTCTCTTCAGGCTTGTAGGAGGCCCAGTGGACGTACTTGTCCAGGATGTAGCCGATGTCTTTTCTCCAGACGGGGCCGTGCAGCGGGCAGATGTACTTGATGTCCAGGCCGCCGGCCTTCTTTAAGAGCGCCATTACCTGGGGGCCGTATTTGCCGACGATGTTGGTGTAGTAGCGGCGGGCGTCATCGATCCACTCCACGGGGAAGTTATGCTCGTCCGCGAAGAGCTTGCCGTCCAGGGAACGGAAGGAGCCGAAAGCGTCGGCGGAGAAGAGCACGCCGTTGGTCAGGTCAAAGGTCACCATGGCTTCCGGCCAGTGGACCATGGGCGCGTTCACGAAGGTCACGGTGTGGGTGCCGAAGCACCAGGTGTCGCCTTCCTTCACTTCGGCGATCTGCTCGGTCTCGATGGGGAAGCCGAACTGGCGGAGGATGATGACCGCCTTCGGGGTGGTGATGATCTTCACTTCCGGCCAGCGGAGCAGGATCTCCTCGATGGAAGCGGCGTGATCGGGTTCCACGTGGTTGATGACCATGTAGTCCAGGGAGCGGCCCCCGAGCACGGCCTTGACGTTTTCAATGAACTGGCGTCCCACGGACCAGTCCGCGGTATCGAAGAGAACGGTCTGCTCGTCCAGCAGCACGTAGGAGTTGTAGGAGACGCCGTGGTAAAGGGGATGGATATTTTCGAACAGGGCCAGGCGGTGATCATCCGCGCCGACCCAGTAGAGGTCGTCTGTCACTTTGCGGTAGTTATACATATCTGAATTTCTCCTTTTATCATCATCTGGCGGGAATACCCCCGCATCTGCAAGCAGCGGGAGCGTTCAATTCAAGATGTCGAGAGACTGCCTTTATTCGCCGGCCGGAGCGTGTCGTCA
The DNA here is from genome assembly GCA_902780465.1 of uncultured Lachnospiraceae bacterium. Taxonomy (GTDB): domain Bacteria; phylum Bacillota; class Clostridia; order Lachnospirales; family Lachnospiraceae; genus Moryella. Next base: position 19,805 of record CACZFV010000033.1, read on the forward strand.
GACTTCTATTTCTATGAAGCCTTCCTTTGCCTCGCCGCAGTGCGGGCAGGTCCACTCTGCCGGCAGATCCTTGAAGGACGTGCCGGGACGGATCTCATTGTCCGGGTCGCCCAGGAGGGCGTCATATTCGTAGCCGCAGCCGTTGCAGACATACAGCTTTCTCGGCGGGAGTTTTTCGACGGGGATATCCCTCTTCAGCTTCACCATGGGCGGCGCCGGCGCCTTCTCCCCGGTATCCAGGGCGGCGGTGAGCAGCGGCAGGACCTCGTTCACATCACCCACGATACCATAGTCGCAGTTCTTGAAGATCGGCGCGTTGGCGTTCTTGTTGATGGCGACGATGATGGCGGCGTCCTTGATGCCCTTCAGGTGCTGGATCGCGCCGGAAATGCCGCAGGCAATGTAGAGATTGCCCTTGAACTTCTGTCCGGACATGCCGACGTAGCGGTTGATGGGAACGTACTTCAGGGTCTCTGCCACGGGGCGGCTGGAGCCGATGGCGGCGCCTGCTGCCTTTGCGAGATCCTCGATGAGCTTCATGTTCTCTATCGGGCCGATGCCCTTGCCCGCGCTGACCACGCGCTCCGCCTCGATGATGGGCGTGTCGGCGGGGATGCCGACGGTGAAGTCGATGCCCTCCGCCTTCAGTTCGGAGACGAGCTTGTCCACCCGTTCCTTGGCGCTGCCTTCCTTCAGGATCATCTTCTTTCTGGGGCCGGTCTCGCCGCCCTTCTTCACTGCAGGAGCGGCAGCGGCTGCCTTGTCTTCCTTCGCGGCCTTTCCGAGGATGTAAGAGGAGATGACCACGCGCTGCACCTCGTTGGTGCCCTCGTAGATCATGGTGATCTTCGCGTCTCTGTAGAAGCGCTCCACCTCCATGCCCTTGAGATAGCCCGAGCCGCCGAAGATCTGCAGCGCCTCGTCGGTCACGTCGCGGGCGATGTCGGAAGCGTACATCTTTGCCATGGCGGCTTCCATGCCGTAGGGCGCGTGGGCCTGCTTCAGCTCTGCCGCGCTGTAGATGAGAAGACGGGCAGTGCGGAGCTTGGTGGCCATATCCGCGATCTTGAACGCGATGCTCTGCTGCTGGCAGATAGGCTTGCCGAACTGGACGCGTTCCTTGGAGTATTCCACCGCGGCCTCGTAGGCGCCCTGGGCGATGCCGAGAGCCTGGGCGGCAATGCCGATGCGGCCGCCGTCCAGGGTGGACATGGCGATCTTGAAGCCCTGTCCTTCCTTGCCGAGCAGATTCTCCTTCGGCACGTGCACGTCATTGAAATTCAGCTGACATGTGGCGGAGGAACGGATGCCGAGCTTGTCGTAGTGTTCCTCAAAAGTGAAGCCTTCCCAGCCCTTTTCCACGATCAGGGCGCTGATGCCGCGGGTGCCGATGCCGGGAGTGGTCACGGCGAAGACCACATAGGTGTCAGCCTCGCCGCCGTTAGTGATGAAGATCTTGGTGCCGTTCAGCAGATAGTAGTCGCCCTTATCCTCCGCGATGGTCTCCGTGCCGCCGGCGTCGCTGCCCGCGTTCGGTTCTGTCAGACCGAAGGCGCCGATCTTACGGCCGGAACAGAGATCCGGCAGATATTTCTGTTTCTGCTCCTCCGTGCCGAAGGCTGCGATGGGATAGGTCCCGAGAGAAGTGTGGGCGGACAGGATGACGCCGGCACCGCCGTCGACTCTGGCCAGTTCCTCGACCGCGATGGCATAACTCAGGACATCCAGGCCCGCGCCCTCGTACTCCGTGCCATAGGGGATTCCCATCAGCCCCATCTTCCCGAGGGCCTCGACCTGCTCCCTGGGGAACTTGTTCTCTTTGTCCAGCATGAACGCGATCGGCTTGATCTCTGCCTCCGCGAATGCACGGACTCTGGCCCTGAGCTCTTCATGGGCCTGTGTGGTCTGAAACAGCATCTGCGTACCTCCTTTTGCAAAAAACGACCCGGAAATACAGGGTACTTCCGCGCCGATGATTAAAGGAATTGTTACTGTTTTTATTATAATATTGTACAAAGATCAAGTCAAATAAAAGCATAAAAATATTGAAAACAGACAAAATAGTGTAATAGTACTGAAAAGTACAAAAAACCCGCGCACCGGTCTTCTCCGGTGCGCGGGATTCCTGAGTTATGTACTGCAGCGTTTACTGCGGCAGTGCTTTCCGCAGAACTGTATTTTGATTATGCGGAGTCGGTCAGGATCACTTCTTGGTGTAATCGTAGAAGCCTCTGCCGCTCTTTCTTCCCAGCAGGCCGCCGCGGACCATCTTCTTCAGAAGCGGGTTCGGACGATACTTGTTGTCCAGGGTCTCGGAATAAAGGACGTTCATGACCTCGAGGCAGACATCCAGGCCGATCAGGTCGCCCAGAGCCAGCGGGCCCATCGGGTGGTTCGCACCGAGGTGCATCGCCTTGTCAACATCTTCCACGGAGGCAAGACCTTCAGCGTAGATGGAGATGCCTTCGTTGATCATCGGGATCAGGATACGGTTGACGACGAAGCCGGGGCCTTCCTGGACAAGGACCGGATCCTTGCCGATCTCCTTGGAGATCTCGGTGACCTTGTCAGTCAGATCCTGCGGGGTCAGGATGCCCGGAATGACCTCGATGAGCTTCATGACCGGCGCCGGGTTGAAGAAGTGCATGCCGACCAGCGGACGGTTGATATTGCTCATCAGCTCGGTGATGGAAAGAGAAGAGGTATTGGTGGTGAACATGGTCTCGGGCTTGCAGATCTCGTCGAGCTTCTTGAAGACTTCGATTTTCGCGTCCATATCTTCCAGGGCGGATTCGACGACCAGATCAGCATCCGCAGCGATATCAAGACCGCCGAAGGTGACTCTGCTCATGATCTCATCGACCTCTTCCTGGGTCATTTTGCCTTTCTGCACCAGACGGGTGAAACCCTTGGCAAATTTTGCCTTCTTGCCTTCCGGATCCTTGCCGGTAACGATGCACATCAGGACTTCGTCACCGTGAGTTGCGAAGACCTGCGCGATGCCCATACCCATAAGACCAGTTCCAACGACTGCAACTTTCATAGCTTTGTACCCCTTTCTCATAATTAAACAGTTTTGAGTTTCATTTCAGTATTTCCCGGAGGTGTGCCTGCCCGGGGCGGTAAAAATGTTAAAAAAATAACGATTAACTAAAGTATAGCATATCCGGAGCGATAATCAATGTTTTTTTGGAAAATTAAAGAAATTATCTATCGTGAAAAACCGGTTGCATTTTTTTCGCTTACGCTTTAATATAATGGATGTATCTGCAGATGTAGTTCATCGGTAGAACACGAGCTTCCCAAGCTCGGGAGGCGGGTTCGATTCCCGTCATCTGCTTGGATAAAGGGCTTCCGGGATTTCCCCGGAAGTCTTTTTTTGTGCCGCTTCGGGGCAGTCTTTACACAGAACAAATGTTCTGATATACTTAAAAAATCAAAATGGATTTACATAAAATTTCTGCTATAATGTGCTAATGTGTATCCCCGCGAGGGGGATTTGAATGTATGCAGCAGAGATCACGGAGGAGATTCATGGCCAGAACACAATATAACGCGGACAGCATCACAGTACTGGAAGGACTTGAGGCAGTACGGAAAAGGCCCGGAATGTACATCGGCGGCGTCGGGACAAAGGGCCTGAATCACCTGATCTATGAGATCATGGACAACTCGGTGGACGAGCATCTTGCGGGATACTGCGATTCCATCTGGGTCATCCTTGAGAAGGACGGCTCCTGCACTGTCAAGGACAACGGCCGCGGTATCCCGGTGGAGATGCACAAAAAGGGCGTTTCCGCGGAGCGAGTGGTCATGACCACGCTGCACGCGGGCGGCAAGTTTGACAATGATTCCTACAAGACCAGCGGCGGCCTGCACGGCGTGGGCTCTTCGGTGGTGAACGCGCTTTCCGAACGTCTTTCCATCAAGATCGCCAGGGGCGGCTCGGTGTACCAGGACAGTTATTCCAGAGGCATCCCTCAGACGGAGCTGGTGAACGGCCTTCTTCCGGTGACAGGCAGGTCCAGGTCCACAGGGACGGAGATCAACTTTTCTCCGGATCCGGAAATCTTTGAGAAGACGCGGTTCAAGGCGGACTGGCTGAAGTCCCGCCTCCACGAGACTGCCTATCTGAATCCCGGCCTCACTATATATTATGAGAACAGGAGAGAGGGCGAAGGAGAGCAGATCACCTATCACGAGCCGGAAGGGATCGTGGCTTATGTCCGGGAGATGAACAAGGGACAGACCGCCATCCACGAGCCCATCTACATCAAAGGAAAATACGAGAACATGGAGCTGGAGTGCGCCATCCAGTTCGTGGATACGTTTGAGGAGAAGATCCTCGGCTTCTGCAACAACATCTACACTGCGGAGGGCGGCACGCATCTTGCCGGCTTCAAGACCCGCTTTACCCAGCTCATCAACAGCTACGCGAAGGATCTCGGCATCCTGAAGGAAAAGGACGCGAACTTCACCGGCGCGGACACCCGGAACGGCATGACCGCCATCGTGGCCATCAAGCACCCGGACCCGATCTTTGAAGGACAGACGAAGACAAAGCTGGCCAGTGCCGACGCATCCAAGGCCGCCTTTATGATCACCGGCGACCAGCTGGTCCACTATTTTGACCGCAACGTGGAGACGGTGAAGAACATCATCGGATGCGCGGAGAAATCAGCAAAAATCCGGAAGGCGGAGGAAAAAGCCCGGACCAACATGCTGTCCAAGCCGAAGTTCTCCTTTGATTCGAACGGGAAGCTTGCGAACTGTGAATCCAGAGATCCCTCAAAGTGCGAGATCTTTATCGTCGAGGGTGATTCCGCCGGCGGCTCCGCGAAGACGGCAAGAAACCGCCAGTTCCAGGCGATCCTGCCGATCCGCGGAAAGATCCTCAACGTGGAGAAAGCCTCCATGGACAAGGTTCTGGCCAACGCAGAGATCAAGACCATGATCAACGCCTTCGGCTGCGGCTTCTCCGAGGGCTACGGCAATGACTTCGACATCACGAAGCTGCGCTACGACAAGATCGTCCTCATGACGGATGCCGACGTGGACGGAAGCCACATCGACACCCTGCTCCTTACTTTCCTGTACCGCTTCATGCCGGAGCTGATCTACGACGGCCACGTGTACATCGCCATGCCGCCGCTCTACAAGGTGGTGCCGAAAAAGGGAGAGGGCGAGTACATCTACGACGACAAGGCGCTGGAAAAATACCGCAAAAAGCATCCCGACGGCAGCTTCACCCTGCAGCGCTACAAAGGTCTGGGAGAAATGGACGCGGAGCAGCTGTGGGAGACCACACTGAATCCGGAGAACCGGGTGCTGAAGCGGGTGGAGATCGAAGACGGGAGACTTGCCAGCGAGGTGACGGAGCTCCTGATGGGGAACGAAGTGGGCCCCAGAAGAGACTTTATCCACGATCACGCGGACGAGGCGGAGATCGACGCGTAAAATAGAGAAAGAGAACAGTTATGGCTGAAACGATACTGAGAACAGAATACTCGGAGGAGATGCAGAAAAGCTATCTCGATTACTCCATGAGCGTCATCACGGCCCGCGCCATCCCGGACGCCCGGGACGGCCTGAAGCCGGTGCAGCGGCGCGTGCTCTACGACATGAGCGAGCTGCGCCTTTCCCACGACAAGCCCCACAGAAAGTCCGCCCGCATTGTCGGCGATACCATGGGTAAATATCACCCCCACGGCGATTCTTCTATTTATGAGACGCTGGTGGTCATGAGCCAGTCCTTCAAGCGGGGCATGCCGCTGGTGGACGGCCACGGAAACTTCGGCTCCATCGAGGGCGATGGCGCCGCGGCCATGCGTTACACCGAGGCAAAGCTTCAGAAGTTCGCGGAGGATGTCTACCTGCGGGATCTGGACAAGACGGTCCGTTTTGTCCCCAACTACGATGAGACCGAGCGCGAGCCGGAGGTCCTGCCTGTCCGGGTGCCGAATCTTCTGATCAACGGCGCTGAGGGCATTGCCGTCGGCATGTCCACCTCCATCCCTCCCCACAATCTCGGGGAGGTCTGCGACATGTGCTCCGCTTACATCCAGAACCGGGACATCTCCATCGACGAACTGCTGCAGTACATGCCGGGACCGGACTTCCCCACCGGCGGCATCATCGCGAACAAGAGCGATCTCCCGCTGATCTACAAGACCGGCGTGGGCAAGCTGAAGGTCCGGGGGCGCGTGGAAGTGGAACTCGGCAAGAAGCGGACAGACCGGGACAAGCTGGTGATCACGGAGATCCCCTACACCATGGTGGGAGCCGGCATCGACCGCTTTTTAAATGACGTGGCGGCTCTGGTGGAATCGAAGAAGCTGCCGGAGATCACCGACATCTCCAACCAGTCCTCCAAGGAAGGCATGCGCATCGTCCTGGAACTGAAGCGGGACGCGGACGTGGAGAAGGTAAAGAACATTCTTTATAAGAAGACACGTCTTGAAGACAGTTTTGGCGTCAACATGCTGGCCATCGCCAACGGGAGACCGGAGACGCTGGACCTGAAGGGCATCCTGCATCACTATCTGGAGTTCCAGTACGAGAACGCAACTAGAAAATACACGGTCCTGCTCCAGAAAGAGCAGGAGAAGAGCGAGGTCCAGGAAGGCCTGATCGAGGCCTGCGACTGCATCGACGTGATCATCGCCGTGCTGCGGGGCGCAAAGTCCATGCAGGACGCGAAGGACTGCCTGATCCGGGGCGATATCACGAAGATCAAGTTCCGGGACCCGAAGTACCTCCGGGACGCCATGAAGCTTCACTTCACCGAACGCCAGGCCCAGGCCATTCTGGAGATGCGCCTGTACCGTCTGATCGGTCTGGAGATCGACGCCCTCCTGAAGGAGCATCAGACCACCCTGAAGAACATTGAGACCTATAAGAAGTACCTGAGCAGCAGGGCAAACCTGGACAAGCTCTTCCTGAAGGACCTGGAAGCCATCAGGAAGGAATACGCGATGCACAGACGGACCCTTCTGGAGGACGGCGCGGAAGCCGTCTATGTGGAGGCGCCGGTGCAGGAGGAAGAGATCGTCTTCCTGATGGACCGCTTCGGCTACTGCAAGACCATAGACCGCGGGACCTACGACAAAGCAAAAGAGACCCTGGACCAGGAGTACCGCTGCGTCGTGCCGGTGATGAACACCTCCCGCATCATGCTCTTTACCGACCAGGGCGTCATGCACCAGGTCAAGGCGGGCGATATTCCCGCCGGGAAACCGAAGGACAAGGGGACGCCCATCGACAACATCAGCAACTACGACGGAAAACGGGAAGAGATCCTGTTCGTCACGTGCCCGACGCAGATCGCGGGCAGGAAGATCCTGTTCGTATCCGCCCAGGCCTTCGTGAAGCAGGCCCCCGCGTCAGAATTCGAGACCAACAACAAGACCGTCGTATCCACCAAGCTGGCCGACGGCGACAAACTGGTGGCAGTGAAGCTCCTTCCGGAGGAAGATGGTAACGGTAATAATGGAGTTAATGCGGCGGGTGATGTGGTTTTGATGACAGACAACGATTTCATGCTGCGGTTCCCCCTCTCCGAGATCCCCGAGATGAAGAAGAACTCCAGAGGTGTGCGCGGCATGAAGCTCGGCCCCTCTGACTTCGTGGCGGAGATCCACCTCCTGTCCGAAGAGACCTCGACCGAGTATCGCGGCAGACCCGTCGCCCTGAACCGGCTGAAACTCGCCCACAGAGACGGAAAAGGAAGCAGGTTTAAGAAATGATGTGGACGCTTTAAGAAGTGATGTGGGCGCGGCGGGAAAGGCTTGGCGGGCGTAGAAGGCGCTTTGGGCGTTTTTCGCTGGATTTCCAAAATTTGTACCCTCTGAAAGGCAGGAAAGCTTTGGCTCCCCTGCCTTTTTCCATGTCAAATGGGCGCTTTTACGACTTTCCCTGATTTTTGTTCCCTTTCTTGCCCAAAGCAGGGACGCAAAAACGGAGAAAAAGGGAATAAAAATCTGGATTCCCTCCGAAAGCGCCCGATTTGCCCTTTCGCAGCCACGAATTCCTTTGAAATATGTCATATGAAGGGGAACAAAATTCTTGAAATTGCGAAAAAACGCCTGACCGCGACAAGGAAGCTTGTTGGTCGCTGCCGAAGCATCCCATCCATCCCGCAGCATCCTGTCCATTCTACAGTATTCCGAAGCGTTTTCCGGCAATGTCTGACCCCTTGAACGTCTTGCGGTGGGGCAGTACTTGACCACACTACACTACAGAAAAAACTTTTTCGGATACTGTCGGATACTGCCGGGTGAACGGGCAGTTGTAAAACAAAGCACGCTATGTTATAGTATACAATGCTGTCGCAATAATGGTCTGGTGGAAATGATATCCAGTCAGACATTTCCCTGTTATAAATATTCGCGCTGCGGACAGAACCAGGTGGTGTCAAAAAAGGAGGAATACTATGTTGGCCGGAATCGGAATGATTATCCTTGGAATTATTATGATGATTCTTGTTGCTATATGGGGAGTGCTTTATATTCCCTGCGGGATGGTCTTTGGCCTGATTACTTCCACGCAATGGGCAAAAGACCTTTTTGCAGATGCAGGATTTAAGGTTGGCGAGCTGTATTTGTGGTTTGCTGCGGGAATGGTTGTATTATATGTCTTGTCACGGGTCAGCGAAGAGTATGCCGGCGTATTTGGAGCCCTTGTTATCGCATCCCTGTTTATCCTGACCGGACTTCTTGCTTTTCCGGGACCTGCCGCATTTATCGCCGCCCACATTGTACCGCTGTTACAAGCCATCTACATGCGTATAGGAGCCTTCCTGTTCCTTTTTCTTGCAATTGCCCTGTTCCCCTTAACTATTATATTCACCTGGCTTTTCAGCTTTTGGGGATGGCTGTAAAGGTTAACACAGCAATGAATTTAGCCCCCATTCGTTCCACTAATATGTGATCCGGATGGGGGGTATTTGTGTACAGGACTCAAGTTTTCTTTAGAGTGGTTTTCTGGACCATCTTTACAGGACTGGAGCAGTGGATACAGACACTCACTCTTTGTAATTCTCATAACACTTTTCTAATAAATCATATCAAAGAAATCTGTACATGATCGTTAATCCTTCAGAATAAAGGATTGACGGTCATTTTCATATCACTGTCTTATTTGACGCTTACGATCATAAATGGTAAATACTGAGTGTCTTTAGACATTAGCCACTTTCTGGGATAATTCTTGAGAATCAATCTGCAGGCTCTAACGGATGGTTTTGCGGAGCAAAACGGACGCGATGCGGAGCGATCGGACTGACTGACCTATAGTTATTGAAGAAATAGCCGGCGCATTCTCGTGACTTTAGTCTGCAAATAAAAAGTCAAGTAAAAATTGAAGATTGTTGAAATTATAATACGGGTTGAAATGAAGATATCTCAATAAGGCCACCGGAACGCGCTGGCCTAAGAAGTATTCTATCAAATTCAGTTATTCGCTTACGGAAAGAGTGGACAGATATTCTTTCACTCGTCCGTAATAGATCCGGAGAAACTTATTAGATCCAGCTGTCATGTACACATAGTATGATTTGCCCTGGGCTCGTTTCTTGTCCATAAATGCGTAGACCGGATCGTCTGCAGGTGAACGTTGTATCAGGCTTTCCATGATCTGAAAAAGAGTCTTTCTTAAGTGCGGAGATCCTTTCTTTGAGGTGGGTACGCTCTTTTGAGAATACTGCCCTGAATCGTTTTTGCCCGGGTCAACTCCTGCAAATGCTGTTAAAGAGCCCCGTTTTTCAAAGCGGGTAACGTCTCCAATCTCGGCCATGAGTTGGGGACCGAGAGTGGGACCGACACCGTTCATGGCCAGGACGACTGGGTATTCAGGAAGAGATGCGGCTGTCTGATCCATTTCCGTGCGAAGGGATTCAACTGTTTTGGAAGTGAGATCAAGCATCTCCACAGCCCGGTGGATAAGCATCTTCGTGTTAGCGTTTTTCGGAAACACTGCGATGATGCCGGCAGAATCATGGTAGATCTTTTCTGCTTTACTGGCACTGAAGTTATAGCCTTTTCGT
>CACZFV010000034.1 GCA_902780465.1 uncultured Lachnospiraceae bacterium
TCCACACCGTCGATGATGGACATGGGAGGAATGGTCTCGTCCATGTTCACACTGTCCGGCAGGACTTCCTTTCCCAGATACTTCGCCGCCACCTTCGCGGTGGTGCCGCCGCAGACGATGTGGGTCCCTTCCCCACCGAAGAAACGGGAGGCCGCCTTTTCGTCGTCCGCAGGATTCGCGGGCGGGCCGAACATGACGTTCGCTTTTTTTCGCTCCCGGGTCCGGACCACGGCGCAGGTGGTATCGTCCCCGGGCTTGTTCTCATAGAGATTGTCGCAGCGGTCCACCAGCATGGTCGCCAGGGCTTTCGCGGAGGCGTCGGGCCGGTAGTTCGCCTGCATAAAGTTCATGATCTGGGGCAGTTCCCAGCCGTAATTCAGGGTGACGCCGGCGCCGGCGTGGATGCAGCCGTCGGACATCATCACCACGCAGTCGTTGAGCTCTGCCTCAAAGCTGCACTGGTCGATCATCTTCCCGGAGATCTCGCTCCGGGTGAAGTACAGCGGTTCGCTCTTTCCGTTGTGCAGAAGGAAGGGCTCCGGGTTGTCGTAGTTATAGATATGGACGTAGCGTCCCTCGCTCACCCGAATGGCCGTGAAGGTGCAGTAGTTGGCTTCGCGCACCTTGCATTCCGGCAAAGTGGAGAGGATGGTGCTGACGCAGTCGTCGAAGTCCACATTGTTTGCAAGAAGCGTGGACATCATGGTGGCGGTCAGGGTGGAGAGAATGTTGGCCTTGACACCGGAGCCCATGCCGTCCGCCAGCACCAGGACCTGGGTCTTTTCATCCGGCTCCACCACGGCCACGTTGTCGCCGCAGAGCTGTTCGCCCACATGGTTCACGGAAAGCCAGCCGTATTCCGGAATGTTCATGTTCACTCCTCCCTGCTGCCTACAGTGTCCTTCAGGGAGAGGAGCGCCGCCTTGGTCTCGGCTGCCGTCTCACCCAGCAGGGAAGCGATCTCATGGACTGTCTTCATGTTGTGCTCGATCACTGTATCCGTGATGCGAAGCGTCTTTTCGATCAGCTCCTGTTTCTCCTGCGCCGCCTGCTCCCGCTCGGTGACGTCCTGCATAACGCAGACCAGGATGTTGAACTTTTCGTCGTAGACGACGGAGTTCTCCACGAATTTCCCGTATTCCTGGAGGTACTCTTTCTTCATGTAGACCCGGTCGCCCTGCAGCGCGTCCAGATAGTCGAAGGGATCCAGCAGCGCGGTCACCGAAGTGCCGGTCAGGGCCTCCGGACCGTCTGCATTGACGATGCGGCACATGGGACGGTTGACGAGGCGGATGTTCAGATCGCTGTCCAGCACCATCAGGCCGCTGGGAGAGTGCTCCACGATCTGGTTGGAGAGGGAAGCGGCCATCTCCATGAGGTAGGGGAGACACATCTCGATCCTGGCGCTGCCCTTCAGGATGGCGGCAGCCTTCGCCTCGCAGCTGTCGTAGCCGCAGCAGCCGCAGTTCAGACGGGCGGAGGGATTCTCCTTGCCCATCTTCTTCAGCATCTCGCTGATCTCCTCCGGAGTGGGTGCCGCGCCGGCAGCATCGTCCCCGGTATCTTCCGTATAGATGCAGTTGATGTCCTTCCTCTCCGCGGTGAAGCAGTCGAAGTCCTCGCTGCCCGCGAAGCGGTTCACCGGAATGGTGCCGGTCATGATACTCTGCTCCCGCTCGGCCATCAGGGGACCGTTGACACAGCTTCCCTGACATGCGGACATCTCGATGAAGCAGTGATGGATCTTTCCTTCCTCGATGTCCTTCAGCGTCTGGATCGCGTTCTTCACCCCGTCGCACACCAGGTAGTCGAAATCCCGGTTCCGGCACTCCATGGTCTTCAGGATGCCTCCGTTGGTGGGGAAGAGACGCGCCTTCGATTTTTCAGTCTGCTCCTTGTTCTCCGTGGTCTCAAGCGAAATGTTCTCCGCCTTCAGCCATTCGTCCAGCTCCCGGAAGGTCAGCACCGCGTCCACCAGCTTCCGGTTCTTGTCGGACTCATCCTTCTTCGCGATGCAGGGGCCGATGAACACGACCTTGGTGTCCTCGCCGTAACGGAGCTTGATGTCTTTTCCGTGGGCCAGCATGGGGGAGAGAACGTCCGCGAGATACGGAAGACATGCGGGGTGATGACGTTTGATCAGCATGTTGATGGAGTGGCAGCAGGAGGAGATGATCACGTCCCGGTCCTCTTCCAGCATGTCGTCGTAGGCTTTCTTCACGATGGTGGCGCCGATGGCGGTCTCCTCCACGTCAGTGAAGCCCAGCTTCTGCAGCGTGTTCCGCATGCAGGTGAGATCGCTGTCGGGATAGCGGGAGATGAAGCTCGGAGCCAGGGAGACGATGACCTTTTCACTGTACTTCACGAGACGCCGCACCTTTTCCGTGTCGTTCCGGATCTCCTTCAGGTGCTGGGGACATACGTTGTAGCATTTGCCGCAGAGGATGCAGTCTTCCGCGATGATCTCCGCTTTGTCATCACGGAAGGAGATAGCTTTGATGGGGCAGTGACGGATACACTTGTAGCAGTTTCTGCAGTCACTGGTGTTGCTGGTCAGACAGTATTGCATAGTTGGCGGTCCTTTCTTTCTTCCGGAACACCGGCCGGGCGGCGCCCTTCCGGTCCCGGGTGATGAACTTGCTGTCACGAAAAACAGATGCCGCCCTTATCATATCACATTCCGGGGCCCCTGCGGAGCCTGCTGCGCGGAAGCGCTCTGTCGGTTTTGCGGTGTGCCATCGCGGACGCCCCTTCGTGCTCCATCAGACCGTGGTCGCAGCCGGGGCGCCGCAGCACACCGCAATTCCCTCCGGCGCGCTGACGCGCAGCATCTCCGCAGAGGCCCCTTTTCACCTTCCCGGCCGGAGATGCTTTCTCAGAAGGTGAGGCACAGCCAGCGGGGGCAGGATACAGATATGTAAAGCGCGCATCAGCGGAAAGTTCTTAATGAGCGGCATCCCGACCGGCCCGTCTCCCGGATTGTCTGAGCTCAGCACCTGAAAGCCGGAATTGCCCCGGCGCGAGTTGCCGGGAGACGGGCCTGCCAGAGAGGGACGCCGGGAATTTAGAACTTTCCAGCAGCGCGCGGCACATATCTGTATTCCTGCCACAGCTCCGGGCTTCCGAAGCTTTTCGCGCAGCTTTCAATCAGAATCAATGAAGCGATCCATCAGTTTCATCTATGTATTTATTTAAAAACCCGCAGGGTTAGCATTTCCTAACATACCAGTGGGATTATATAATCAACTCGGAAGAGACCGGCGTTTTGCCGGTCTGTCATGTTGTCTGCATCCGGCAAAGGCAGACGGCGTAAATACGATACTATTTTGTTTCAAGAAAGGAAGGCTGCATGGCAAAACTACAAGAGCAGGCGGTCAAGCTGATCTATGAGATCTGCGATCGCTACCGGGACGAGAAGACTCCTCTGATGATGATCCTGAGCGACATCCAGAACGAGTACGGCTACATTCCGCTGGAGGTCCAGGAGATCGTGTCCCGGCAGACAGGAATTTCCGTGGCGGAGATCTACGGCGTGGTCACCTTCTATTCCTTCTTCTCCCTGACCCCGAAGGGCAAGTACGTCATCGGCTGCTGCCTGGGAACTGCATGCTATGTCAAGGGCGCGCAGCAGGTCATCGACAAGTTCTCCGAGATCCTGGGCATCAAGCCCGGCGAGACGACGGCAGACGGTCTGTTTACGCTGGATGCACTGCGCTGCATCGGCGCCTGCGGAATCGCTCCGGCGGTCAGCATCAGCGGGACTGTGTATCCGAAGGTGGCGGTCACGGATGTTCAGAAGATCATCGATGATTACAGAGCAAAGGAGGCCTGAACATGATCAGATCTATTCAGCAGTTTGACGCACAGGTCGCCGAGTGCACAAAGAATCTGGATGCGAAGCTGAAAGGGACCGACGGAAAGCGGCACATCGTGCTCTGCGGCGGTACCGGATGTCTCTCCAGCCATTCCGACCAGATCATGGAAGAGTTCAAGAAGATGCTGAAGAAGCACGGCGCGGAAGATATGGCCACCGTGAACCTGGTGGGCTGCTTCGGCTTCTGCTCCCAGGGACCCTTCGTCAAGATCTATCCGGAGGACACCCTCTACCGTCTCGTGAAGATCGACGACGTGGAGGAGATCGTCAAGACCGATATCCTCGGCGGCAGCGTGGTGGAGCGTCTTCTGTATGTGGAGCCGGGCACCACGAAGAAGGTCAAGCGCCAGGACGACATCAACTTCTATAAGAAGCAGCGCCGCGTGGCTCTGTACGGCTGCGGCGTCATCAACCCCGAGGACGTGAAGGAAGCCATGGGAATGGGCGCTTTCCAGGGAATGAAGCGCGCTCTGTCCATGAGCCCCCAGGAGGTCATCGACGAAGTCCTTGCCTCCGGTCTCCGCGGCCGCGGCGGCGGCGGCTTCCCGAGCGGCCGCAAGTGGCAGTTCGCGAAGAATGTGGAAGGCCCCGACAAGTTCGTCATCTGCAACGGTGACGAGGGCGATCCGGGCGCGTTCATGGACCGTTCCATCCTGGAAGGAAACCCGCTGGCGGTCATCGAGGGCATGGTCATCGCAGGCTACGCCATCGGCGCCCACAACGGCTATTTCTATGTCCGCGCAGAGTATCCCATCGCGGTGAAGCGTCTGCGCATCGCCATTGAGCAGGCGAAGAAGCACTGCCTGCTGGGCAAGAACATCCTGGGTTCCAACTTTGATTTTGAATGCCATATCCGCCTCGGCGCCGGCGCTTTTGTCTGCGGCGAGGAGACCGCCCTCATCAACTCCATCGAGGGCAAGCGAGGCATGCCGCGTCCCCGTCCGCCGTTCCCGGCAGTGAAGGGTCTCTGGCAGAAGCCCAGTATCGTGAACAACGTCGAGACCCTTGCCTGCGTTCCCTACATCCTCAGGAACGGCGCCAAGGCCTTCGCTTCCGTGGGAACCGAGCGCTCCAAGGGAACCAAGGTGTTCGCTCTCGGCGGCAAGGTGAACAACGTCGGACTGGTGGAGGTCCCCATGGGAACCACGCTCCGCGAGCTGATCTATGACATCGGCGGCGGCATCCCCAACGGCAAGAAGTTCAAGGCCATCCAGACCGGCGGACCCTCCGGCGGCTGCCTGACGACAGAGTACCTGGATGAGCCCATCGATTTCGACAACCTGGTGGCAAAGGGCTCCATGATGGGCTCCGGCGGCGCCATCGTTATGGACGAAGACAACTGCATGGTCGACGTCGCGAAGTTCTACATGGAGTTCATCTGCGACGAGTCCTGCGGTAAATGTTCTCCCTGCCGTATCGGCACCAAGAGGATCCTGGAGATCCTGACCCGCATTACCGAGGGCAAGGGCGAGATGAGTGACCTGGACGATCTGGAAGAGCTGGCTGAAATCCTTAAGACCAACTCCCTCTGCGCCCTGGGCCAGACGGCGTCCAACCCCGTCGTCTCCACCCTGACCCATTTCCGTGACGAGTACATCGCCCACATCGTGGACAAGAAGTGCCCGGCCCACATCTGCAAGAAGCTGATGCAGTATGTCATCGATCAGGAGAAGTGCATCGGCTGCGGCATGTGCGCAAGAGGCTGCCCCGCAAGCTGCATCACGGCGACGGATTACACCGCGCCCGGCCACAAGCGGCCGTCCATGGCCATCGACCCGAAGGCCTGCATCAAGTGCGGCGCCTGCATATCCACCTGTAAGTTCCAGGCAATCGAAAAGCGCTGATAGGGAGGGAGTTTATTCATGGCAAAAGTAAATATAAAAATTGAAGGCATTCCCTACCGCGTTGAGGAAGGGAAGACCATTCTGGAAGCGGCGAAGACCTGCGGCTATGAGATCCCGTCGCTGTGCGCCTTTAACCACGGCGAGTGCAACAACGGCTCCTGCCGCGTATGTCTTGTAGAAGCGACCGGCGCCAGAGGCCTGGTGGCAGCCTGCGTTTATCCTGTATCTGAGGGAATGGAGATCCGCATCTCCTCCCCGAAGGCAGTGAAGGCGAGAAGAGCCAGCGTCGAGCTGTTGCTCTCGAACCACAACATGAACTGCCAGCAGTGTGACAAGAACGGCAAGTGCGAACTGCTGCACGTGGCAAACATCACGGACGCCAGAGAAGGCAAGTACCAGGGGGCACACTCCGAGACCCATATCGATGAGCTGGCTCCGGGTCTGGTGCGCGACACCTCCAAGTGCATCCTCTGCGGACGCTGCATCGCCCGCTGCTCCAACGCCCACGGCGTGGGACGCTACACCACCCGGTACGACCCGATCGTGTGCCGCGGCTCCAACGCGCACGGCCTCGGCATTCTGGGCTATGAGAATCGCGGATTCAAGACCTTCGTCTCTCCGGCGGAGAACCGGAGCTTCGCGAAGTCTCCCTGCATCCAGTGCGGACAGTGCGTCATCGTGTGCCCCACCGGCGCCCTGATGGAAAAGTCCGAAATCTGGAAGATCGACAAGGCCTTCGAGGAGGGCAAGCACGTCATCGTGCAGGCGGCCCCCGCAGTCCGCGCGGCCCTCGGCGAAGAGTTTGACTATCCGATCGGCACCGCCGTCACCGGCAAGATGATCGCGGCGCTCCGCCGTCTCGGCTTTGAGCGCGTGTACGATGTAAACTTCGGCGCCGACCTCACCATCATGGAAGAGGGCACCGAGCTCCTGAACCGCCTGCAGAACGGCGGCGTGCTTCCGATGATCACCTCCTGCTCCCCGGGCTGGGTGAACTACGCGGAGCGCGACTACCCGGATCTGCTGCCGCACCTTTCCAGCTGCAAGTCCCCGCACCAGATGCAGGGCGCCATCATCAAGAACTACTGGGCGAAGCAGCGCGGCTATGACCCGAAGGACGTGTTCGTCGTCTCCGTCATGCCCTGCACGGCGAAGAAGTACGAGAAGGAAAGAGAAGAGCTGAAGGTGAACGGCATCCCGGATGTGGACTGCGTCATCACCACGAGAGAGCTGGCCAGAATGATCCGCCGCGCCGGAATCATGTTCCGACGTCTTCCCGAGGAAGACTGGGATGAAGATATCATGGGCGATTACAGCGGCGCCGGCGTCATCTTCGGCGTCACCGGCGGCGTGATGGAGGCTGCCCTCCGCACGGTCTACTGGAAGCTGACCGGCGAGGAAGTGCACCGCATCGAGTTCACGGAAGTCCGCGGCCACAGAAGCGGCATCCGTGAGGCCACCATCAATATTCAGGGCCATGAGATCCACGTGGCCTGCGCGTCCGGCATGAAGTCGGCCCGCATGCTGCTGGACGACATCCGCGAAGGAAAGAGCAAGTATCACTTCATTGAGATCATGGGATGCCCGGGCGGCTGCATCAACGGCGGCGGACAGCCCTATGTGCGGAGCGTGTTCCTGCCGAACGAGGAAGACGACATTTTCGATACCTACCGGAGAAAGAGAGCCCAGGCCCTCTACTCCGAGGACGAGCGGCAGACCATCCGCCAGTCTCACAACAACCCGCAGATCAAGGAACTGTACGAGAAGTTCCTCGGCGAGCCGAATTCCCACAAGGCTCACGAGCTCCTGCACACCACTTACTCCTGGAAGGAAGCTTTCCCGGACTGAGTGATATGAGATCCTGATTCAGGCGGCTTCACAAAAAAAGAGATCCGCAGCACTGTTCATCGGTGCTGCGGATCTTTTTCTGTTCCTTATCAACGGTCGTTCTTAACTGTCTGTCAGCGGCTGAAGTAGAAGGTGCCGGAGGGGGTGACCATACGGAACCAGTCCTCATTGTCCACGTCAAGCAGCTGTCCGTCGCCGCTCTCCCAGCTGTATGCGGTGTTGCGGTTATAGAAGGTCGTGGTGGCGCCGGTGCTGTAATTGTAGACTGTGCAGGAGCTGCCGTTATTGTTGACATAGACGTGATTGGAGTTTCTGTTTACGGAGGAGGAGGTGCCGTTGTTATAGTCGGCCTGATACATATAGTAATCTCCTCCGAAGTTCGCCCAGTTGGTATCCTGTGCCATGCCGTCCTGGTAGTCGATGGTCACGACCTTGCCGTTCTTCACCCATGCGCCGGTGTAGTCGACCTTGTAGCCGTCCGGGGTGGTGGTGTTGGTCAGCGCACATCCGTTTGCGTCGAAATAGTAGCAGCGTGCCACACCATCGTTCTCATAGATCCACTGCCAGCCGTGATAGGTCTGGTCATAACCGGTGTTGTAGTACTTTCTTCCATCGTTCAGAGTGACCCACTCACCAGCGAAAGCGGTGGTGGTCATCATGGCTGCTGCTGCGACTGCTGCGATAGTTCCTGCGATTTTTCTGATAATCATTGTTTTTTGTCCTCTCTTTTTTCTGTAATGGTATTTTTGTAATGTTTAGTATGCTGTTTGTCTGTGGAACCTGAGTTACTGTTTTTCTCAAGTTCATGCGCTGAGTATATCAGGTAAATACGCACACCAGCGACACACGGAGCTGCCTGTTTACGCACACCAGCGTCACACTGATCTGTGTGACAATAGTGTGACAGAAGTATGACAGAAAAAGTGAGAAAGTATAGATACAGAAATGCTAAAATGCCCGATCTGGGTGTATACTATTAAAGAAGTCATTGTGACCGGAGGGAAAAATATGGCGCATCAGCTGATCAACAAAGCACTTTATGAAGCGATCCTGAATTTTGAAAAGAGCGAAGAAGCCCAGGATTATTATTACAAGGTAATGGATATGGAGACCGGAAGGATCGGCAAGGACGGGAAACCTGAGACCGTGCGGCACCAGGTCCTGAGAGTCTACTCCATGTTGTTCTGCGACGACATCGGCGCAGTGGCGGGGCAGCTTGCCGGACCGGACGAGGTGGAAGCCACCGCGGACCGTCTTTATACAGGCGAGATGGGGTTTGATCCGCGGCACTGGTACCGGATGCAGCACCACTTCCCCGTGATCGACGAGGATAATTACGACAGGTTTGCCGCGCTGGTGGTCTCTGATCTGAGTGCGGGCCCGCTGCACGAGGCGGCAGTGAAGGGCGGGGACATGCTTCTTGTCGGAGAACTGGATCCGCTGCACATGACGAAGGAGCAGCGCGAGAACCAGGAACTCCGGGTGGTGGATTTCGAAATCCCCGCGCCCGCGGACGATAACGGGAAAGAGGTGAAGGAATGACCATTCTCGTGGTAGATGACAAAAAAGAAGCGCTGAAGCGGATCGAGGGGATCGTCGCCGAACTGCGTCCGGACGCGGAGCTCTTTACCTTCACCAGCAGCCTGGATGCCCTGGCCAAAGCCAGAGAGACAGAAGTGGATACCGCCTTTATCAGCGTAAAGATGCAGGAACTCTCCGGTCTCGATCTGGGGCAGTACCTGAAGGATCTTTATCCGGCGGTCAACCTGATCTTCCTTTCGGACGAGAAGGAACACGCTTATGACGCCATTGCCCTGCGGGCCAGCGGATACCTTCTGAAGCCCGCGGAGAAGAAGGCGGTGCAGACAGAGTTCGCCCAGCTCCGGTACCCGGAGGATGTGAAGAACCGGAAGCGGGTCTTCGCTCAGACCTTCGGAAACTTCGAGTTTTTCGTGGACGGGAAGCCGGTCGCGTTCAAATACACCAGGACCAAGGAGATCATCGCCCTCCTGGTGAACAACCGCGGCGCCCAAACCACCAACGGAGAGATCATTGCCTCCCTGTGGGAAGATGACGGAGATCCGGAGAAGAAGGCTTCCTATCTCAGCAACCTTCGTCAGGATCTGCAGAACACTCTGACAAAGCTGAAGCTGAACGGCCTGATCCTGAAGCAGAGGGGCAGCCTGGCGATCGACACCAAGAAGATCGAGTGTGATATGTACGACTGGATCGATAAGAAACAGGAGTCCAGATATCATTATCTCGGGGATTATATGAATCAGTACAGCTGGGCGGAGTATGTCCACGCGGAGCTGGATGAGATCAGCTACGCGATGGAGGACGAGGAGTAAAGGACCGGCAGCACGGGGAGCTTCATCTGGAAGAGCGGAGGAAGGCATGCACTTCGGAGAGAGGATCACGGAACGGAGACTGGAACAGGGACTGACACGAGAGCAGCTGGCAGACCGGATGAATCTTACGCCGGAGGAGATCAAAGCCTTTGAAACGGGGAAGAGGAAGCCGGATGCGTTCCAGATGCTGGCGCTTTCGGACGCGCTCAGGGTCCGCCTCAGGGATCTGATCGGGAAAAAGGAGCTGGCGAGAACGCCGCTCTCCATCAAGGATCAGTTCTTCGGGGATCCCAATATGTTCAACAAGCTGAAGAGCTTCGCGGATGCGGAGGGTCTTACGCAGACACGCTCCGCGCTGTTCTTCGCCCGGGAGATGCACGAGGGGCAGTACCGCTCCCCCAGCCAGTACAGCAAGGAGAAGATCCCCTATATCGTGCATCCGCTGACCATGGCCTGTCACGCCCATGCCCTGGGCATCCGGAACGACGCTGTGCTGGCAGCGGCGCTGCTCCATGATGTCTGCGAGGACTGCGGCATCGATCCGCCTTACCTCCCCTTTTCCTCGGAGGTCCGGGAGGCGGTCTCTCTTCTGACAAAGCCGGGGCCGATGACGCCGGAACTGACAGAGATCTATTACCGGAACATTTCCTACAACAGCACGGCGGCCATCGTGAAGGCGCTGGACCGCTGCAACAATGTTTCCACCATGATGCTGGGATTCCCGAAGCACCGGGTATTGAAGTATATCGATGAGACCCAGCGCTACGTGTTCCCGCTGCTTGATTTTATCAAGGAACATTACCTCGAGTACAACGACGCAGTGTTCGTGATCAAGTACCAGATCACAAGCATTCTGCAGAGCGCCAAGGCTGCGATCCTGTGGTAAAACCGCCATCCTGCGGTGAGACCGCCTGTGACATTTGTGTGCCTCTTTTTATCGTAAGATATGCGTGTAAACAGAAATCGTCCGGAACGACCGGAATACATACATATCATACAGCTCCTGGAACGGAGCGAAGAAGAGAGGGAAAAAACATGAAGAACAGATTCGCAGGTATCACCGCGGCAGTAATGGCAGCAGCAATGATGGTGACATTTCCGGTACAGGCCTTCGCAGGAACGTACGGCAGCGCAAAGAACGTGGGCTATGTGCAGCCCTGCTCGGCTTTCGGGCCTGCAGACCCCTATGTGACAGCTTCCTCCCCGGCAGCTTATACACCGGCCGCACCGTCGGCTTTTGCGCCGGCCGCGCCGGCAGCACAGTCAGCCGCGCCTGCCCGTCAGGGACAGTATGAGGCGGTAAAGATGGAGATCAGCGGCACAGAGGAGCAGACAGCGGCGCTGAACCGCCGGATGCAGAACGCCCAGACCCAGACAGAGCTGAATCAGCTGGCAGGCCAGAAGTACCAGGTGTGGGACAATGAGCTGAATTCCGTGTGGAAGCGCCTGGAGGGCACGCTCAGCAAAGACGCGATGGAGCGGCTGCGCGCGGAGGAGCGCACGTGGATCTCCCGGAAGGAGAAAGCGATGCAGCAGGAAGCCGCGGCTTACGGAAGCGGCAGCATGGCATCGATGGCATATGCCGAGAAAGGGACCGAACTCACCAGAGCAAGAGTGTATGTCCTGGCAGAGTACCTCAGATAAAAAGCTGACAGATCAGCAAACATATAAAAAGCGCCGGAAGGCGCTTTTTTGTTTGTGGTTTTAATTCCGTCTCTTCGAATGTATAATCGGAGTAGAGATATCTGTGTTGATCCGTTTCAGGAAAGGAGTATCAGGATGGAATTCAAGGAAGTTGTGAAGAACCGCTATTCATGCAAGAAATATTCCGGACGCCCGGTCGAAAAGGAGAAGCTCACCGCGATCCTGGAGGCAGGCCGTCTGGCACCCACTGCAAAGAACCTGCAGGAACAGCGGATCTATGTGCTTCAGTCCGCTGAGGACCTTGCGGCGGTCGATGCCGTCACGCCCTGCCGTTACGGCGCGCCGGTGGTGCTGGCTGTCGCTTTTGATAAGAACAATGTCTTTGTCTATCCCGGCGGGAAGAGGGACTCCGGCGCGGAGGACGCGACGATCGTCGCGACGCACATGATCCTGGCTGCCGCCGACGAAGGCGTGGACAGCTGCTGGATCAATTACTTCGACATGGATAAAATGGCGGAGGCCCTGGGACTCCCGGAGAACGAGGAGCTCCTGATGCTGATGGACCTCGGCTACGCGGCGGAAGGCGCGGGGCCGCTTCCGAATCACACGAGCAGGAAGGCCCTCGGGGAGACGGTGATCTTCCGCTGATCCATTTATGATGCACACGTGCGCGGGACTTGAAAGATCTGCTGCACAGAAAACTTTGACAGGAGAACATCATGATCAGCAGAGAACTGCAGAGAGCAAGAGAGTATGAGGCAGAATACGGGGCTGCCATTCACCCGGAACAGCGTCCCGTATTTCATCTTTCCCCCCGGTGCGGCTGGATGAACGACCCGAACGGCTTCGGCATCTACCAGGGGAAATACCACATGTTCTACCAGTATTATCCTTACGCTTCCCACTGGGATTCCATGCACTGGGGCCATGCTGTGAGCAGTGACCTGCTGCACTGGGAGTATCTGCCCTGCGCCCTGGCGCCGGATACGGATCCAGACAGAGAAGGATGTTTCTCCGGCAGCGCCTTTCCGCTCCCGGACGGCAGGCACCTTCTCATGTACACGGGCGTCAGCCGGGAACAGCAGCCCGGCGGGCAGTTCCGGGAGATCCAGGCTCAGAACATCGCCGTGGGGGACGGAACTGACTATCAGAAATATGAAGGGAATCCGGTGCTGACGGCGGCGGACCTGCCGGAAGGCGGGAGCCGGTTCGATTTCCGGGATCCGAAGATATTTCCTCTTTCTGACGGGAGACTCTGCTGCACCATAGGAAACCGGCCCGCGGACGACAGCGGACAGATCCTTCTGTATCTCAGCGAGGACGGGTTCCGGTGGAAGTACTGGAAGGTGCTTGCGGCGAACAGGAACCGCTTCGGCAGGATGTGGGAGTGCCCGGATTTCTTTCCGCTGGACGGAAAGTGGGTGCTGCTCACAAGTCCGCAGGACATGCTGCCGCAGGGGTTTGAATACCACAACGGAAACGGGACCCTGTGCCTCACCGGCAGCTTTGATGAAGCAGAGGGGAACTTCACGGAGGAAACGGATCAGGCGATCGATTACGGCATCGATTTCTACGCGCCCCAGACAGTGCTGACGCCGGACGGGCGGCGGGTGATGATCGGCTGGCTCCAGAACTGGGACGCCTGCGCTATCCGCAGACCGGAATCGGTCTGGGCGGGGCAGATGTCCCTTCCCAGGGAGCTGTCCCTGCGGAACGGGCGGCTCTACCAGCAGCCGCTCCGGGAACTCGCCTCCCTGAGAAGAGATGAAAAGGAATTCCACGACATCCCGGTGTCCGGCCAGGTCCGTCTGCCCGGCATCCAGGGGAGGGCGGTGGAGATGGAGATCCGGGTGCGCCCGGCGGACCCGGCGGCAGTGTTTCACAAGTTTGCGGTCCGTTTTGCCGAGGACGGGCAGTTCCACACAGCCTTCAGCTTCCGGCCCCACGAAGGGATCCTGAAGGCGGACAGGAAGTTCTCCGGCTCCCGCAGGGCCATTGTCCATCAGCGGCGCTGCCTGGTGGAGCACCGGGACGGCGCCCTGACCATCCGGCTCATTCTGGACCGCTTCAGCGCGGAATGCTTTGTCGGGGAGGGAGAGCAGGTGATGAGCATGGCTCTCTACACGGATACCGCAGCGGACGGGATCTCTTTCTTCGCCGACGGGGACGCGGTCATGGACCTGAAGTTCGCGCGGCTCGGAGATTAAAATGACCACAATACGCGGGAGAGGGATCTCCGGCACATCAGACAGGAGGAACGAAGTGAAAAAAGTTTTCGCGAGCGATTTTGACGGAACCCTGTACTTCTACAAGGCGGAGGTGAAGCTTCCTCCGGAATCAGTGAAAAAGATCCGGGAATATCAGGAAGCGGGCCATCTCTTCGGTCTCTGCACCGGCCGGCAGGTGGGCGGACTCACTCCCTTCATCACAGGTTTTGTGGAGCCGGACTTCTTTATTACCAGCAGCGGCGCGAACATCGTGGACCGCGACTTCGGTCCCATCCTGAAACGCGGCGTGGACCGGGACGTGGCGGACGCCATCGTGAAGGAGTATAATCCGAAGGGCTACCGCCTGACGCTGGATGTGGAAGGAGATATCTGCATCTTCAGCGAGATGGATTATCCGGGAAAGTACTACATCATCACCGGCGTGGATGATGCCCCGAAGGGACTCATTCACCAGGTCAGTATCCATACGGAGAGCCTGGACGAGGCGGCAGCGATCAGTAAAAGCCTGAACGAGCGCTACGGCGACAAGATCGAGGCATTCCAGAATGTGGTGGAGATCGATATCGCCCCCCGCGGGTGCTCCAAGGGCAAGGGCGTGAATTTCCTCCGGGAGTACATGAAGGAGCAGCTCGGGGAGTTCAGGCTCTACGGCATCGGCGATTCCATCAATGATCTGCCGCTGCTGGAGGCTTCCGACGTCTCCTACACCTTCCCCTACGCGCCGAAGGAGGTGCAGGAGAAGGCGGACAAGGTGGTGGAGACCATCGTCGACGCGCTGGAAGACAGCATGCGGGAATAAACGGGATCACTGTTTCGAATCCATATCAGACAGAGGAGCGTATCATGAAGATCGTTGTGCTTGACGGATATACCGAGAACCCCGGGGACATCAGCTGGGCGCCGCTGGAGGCCCTGGGCGAGGTCACAGTTTATGACAGGACCGCATATGAAGAATCCCCGCTGATCGCGGAGCGGATCGGCAATGCGGAGATCATCGTTATCAACAAGACGCCTGTCAGCAGAGCCACCATCGATGCCTGTCCGAACCTGAAGGCGGTCGCGGTGCTCGCTACCGGCTACAATGTGGTTGATTATGAGTACGCGAAAGAAAAGGGCATCCCGGTGATGAACGTCCCGGTGTACGGAACGGACAATGTCAGCCAGTTCGCGGTGAGCCTTCTGCTGGAGATCTGCTCCCATATCGGCCACCACAGCGAGTCGGTGCATAAAGGCGAATGGGCATCCAGTATCGACTGGTGCTACTGGCACTTCCCGATGATCGAGGTCTCCGGAAAGACTGCGGGTATCATCGGCCTTGGAAAGATCGGCGTCAACACGGCGAAGATCCTCAGAGCCATGAATGTGAAGGTCCTTGCCTACGATGCTTTCCAGACCGAAGCAGGCAGGGCCGTGGCGGACTATGTGGAGCTGGACGAGCTTCTGAAGAGATCCGACTTTGTGTTCCTGCACTGCCCCCTGTTCCCGTCCACCCAGGGGATCATCAACAAGGAGAATATCGCCAGGATGAAGGACGGGGCGATCCTGATCAACAACAGCCGCGGACCGCTGGTCGTGGAGCAGGATCTGGCGGACGCGCTGAATTCCGGGAAGCTCGCTGCAGCGGCGGTGGACGTAGTGTCGACGGAACCCATCAAAGCGGACAACGTTCTTCTGACAGCCAGAAACTGCATCATCACCCCCCACATCTCCTGGGCTACGAAGGAGGCGAGAGAGCGCATCATGCAGACGACAGCAGACAATATCAAAGCCTTTATGGCCGGGGAACCGGTCAATGTGGTGAACAGGTGATAATGATGCTCCGGCGAAAGGTGCCGGAGACAAGGAGGATAAAATGGAGTACAGAAAATACGGAAAACGTTATGTGGTCCGGATCGACCGCGGTGAGGAAGTGATCGCGAAGCTGCAGGAACTTTGTGAAAAAGAAGACATCGGACTGGCCTGCATCGAAGGCCTGGGCGCGGCGGATCATGTTGTCGTGGGCCTTTATAACGTGGAAAAGAAGGAGTACAAAAAGAGAGTCTTTGACGAAGAGATGGAGATCTCATCCATTAACGGCAATATCACCATGCAGGGAAAGAAGGTGTACCATCATATTCATGTGACCGTGTGCAACGCGGATCTCCAGGCTTTCGGCGGGCACCTGAATGAATGCCGGATCTCCGGCACCTGCGAGCTGTTCCTCACTGTGCTGGACGGCCAGGTGGGAAGAAAGCATGACGACGTGACCGGACTGAATCTCTTTGACTTCAGCGGAAGATATATTGAGATCTGATCTGCTCCGTGCTTTGGCCGGACCGGCTGGCAGGACACAAAACAGACACACAGTTTACGAATTCCCGGGGCTTCAGGGCTCCGGGAATTCTGCTTTTCGTAAACAAGTTCACTGGTTTTTTAGAAGTAAACAGAAATTCAGCTTTCATTAAACTTTCCGCCTGAAACCTCAAATCTAAAGTAAAGAACTTCATAATTGTTCCCGCTATACTGAAGCCAGAAAACAAAAATCAAACCAAACAGAGAATAAAAAACAGCAGCAAACAAAAAACTACAGCAAACAGATAACTGGTCTGAAATCAGAAAGCGAGGACAAACAAATGAGAAACAGAAAGATGATGATCGCAGCAGCGGCCGCCGCAGTCTCCGCGGCAATGACTATCCCGGCCTTTGCACAGGGCTGGGCGATGAACGGAAACAACTGGTACTTTATCGGACAGGACGGAAACGTGGTTACGGAGAGCTGGCAGGCTTCCGGAAACGACATGTTCTATCTCGGCTACGGCGGCGCGATGGAAAAGAACAGCATCGTCGAGTACAGGGATCATGTCTACTACGTGAACGAAGACGGCGCAATGGTCAAGGATTCCTGGAGAAAGCTGGAGTACGACGGCGAAGAGGGCTGGATGTACTTCGGGCCGGACGGCAGGGCCGTGGAGAAGGGCTGGAAGACGATCGGGGAAAAGAAGTATCACTTCACCGATCACCTGATGGATCACGGATGGTTCGAGAACGAGTCCACCGGCGCCCGCTACTACCTCGGAACAGAGGATGAGGGCTGGGTCCAGCAGGGCTGGGCTTACCTGGACGAGGATGACGACGCAGACAAGGAAGAGGGCTGGTACTACATCAAGTCCACCGGGAAATATGTCGCTGACAAAGAGGAGAAGATCGACGGCGTCTACTATGTCTTCAATGCGACAGGGAAAATGATGACCAACTGGGTCGGGACCGACTCCGGTACATCCGGTTCCACCTACAAGTATTATGACTCCCAGAGCGGCGGCCGCGCCGACCACGACAGGCGTGTAAACCCGAGCGAACCGGGTGATGAACTTATCCGCATGGCTCTTATGCTCCGTCGCGTTTTCCACCATCTCAAGAATCCGGGAGGCAGTGGAGGTTTCGAATTCCTTCGTGGTCCGGATGCGGAG
>CACZFV010000035.1 GCA_902780465.1 uncultured Lachnospiraceae bacterium
ACTGAGATAAAGTGTTAAATTCCGCTGCCCGGCACTCTGGAAGGATCAGCCTTCCGTGCCGGAGCAGCTTTTTTTGTTGACCGCGTGCGGGGTGAAACTCTTCCCGCGGAGTGTGCTTCGTCTCTGGACATGGTATAATCGGAAATGACAGCGAGGAGGTGTGTTATGAAAAAAAGAGCATTCTATATTACAACAGTACTGATCCTGATTCTGCTGCTTTCAGGCTGCGGAGGCGGCCAGGCGCAGACACAGCCCGTGGGAACACAGGCTGCGGTAGCACAGACAGAAGAGACCCAGGCTGGAGAGGCTGGTGCCTCCGGGACGCAGGCTGCAAAGGACGCTGTTTCTGATCTCCAGGCAGCAAAGGGTGCTGCCTTTACAACGGGTTCAGATATAAAAGAAGAGGAAGAAAACAACTTCCTTACGGAGGACCTCTATGACGGGATCATCCGGGACGAAAAGGACGCAGAGAAGGCTCTGCGGGGCCTCTTCGGAAGACTGGGCGTCGAGGAAGACACGGCCCTGGAGCCCATCTACATCCGGCCGAATGAGGACGGACTTGTGTGGTATATCTTCCGCCAGCTGCAGGGTGAGGCCTCCATATACGGAGCGGTGGTCAAGCTTGCGGCGGACAAGGACGGACATGCGGTCGCGGTGGTGAGTTCCCTGTTCTCCGACGTCGGCGACACGGACATGCCTGAGACGCAGATCTCGGCGGAAGAGGCGGAGGAGATCGTCCGGGAGACAATGAAAGGGACCGGCGCCGAGGTAGAAAAAGGCGTGACGGAAGCAGTGTTCCTCCCGTACCTCAACGACGACTCAAGCTTTTACTTTGCCTACGCGGTCTACACGAACAATATCTACACGGAATATGAGGCAGCTTATCTGGTCCATTATGTGGACATGGAGGGCTCCTATCTCTACTCCCTTCCGGTGCCGGAGCCCGGAAATGCGGACGTTTATTCC
This sequence comes from uncultured Lachnospiraceae bacterium, assembly GCA_902780465.1. Lineage (GTDB taxonomy): Bacteria > Bacillota > Clostridia > Lachnospirales > Lachnospiraceae > Moryella. The sequence goes on from CACZFV010000035.1 coordinate 967, forward strand.
GGAGAAGGCGCCGGTCTTGTTTTCAGCGGCTTCGAACAGGAGGTCTGGAGCGGAAAGGTAGATGTCCGGGGGGGCGGCACCCGGGAAGTCACGATCCCTGTCCTGAAGGACAAGGAGACGGGGCAGCTGTGTCTCGGAGACATGGAACGCGGTGTGATCTGCGGCGATTATCTTGAGTTTGTGAACAATGATAATGTGGAGACGTGCAGTTACGGCATGAATGGATGGGACCCGGAGGAGGTCAGTGTCTACGATACCTTCCTTCGGGTGTACGACACCTTCGAGAGCGCGGGATGGCACGGACCGGATGGCGATGGAACGCCGACGCTCCTTCTTATGGGCTACGTGGATGAAAACGGAGAGCCTGCCGATAATGCCTGCTACGCCGGGCGGCAGCACGGCTTCCAGGTGTTCGAGTTTGACACTACCGTGGCTTACGGAGAGTGCACCGACGTGATAGCCCATGAGTTTACCCACTGCATGACTTCCACTTTGATGAGCACGAATCTGTATTTCAATGCCTACGGCGCGATCAATGAGTCCTTCAGCGACATCTGCGGAAACCTGGTGGAAGATATGCTCGGAGATACAGAGGACACCGAGTGGCTGATCGCGGAGCACGGTAAAACTCCGTACCGCTGTATGAGCGATCCGAATCGCTACGCCCAGCCGGCTCATGTCTGGGACAAGTATTATCTGCCGGATCTTCTTTCGCCGAGGGGAAACAATGACCTGGGCGGCGTGCACACCAACAGCTCTCTTCTGAATCTGATCGCGTACCGACTGAACGAGACCGGGATGCCGAAGGAGGACCAGCTGTATTTCTGGATGAATGTTTCGATGGCCATGACGCCGTATTCGGACTACAGCCAGCTGATCCGGCTCCTGCCCTGGTGTCTGGAAAGAATCGGAAAGCCGGAATATAAGGACACCATCAGCGCCGCGGTGGATGAGACCGGGATCGGGGATCTTTCCATCCCGGAGACGGCGCCGGAGGGGCTGGGCCTGGTCATGTTCGACTTCCCCGAGCCCGAGACGGAAAAAACATACTATTCCATCGTGGTACTGGAGGGCGCGGAGGAAGCCTTTACGACCTGGCCGGATGCAAATACGACGACGGCGGCAGCTGCGGTGCCTGAGGGGCGCTATGACGTATACGCAGCGTTCTACGCCGACGGAAACTCCGAATCGCTGGGAATGGTCATACTGATGGAAGACGGCTGGAAATATTATGACGCGGCAGCCACGGAAGAATTTGCCGACGGAGACCAGACCGCCGTGTTTGAGGTCTGCGCGGGAGAGGTCGTCACCCTGGAAACGGAAGGCCTGGAAGAAGCAATGAAGCTGGTGGATGAAGCCGCGAAGGCCGCGGAGGAAGAAATGAACCAGGAGGCGGAGGAAGGAGCGGCTGCATGAGCAGCAGAACGAATAGCAGAATGAACGTCAGGCTGAACATGGAAACAGGCGGCGGGATCGACGTGCTTCCTACGCCGGTCATGCTGCTGGATCTGGATATTCTGGAAGAAAACATCAGAACGTATGCGGAAAAGGCGAAGGCCTGCGGAAAAGCCCTCTGGCCGATGGTGAAGACTCACAAAAGCTCGGAGATCGCCGCCATGCAGGCGGATGCCGGATGTGAAGGCTTTCTCTGCGGAACACTGGACGAGGCCGAGCAGCTGGCAGCTGACGGCTTTCAGCATCTGATGTACGCCTACCCGGCAGCGGCGGGACCGTCCATACAGCGCGTCATCGCCCTCGCGAAAAAGGTGCCGGACTTCATTGTGCGCCTGGACAGCCTGGAAGCGGCGGAAGCGCTGGAAGCAGCAGCGGCAGCAGAAGCATCGGCTTTGGCAGCGGCGGAAACCGCAGAAGACCGGGAAGCAGCGGCAGGAAAAGCTGTATTTCAGGTGAAATATACGGTCATTTTGGACTGCGGGCTGCACCGGTTCGGCATTTCTGCGGAAAAGATCGCGGAATTTGTGGAAAAACTCCGCATCTTCCCCCATCTTCTGTGGAAAGGTATCTCCACGCACCCCGGCCATGTGTACGGAGCCGCCTCGCCGGAGGAGGTACCGGGTTACTGCGCGGAGGAAGCGGAGCAGATCGGGGCGGCGGTGCGGAACCTGAAGGCGGCGGGACTGGTCCCGGAGATCGTCGGCAGCGGTTCGACGCCGACCTACGCAGCGAACATCGGGGATCCGGTCATCAATATGTACCATCCGGGCAATTACGTGTTTAACGACGCGATCCAGATCTCCAACGGGACCGCGGAGGAAGGAAACTGTGCCCTGACAGTCCTTGCTACCGTGATCTCCAATCCGTCGGAAGGGCATTTTATCTGCGACGCGGGCGCGAAATGCCTGGGACTGGACCAGGGCGCCCACGGGAACAGTTCCCTGACAGGGCACGGAAGGGTGATCGGGCATCCGGAACTGAAGGTGTCTCATCTTTCCGAGGAAGTGGGACAGCTTGAGGCGGGGGGCCCGACGGATCTGAAGATCGGCGACCGGATCCGCATCATCCCGAACCACAGTTGCTCGACAGCGAACCTGACAAGCCGGATGACCGGGATCCGGAAGGGGCAGACCGACCGGGTGATCCTGGTCAATATGCGCGGAAACCAGTAAAGGAGGCAGTGCATGACCGGAGTGCTCGAAGGAATGGACGTTATCCTGACTTATGTAGTCGAGATCAGTACGGTCCTGATGGAGATGGCCGGCATCTGCGTGCTGGTATCCACTGCGGTAAAATGTTTTTACGGGTGGCTGAAGAAGACGGACAGAAACATCCGCCTGGATCTTGGCGAAGGCATCGCCCTGGCGCTGGAGTTCAAGATGGGCGGCGAGGTGCTGCGCACGGTCGTGGTCCGGGAGTGGCGGGAGCTCGGGATCCTCGGAGCCATCATCCTGCTGCGGGGTGCCCTGACCTTCCTGATCCACTGGGAGATCAAGAACGAGAAGAAGGAGCAGATGGAGAAGGCTACCAGGCAGAACAGTGCTCCGGCGGAAAGGGAAGGCTGACCGAAGACCGGAAGGAGGAGAGCATGGGCTTTTTTACAGATGATCCTTATGACAAGGCATACATGATCGCAGATCCGGCAAAGGACAAAAAAGCCGGTCTCCGCCTGGAGCAGTTCCGCTTCGGGCAGGAAGCTGTGTATTTTCCGCCGCAGAAGTATCTGCCCTATTCCGCCTGCACCGGCGCGGAGATCATCCCGACCTCTTTCCATGTGACAGGCTGCTGCGGAAAATCGATCCCGGCGCACGCCGTCAAGATCACCTACGGCGGGGAGGGAAAATTCGTGTCCCTGGTGATGGAGAAAAAAACGAACGCGGAGCGGGCGAAAGAACTGATACTGGAGAAATGCAGGCTGTTTTGAGGAAAACGGCTGTTTTCCGCGGGTTTTGCGGATAACCTTGTTGATTTTGTGGAAAAATCCGCGGATTTCAAAAAGAAATTGTGGAAAGATGCCCTTTATACACAGAAAAACGGCCTTTTTTTCGTCAAAGGGCCGTTTTTCTGTACTGGATCAGTCAGGATATGCAAAGGTATTGCAGTGCAGGAGTTCGATCTGTTCTCCGGAGGGGCCGCGGAAGAAGCGGTTCTCCAGTCCGCCGAACAGCTCCGGAAGAACGGTCTTTTCCGGCTTCAGGAAGGTATTGATCCCGAGGGACTGAAGCTCCGCTGCGGCAGCGTCCACATCGTCCACGTAGACCGCGAAGTGGGCCACTACGCCGTCCTCCTCCTTTTTCGGCTCCGCGGGACAGATGAGCTCCAGGACGAAACCGGCAAAGCTTAAGAGTGCCAGCTGTTTCCGTCCGTTACCGTCCGGCAGGGATTCCAGCTGCAGAAGCTTTCCGCCTATTTTCGTGTAGAATGCGATACTTTCTTCCATATTGCAGGTCTTAACGGCGACATGCCCGCCTCCGATATAATGCTGGTTCATTAAGCGACGCACCTCCTTTGAAACGAATGGTCATATCCGGGTCCTTAATTTCAATAATAAAACAAATAATCAGGGGGTGCAAGGAAGCTGTTACGTGCTATAATGTGTCACAAATGATTATACGGGCGGCAGGGACGTACGCCCGGAAAAGGAGAGTCTGTTATGAGGATCAGGATCGACCTTGTCAGGAAAGATGACAATGGAAAGGAATTGAGCCGCAGCACTGTCGGTGAGTACGGTTCGGACATTGAGGCACTGGCAGCACTGAAGAAGCAGGAGGAAATGCTCCGGACCGTAGGAAACGATAATACCTGCGTGGAGATGATCAATCTTCACTGATGGTTCAGGACATTGGCATCAACAGAGAGCGCCGCTCCGGCTGTGCGTCTTCAGCCGGGACGGTGTCTTTTTCTTTATAGAAGATCTAAAGGAGAACCCGTAATATGGACAACAAGTCGTCACCACTTATGAAAATATGCTCGTTTATCGTAGACAAGAGGAACCTGTTCTTCCTGATCTACATCATCCTGATCATCTTCTCGATCTTCTCGTCCAACTGGGTATCGGTGGAGAACGATCTTTCCGAGTACCTCAGTGATGACACGGAGACCAGACAGACCATGGATATGATGGAAAAGGAATACACTACTTTCGGATCAGCGAAAGTAATGATATCCAATATCTCCCTTTCCGAAGCCTTCGAGGTCTATGAGAAGATCAAGGAGTCTCCGGGCGTGTCCGAGACATCCTTTCTCCCGGATTATCTGAAGCCGGGATCCACGGAAGTGCCGGACGAGGACGAGGAGCTTACCCTCGAAGAGATCCGGGATCACTACAATGATTCCTCTGCGCTGTACAACGTGGTCTTCCGGTATGCCGACGACGATGACCGGGCTCTGGAATCCCTGGATACGCTGAAAGCGTCTCTTGCTTCCTATGACCTTCACGTTTCCTCGGATCTCGGGGACGTGCAGGCGGACGCTATTGCGGAAGAGATGAAACTGATCATCGCCGTGGTGGGGATCGTGGTCGTCACTGTGCTGATCCTGACCTCCCAGACCTTCGGTGAGGTGCCGGTCCTCCTTCTTACCTTTGTCGCCGCGGCGCTCATCAACAACGGTACGAATTTCCTCATGGGGACCATTTCCTTCGTCTCCAATTCTGTCGCCATCGTGCTTCAGCTCGCGCTGTCCATCGACTACGCGATCATTTTCTGCAACCATTTCAAGGAAGAGCGGGAACATTATGACACCAGAGACGCTGTCATCGTATCCCTGGCCCATTCGATCCCTGAGATATCTTCGAGTTCTCTCACCACGATCTCAGGCCTCCTGGCGCTTCTGTTTATGGGATACGGGCTTGGCGCGGATCTCGGCACCACGCTCACAAAATCGATCCTGATCAGCCTGGTGGCGGTGTTTACCCTCATGCCGGGGCTCCTGGTGCTTTTCTCCGATCTGATGATGAAGACAAAGCACAAGAACCTGGTCCCGATGATCCCCTTTGTGGGAAGATTCGCCTATGCCACGAAGCGGGTGATCCCGCCGCTGTTCCTGCTGGTGGCCGCGGCAGGGTTTTACTTCTCCAACAAGTGCCCCTATGTGTACGGGTACTCGACGCTGACGACCCCCGTCAGAAACGATGCGCAGATCACGGAGGATATGATCGAAGCGACCTTCGGATCCGACAATATCATCGCGATCAATCTCCCCAGCCATGATTACTACAAGATATCAAAGATCGCGGAGACCCTCGAAGCGATGCCGGAGATAAAGAGCGTGACCTCCCTTTCCAATACGGAAGCAAAAAAGGGTTATATGGTCTCCCAGCCCCTGACGCCCCGGCAGTTTTCCGAGATGGCTGATCTGGATTACGATGTCTCCACCATGCTGTACAGTATGTATGCTTCGGACAAGGAAGAATACGGCCGGATCATCGGCGGTGTGGGAAAATACCGGATCCCCTTCATCGATATCTATATGTTCCTTCACGACAAGATCGACGAAGGATACATCGATCCCGACCCGGAAGACAGGAAGGATCTGGACGACACTTACGACAAGCTTTCTCTGGCGAGAAGGCAGCTGCAGGGAAAGACCTATGAGCGGATGCTCGTGTCCCTGGAGCTCCCGGAGGAAAGCCCGGAGACCTTTGCCTTTCTCGGCGGACTGCACCGGATCATAGATCCTGTGTTTGAGGCCGAAATGGACGAGGATCCCTCCCTTCGCGTTTATATCGCGGGTGAATCCACCTCCGAGATGGACCTGAAGGGCCAGTTCGAAACGGATAATATCGTCGTTTCGGTGGTCTCGGTCCTCTTCGTGCTGGTGATCCTGCTCTTTACCTTCCAGTCTGCGGGCATGCCGCTGTTGCTGATCGCGGTCATCGAAGGAGCGATCTTCATCAATTTCTCCTTCCCGACCCTGATGCAGGCGAACCTGTTCTTTATAAGCTACCTGATTGTCTCCTCCATTCAGATGGGTGCGAACATCGACTACGCCATCGTGATGGGTTCCAGGTATCAGGAGTGCAGGAAGACCATGGGGCGGAAAGATTCTATTATCGAAACAGTGAATTTTGCATTCCCGACGATCATCACCTCCGGGTCGATCCTTGCGATCGCCGGAACCGTCATCGGATTCCTGACTTCCGACGGCGCCATCGCCGGCATTGGACAGTGTCTCGGACGAGGGACCCTGATCTCCATGTTCCTGGTCCTCCTTGTTTTGCCGCAGATCCTGCTGCTTGGAGACAAGTTCATCGCTAAGACAGCATTCTCCGTTTCCAGACCCATCAGGGCAAAGGACGAGAGCGGCATCATCCGCGTCGACGGAATGATCCGGGGCCGTATTTCCGGACAGATCATCGGAACGGTCCACGGTATTATCCGCGGCGACGTTCAGGCGTCTATCATATCGGGTGATATCACAAAACTTGCAGACAACGAAGGCCAGGATATCGAGGAGTATATTGATGAAAAGGATAAGTAAGCTGATCGCGGCACTGCTGCTTCCGGTCTGCCTGGTCTTTACGGGCTGTCCGGACATCTTTGCCGCCGAAACGGAAGAAGCGGTATTCAGGATCAGTTCCGTCGAGGATCTTGTCCGCCTTTCAGAAAAATGCAGAGTCAACAGCTGGTCCGACGGACTGACCGTGGAGCTGGATGCGGATCTGGATCTGACGGGAGCGGAGTCTGTCGGGAGCATTGCCTGCTTTAACGGGACGTTTCACGGGAATTCCCACACCATCGGCAATCTCGCGGGCCAGAGCGCGCTGTTCCAGACCATCGGCAAGGACGCTTACGTCAGCGATCTGACGATCACCGGAGCCATCACGTCTACCCGGGACAACACAGCGGTCTTTGTCTCCCAGAACAGCGGGCGGCTGGATAATATCAAGGTGGAGGCCCAGGTCACGGGAAAATCCACCGCGGGGATCCTTGCCGCGGTCAATACAGAGACCGGCCAGATCAACGGCTGTGAAGTTTCCGGCTTTCTTTCCGGGGATAACTCAGTCGGCGGTATCGCGGGAAAAAACAAAGGTGTCATTTCCTACTGCGTCAACCGGGCCCACATCAACACGAATGTTGACGATTCCAGTATGAGTGCGGAAGACGTAAAGGACATCCTTGAAAACATCCTGCTCACCAAATCCATCAACAACACGGAAAACCTGCGGGTCAGGATCGACACCGGCGGCATTGCGGGATACAACATGAACAGCGGCGCCATCACCGGATGCACCAACGAAGGGATCGTCGGATATCCGCACAACGGCTTCAATACCGGCGGCATCTGCGGCAGGACCGGCGGTGAGGTCTCAAACTGCGTGAACAACGGAAGGATCTACGGACGGAGGGGGACCGGCGGCATCACAGGAAAACAGCAGCCGGAGATCACCCTGGATTTCTCCCAGGACGTGCTTTCCGCCATGTCTGATGAAATGGACGGCATCAACAGCCTGATCACGGACACGCTGAACACTTCGGAAAGGATCACAGAGAGTACCTATGACCGGCTCTCCGGTCTTTCGAAGTCCATGACGGACGTAAAAAACTCCACGAATGTGGTCTACAACGCGTCCCTGGAGCGCTTTGATGAGGCGGCGGACACCATCAATTCCACTGCGGACACCATCACCGGCTCCATGGATGACATCGCGGCTGATACAGAAGGGCTGGAAGACAGCTTCGATACACTGAGCAGCATGACGACAAAGATCGATAACGCGATGGACGATATGGCGGAGGGCCTGAGCCTGACGGATGGGGAGCGCGGTCGGATCGTCTCGCTGAACGACCAGCTGCGGCAGGATCTGAACACGACCCTTCCCTTAGTGGAAGAGATCCGGGAAAACCGTCTGCCTGATCTTCCAGAAGAGCGGAGGGCCAGGATCAACCAGGCGCTGTCCGCAGCGAACCGCACCGCCGGCGATATCAGGGCGATGCGGACCATCCTCACCGATCTCCGGAGCAGGCGCGACCGGATCGCGGATGGCTCCATTCAGACCGAAGCGGTCCGGAGAGACCGGGCGATGAGCGGTGCCGTCAGCGAGGTATTTAATTCCATCGGCGATCTGGATGATGTCCTCTCTGAGCTTTCCTCTTTCAGCTCAAGTCTCGGCGGTTCCATTTCCAACATGGCAGGCGGCATCAATATCGATCTCCAGGCAAACGAAGCTGTGCGTGCTGCGGGCGACGATATCTACGCCGGACTGGACAGCATTTCCAGCCAGATCGACAGCATGAACGCCGGTGCCAGGGAGGACAGTCTTGAGGTCATCGCGAACATGAACGAGATCAACAGGCGGTTCACCCGCCTGACGGACCTCATGGAAAATGAAAGAGACCGGCTGAACGATATCGCGGATAATGGCGGCATCTTCAACGACACCTCCGATACCGTGAATTCCGCCTCCAGGATCGTCTCCTGCAGAAATACTGCGGATATTGACGGGGATACGCAGACCGGCGGCATTGCCGGGACCATCGCTGTGGAGTATGATCTTGATCCCGACAAGGATATCCTGCGCAACAACAGCAGATCGCTGGACTATTCCTTCGGCGTATCGGCAGCAATCCTTGACTCCGAAAATACAGGAATTATTACCGCGAAGGAAAACCATGCCGGCGGCATCGTGGGAAAAGCCGACATGGGAACGCTCCGGAAGAATACCAACGAGGGTGATGTCAGCTCCGAGGACGGCTATTTTGTCGGCGGCATCTCAGGGTATGCCCTGGCGTCTCTGGACGGAAACACCGCGAGATGCCGGGTCACCGGAGAAAAGAACGCAGGAGGCATCTGCGGCTACGGAAAGACGCTGCGGGACAACATTTCGGCGGTGACTGTACTGGGCACGGATGAATACGCCGGCACCATCGCAGGAAGTGTGGACGAACTGGATGCAGAAAAGATCAGGAACAATATTTACTACGCGGGCAATTTCGGCGCCATCGACAATATCGACTACGCGGGAATGGCGGAGAGAGCCGCGGAACCCATGGATACGGTCCTCGTAAAGTTCAAGGTGAACGGACATATCGTCGGTCTGGAGGAAGTGAAGAGGGGCACGGTCCTGAAGGACGTTCCGGTTCCCGAGACGGAAGTGCGGGAAGGCTTCTATCTCCGGTGGGATGTGGACAAGGACACCGTCCTCGATGAGGACACGGTCGTGGATTCCGTCTACTGCCTGCTGACGTCGGCACTGTCTTCGAAGGAAACTGAGGAGAGCAGCGGGAAGCCGCTGGTGATCGCCGACGGACAGTTCCGGGATGAGGACGTCCTAACGTTCCGCTCCGAGGGCGAGTGGCATTACTTCGTCTCGGTTCCGGACGACGGTCTCACCGAGAGAAAGATCAGGGTGCTGAAGCCGGTCTTCCTGAAGCCGGTCTCCGGAAAACCGGCCGCGCGGACGATCCATGTCTTTGTGAACGGCAGTGAAGTGAAGACAGAGACCTTCGGAGACTATCTCACCTTCCCGACAGCGGAACGGGAGCTGGAGATCCTCGTTACAAGTGAGGAGCCGCCGTACAAGTATATTGCGGCAGCGGCAGTGGCCGTGCTGATCCTCCTGGCTGTGATGCTCATTAAGAAGATAAGAAAGAAACACAGTAAAAAGGCTGAAAAGGAAAAGGACCAGATCAGGCCTGAGAAGGAAGAAACACAGAAAAAAGCCTGAATGTGAAGGAGAAACCATGAAAAAGCAGAGCTACCGCCCTGTCTATCACGCAAGTGTTCCTGCCGGATGGGCAAATGATCCGAACGGGACCATTTTCTTCGGGGGAAAGGCCCATCTGTTCTATCAGCACTACCCTTACAAACCGGAGTGGGGCACCATGCACTGGGGGCATTTCGTCACGGAGGATTTTGTGAAATGGGAGAATCTCCCCGTGGCGCTGGTCCCGGACCAGGACTATGAAGTGATCTGCGGATGCTGCTCAGGCTCCGCGGCGGAGAAAGACGGAAAGCTCTGGCTCATGTATACGGCAGCACAGCCGGAGCTTCAGCGGCAGTGCGTCGCAGTCTCTAAAGACGGGGGATTCTCTTTTGAGAAAGACCCGGGCAACCCCATTCTTACGGCGGACATGCTGGACCCCGAAGTCTACGAGATGGATTTCCGGGATCCCCGTCTCTTCCGGAAGGACGGGTCATGGTACCTGGTCGCCGGAGTCAGAGTTCTGGATGCGGCGGAACAGGAAGAAGAATCCCGGCGCCGCGCCGAAGCCTCCGGAAAACGCGCCGGGGCTTCCGGGAAAGCTGCAGAAGCGCAGGGATACAGCACAGGACAGGACAGCGTGCGGTCTCCTTCCGCAGGTGATGTCTCGGGCACGGACACGGAGAAACCGGGATACGGCAATCTGATCCTTGCCCGCAGCACGGATCTCCTGCACTGGGAGTACGCAGGGCACCTCCTGCAGGAAGACACCCCGGGACAGATCCCGATGGGACACGAATATTTTATCCTGAACGGCGTCTATGAGTGTCCTGACTATTTCGTTGTGGACGGAGAGGAAGTCCTTCTCTCCAGCCCGCAGAACCTCCCGCAGATGGGGAATCTGTATCAGAATATCCACTCCTCCCTGTACATGCTGGGAAAGCTGAACTTTGAGAACGGACGCTTCACGGTCGGAAAGGTCGGTGAGCTCGATGCCGGTTTTGACTTCTATGCGGCCCAGACGCTCCGCATGCCGGACGGACGGCAGATCATGATCGCATGGAAGGAGATGTGGGACCGCAGCTATCCGACACAGAAGGAAGGATGGGCCGGGACCTATACGCTTCCCAGGGAACTCCGGGTCATTGACGGCACCCTGGTGCAGCTCCCTGTGCGGGAGATCGAAGGATTCCGGGCAGACCGCCGGGCAGTGCCGGAGTTTACGGTCGGCTCAGGAGAGGAGAGATCCTTCCCGGAGATCTTCGGAACGGCAGCCGAGGTGTCTGTCACCCTGGAGCCGGGTACGGCGGAGAAGGCGGGAGTGAAGCTTTTCTGCGGAGAAGAACATGAGACGCTTATCTACTATGACCGCGCGGAAGATGTGCTGGTCTTTGACCGCACAAAGTCCGGCCTGCCCCTGAAGGGCAGAGAGGACGAGGTCAACGTGCGGAAGGTCGACCTCTCCCCGGTGGACGCAGCCGGCAGGCCCGAAGCAAAGAAAAGCGGGAGAAAGAGCATTCAGCTCCGGATGTTCCTGGATGTCTGCTCTCTGGAAGTGTTCATCGACGGCGGCCGGCACGTGATGACCGGCAACATATACCCGGACCTGGAAACAGACAGCGGGATCCGTTTCTTCTCGGAAGGCGGAAGCTGCACCTTCCGGGATCTTGAGAAATTCGATATCAGAGTTGAATAACTGTACTTAAAACCCCGCCGGGAATACCCGGCGGGGTTTTGTGACCTGTGAATCATTCGTCCTGTCTGATTATCCAGAAGGAGAAAAAACAGGAGGACTGAACCATGAAAAAAAGATCTTTGATGAAGAAGTATGCGGCGGTCATGATGGCGGCGGTCATGGCAGCGGCGGCGGTGACGGGGTGCGGCACGGCAGGAGGAAAGGAGACCGCGGCAGAGACCACAACTGCAGCAGAGACTGCACCGGAGACCACGGCAGCAGAGACTGTGCCGGTCACGACCGCGGCGCCGGCGGAAGCGCTGCGGGAGGAATTCGAAGGCATTGTCGACGAAGGGTTTGAAATGGCTGAGGAGGCCTTAATGGCTGCGCCGCAGATGATGCCTGCCGCGAAGCAGTATGCGGGAGCTTCCCTGGCCGGTGAAAACTGGAACGGGATGGTCTTCCCGGAACCGGGGCCAGCTGCGCCCCAGTGGAACACGGAAGAATATGACTATATCAAGGAAAACGGCTGGCGGGCGGTCAGCGCATCTCCCTTCGCCACCTTTGCGGCGGACGTGGACACCGCTTCCTACGCGAACATCCGGAGGATGATCCTCCGGGGCCAGGCTGTCCCGGCGGACGCAGTGCGGATCGAGGAGATGATCAACTATTTTTCCTATGACTATCCGGAACCGGCTGAAGGGGAACCATTTTCCGTGACGACGGAGATCGCGCCCTGCCCCTGGAATGAGGACACGGAGCTTCTTCTTGTGGGACTGCAGGCGAAGAAGCCGGACATGGAGAAGCTGCCGGCTTCGAACCTCGTGTTCCTGATCGACGTCTCCGGTTCCATGGACGAGTGGAACAAGCTGCCCCTGGTGCAGCGGGCGTTCCTTCTTCTTGCGGAGAACCTGGATGAGAATGACAGAGTGTCCGTGGTCACCTATGCCGCCGGGGACACTGTGGTCCTGGAGGGTGTGCGCGGCAGCGAAAAGGCGAAGATCACCGCGGCGGTGGAGGATCTGATGGCGGGAGGCGGCACCAACGGCTCCGCCGGGATAAAGACCGCGTACGAGCTGGCTGAAAAGTTCTTTATCCCCGGCGGAAACAACCGGGTGATCATGGCGACGGACGGCGACCTGAACATCGGCGTGACGGACCAGGGGTCTCTTACCCGCCTGATCGAGGAGAAAGCGAAGTCCGGTGTCTGTCTCTCGGTCCTTGGCTTCGGGGAAGGAAATATCTCGGATGCCAGGATGGAAGCCCTGGCAGACCACGGCAACGGGAATTACAGCTATATCGACGACATCGCGGAGGCAAGACGGGTCCTGACCGAGGAAGCGGGCGGCACTCTTTTCACGGTGGCGAAGGACGTGAAGCTCCAGGTGGAGTTCAACCCGGAGAGGGTGAAGGGCTACCGCCTGATCGGATATGAGAACCGGGTCATGGCTGCGGAGGACTTCGCGGACGATACGAAGGACGGCGGAGAACTGGGCGCCGGCCACCGCGTCACCGCGCTTTTCGAGATCGCGCAGCCGGGATCGAAGCAGGAGATCGGGGAGCCCGGCAGAAAGTACGGCTCCGGGATTTCCGGCAGTGCAGGCGGCGCGGAAGCCGGAAACAATGTGGAGTGGTGCACCGTGAGCATCCGCTACAAAGACCCGGCGGAGAAGAGTTCCGGCGGGGCTGATGCATCCGGCCAGGAGAGCATCCTCCTCGAGTATCCCGTGGACAATACCGCCGTGAAGCCGGAGATGAGCGACGACCTGTCCTGGGCGGCAGGTGTGGCCCAGGTAGGTATGATCCTGAAGGATTCGGAGTACAAGGGAAGCTCGGAGCTTTCCGGGGTGACGGAGCGTCTGGCAAAGACCGCCCATGCTTCGGACGACAGCTACCGCAGGGAGTTCCTGTATCTCACGGACCGGATGGCGCGGGCGGAGTGAGGCGCCTGCCCGGGCGGAGTGACGGAAAGCGCGGGATATGGTATGATGTTCTTACCTTTTCGGAAGGAAGAACTGTTATAAGGAAGTACTGTATTATATGGATAAGAAAGCAATCAATGAGATCAGGAAGCTGTTTGACAAGAATGACTGCCGGGTGGACCGGATGTACGGCTGCTATGTAAACGAGCAGAAAGCGCGCATCGCGGACCTGAAGGACAGCTTTCATTCCCTGCAGGACGAGGAGCTTTTCAAGTACTGCGAGATCTTTAAAAAGGCGGTGTCCGGCAAGATCGGCCGGACACTGTTCAACATGGAATTCCCCCTCAGCGAGGAGAAGGAAGGAGGCCACCAGCCGGAGCTGTATGAACTCCTGAAGAGCGGACTGAAGGATGAGGAGATGGTAGACCGGTTCTTTGACCGGATCATCTCCGTGTACCGGTGTCCGGAGAAGTACCTGATCCTGCTGGTGCATGGTGTGTACGACATTCCGGGACGCACCTCGGACGGCATCGGCATGTACGATGCCTCCACAGACGTCTACGAATTCATGGAGCTGTCCATCTGCCCGGTGAAGCTTCTCAGGGACGGACTCTGCTATGACGCGGAAGAACGGGCCTTCTTCAGCAGGACCGAGGACTGGGCCGTGCAGAAGCCGGAGGTGGGTCTTCTCTATCCCGCCTTCAACGAGCGGAGCACGGACATCCACGCGGCTCTCTGGTACGCAAAGAACGATGAATGCCGCCACGAAGAACTGACGGAGGAGCTTCTGGGCTTCGCGCCTCCCAGGGGACAGACTTCGGAGCGGAACCTGTTCCGGGAAGTGATCGAAGTCTCCCTCGGCGGAGAATACGACTACGACAGTGTGGTGAAGATCAACGACGCCGTGAACCGGATGGTGGAAGAAGGAAAAGACGCCGGAGAGACCGTGATGCTGGACCGGCACGACATCCGCCGCGTCCTGTACGACTGCGCGGAAGATGCGGAGGAGAGTCCGGAGAAGATCGAAAAGACGCTGGGACGTTTTGACGAGGCTTACGAGCACCTGGTCGGCGAAGAAGAGCCCCGGCTCCTGGCGGAGAATGTGGCGGAGCCGAAGAAGCTCTCCATCCGGACAGATACCCTGAAGCTGGATATTCTCACCGAAGCTGCGGAACTGATCGAGACCAGGGTCATTGACGGGCAGGAGTTTTTCCTGATCCCTGTGACGGAAGACGTGACGGTCAACGGGATCCGGATCCGGCGGAAAAAGGAAGGGCAGTGAGAAAGAATCGGAGGGAGAAGGAGGTTTTTGAATGAGAGATCCTTTATTTGACCTTTTTGACAAAGTATTCGACCGGGAGATGAAGAAACCGGACCGGTCCGGCTGGGACACGACAAATATCAACGGTCAGACCGGGGAGGAAGCCGGGGAGAATAACAGCGGCTCCGGAGGTTCCGGCGGCGGCAGCGGCGGAGGCCCGGGCGCGGGGAAGAACGGCGGCGGCAGAGAACCGAAGAAAAAAGGCATCCGCCTTCCGAAACTCCCCGGAAAGGGCGCCCTCATCGCCCTCGTGGCGGTGCTTCTCTACGGCACTGTAGGCAGCTGCTACTACGTTCTGGACGAGGACAACTACGCGGTGGTGACCACCCTGGGAAGCCCCCAGGCGATCTCCCAGGCCGGTCTGCACTTCAAGCTGCCGGTGATCCAGAGGGTCACAAAGGTCTCCAAGGTCATCAAGGGCATGCCCATCGGCTATATTCCCGAGACCGACCAGACCATCAGCGAGGAAGCCATCATGATCACGAAGGACTTCAACTTCGTGAACACGGATTTCTATCTGGAGTATATGGTGAGCGATCCCGTGAAGTACCTCTTTGCCTCCGCAGACCCGGAGAGCACGCTGAAGATGCTGGCCCAGTCCTATATCCGCGACACGGTGGGCATTTATAACGTGGACGATGTGATCACCACCGGAAAGGCAGTGATCCAGTCGGAGATCAAGGAGAAGCTTACCAACCGGATGATCGCGGAGGATATCGGACTTTCGGTGGTGAACCTGACCATCCAGGATGCCTTCCCGCCCACGGACGAGGTCCTGAACGCCTTCAAGAACGTGGAGAATGCGAAGCAGGGCAAGGAGACCGCGGTCAATAACGCCAATAAGGATCGGAATGAGAAGATCCCTCAGGCGGAAGCCCAGTGCGACAAGATCCTGAAGGCAGCCGAAGCGGAGAAGCAGGCCAGGATCAATGAGGCGGAGGGACAGGCGGCCCGTTTTGAACAGATGTACGCGGAGTACGAAAAATATCCGCTGATCACCCGGCAGAGAATGTTCTATGAGGCGATGGAGGAAGTCCTGCCGGATCTGAAGGTCTATGTTACCGACGGAGGCACCCAGACCCTGCTGCCGCTGGACAGCTTCTCAGCGCCGGCAGCGGCTCAGGACCAGGGCGCGGCGGCGCCCGCAGGACAGTGAGAAA
>CACZFV010000036.1 GCA_902780465.1 uncultured Lachnospiraceae bacterium
GCTGTATCTCCGGCCGGATGTTCATCCATTGGATGCCGGGATCCGATGGCGGAAATCTGCGCGCTCCGTCGGCAAGGAATGTCCTGAACTTTCAGTCGTCGGCTATCGCTCTTTCTGTTCCATCTCTTCCAACTGTCTGCCAAGGTACGAAAAAAGGAACCGGAGAGATCCGGTTCCTTTTTTCGTGGAAGGGGCTGAAGAGAAAACCGCCATATGCCATAGAGGCTGTACCCGGACTTGGAGGAAGGTTGAGATCCCGGTCTCCAGTGCGCTGAAAGCCCAGTTGACATACGCATTCCCGAAATTTACAGATTTCATATGTCATCAGAGCCTGTTTCTGGTCTCGCAGTACAGGTGGCATGAACACTTTGACATATGCATTTCAGAATATTGAAGGTTTCATATGTCGCTTTAGAACGATCATGGTTCTGGAACCAGGCATTTATGCAAGTTCTGACATATGCAATTCCATATTTTGCTGGTTTCATATGTCGCAATAGAGCGCCCAAGGTTCTGAAACACGATTAATATATAAAAAATGACATATGCATTCCCGGAATTACCAGATTTCATATGTCATCAGAGCTTGTTTCTGGTCTCGCAAGAGGGAAGACAGCTATTTGGGAGGAGATTAAGATAATTGCAAAAGGAGCCAGGGATCATATCAATCATGATTCCCTGGCTCCTTTGACGTTCAGGCTGTTATCAATCAGTTGTTGTGCCTTCCGTCGAAGGCGGTGTTCAGGGCGCAGATGGCGCACTTCTCGTTCTTCGGATGCATGGTGCCGCAGACCGGGCACTTCACGAGGTTGTCTTCCGCCTCAGCAGCGAAGAGCTTCACAAGCTTGCACTGCGGGCAGCAGTAGATATCGACGTGGAAACGGTCAACAGAAAGGAGCGCGCTGCCCATCGGGTAGTTGGCAACCTTTTCTTCCATCGGAACATAGCAGTGAGGGCACATCTTGACAGCTTTATTTTCCATGATATTCATGTCCTTTCTGAATAATGTATTTGGAATATCTTTCTTTCCAAGCATCATTATAGACGCATTGCGGCCCGGTGACAAATGAGTCTTTTTTCAACACTTTATAGATAATATCTATGAATCCAGGATTCCCGGCGGGTGCTCTTCAGGATTCTTTTCAGGTGCACTTCAGGATTCCTTCCAGGTGCCGTTCAGGATGCATCTTCCGAGGCCGATGAGGTCGGCGGTGCCGTCCTCCAGAAAAGCTTCCGCTTCGCTGGCGGTCTGGATGCCGCCGGTCAGGACGACGGGAGGAAGAGCGGCGCCAGCTCTTTTCGCGAGAGCGGCACGGATCTCCCTGACCTGATCGGAGAAATAGCCGGCTTCCTTGTGGCCCGGGCGGCGATAGTAACAGAGACCGCCGGAGACGTCAAAGAGGTCGATGCCGGCGTCCGCGAAGGCGCAGGCTGCTTCCGCAGCCTCCGCCGGCGTGTTCCCGCCCGGCAGATAATCGCAGGCGCCGAGCCTTAAAGAAATGGGGTAATCCGGCCCCACCGTCTTTCGGACTGCCGCCGTGACCATCAGCGGGAAGCGGAGCCGTTCAGCCATGGTCTTCCCGCCGTAGAGATCCTCCCTCAGGTTGGTGATGGGGGAGAGGAACTGGCAGAGGAGATAGGCGTGGGCAGCGTGGATCTCCACACCGTCGAACCCGGCTTCCTTCACCCTTGCGGCAGCCGCGGCGAAATCTTCTGCGATGCGGTCCATCTCTTCCGGTGTGAGGATGGCAGGATCCAGATCCGGGTCGCCGAGGCCCGGAGAATGGACGCCGCTGGGAGAGAGAGGCTCAAGGTGTGTCACGCCCCGCTTTGCGGCTCCGCCGGCGTGATTGATCTGGGCGATCACCGGGACACCGTGCTTATGGATCACCTCCGCGATCCGCTGCAGCCCGGAAATATCGCTGTCCCGGGATACGGACAGCTGGCGTTCGCTGGCCTGTCCCTCCGGGCTCACGAAGCAGTGCTCCGTCACAATAAGTCCGAAGATCCCGGAGGCCGCTTTTTCGTCATAGTAAGCGACAAGCTCGTCCGTCACTCTGGATTCCATATCGCCCTTCACCACTGCCATGGGCGGCAGAAGGATGCGGTTTTTTAAAGTCAGGTTTTTGATGGTCAGGGGTGTGTTGAGAATCTTCATAAAAACCTCCCGGATTCTGTGCCCTGCCGGCGCTGAGAAAAGGGCAGACGCTGCCGGCGCGGAGTCATCGCAATCTGAAATACAGTATAGCAGATATGGCTCCCGGGTATACAGTTTTCTGCCGGTCATGAAAAGGAGCGAAGCGGTTCATTTACAACAAAGCGATTATTGACAATTTTCAGCGGATTATGAAGAATATTCACTAATCATCCGCCCCGGAATGTGTTAATCTATTATCAGAGAATGCATCGCGCTCTTACTGTATTATCCATAATTTCTGAATGAAAAGGAGAACAGCTATGGCAAGAAAGTATTCACTGGCATACCTCACCATTCCGGGTGTCAATCCGATGGACCAGATCCGCATCGCGAAAGAGTGCGGCTACGATTACGTGAGCCTGCGCACCATCCCGATGCATCTTCCCGGCGAGCCGGAGTTCCTTCTTGACAAGGATCCGGAGCTCTTCGAGGCGACAAAGAAAGCCCTCAAGGAATATGACATGCCGCTGATGGATATCGAGCTTGCCCGCGTCCGCCCCGACCTGAACATCGACGAGTACGAGCCGGCGTTCGAGAAGGCAGCGGAGCTTGGCGGAACCGACGTCCTGGGCAGCATCTGGACCCGCGACAAAGCTTTCTATGTCGAGAAGGTCGCGAAGATCGCCGAGATGGCAAAGAAGTACGGCCTTAAGTACAATGTCGAGTTCCTTCCCTGGGCAGGCGTCAGAAACCTGCAGGAAGACATCACCCTCATTGACACCGTCGGCATGGACAATGTCTTCGTCATGGTGGACACCCTTCACGCAGGAAGAGCAGGCGTGACCGGCGCGGAGCTTGCCCGCACCCCGAAGAAGTACTTCAACTTCATGCATCTCTGCGACGGACCGGCAGGCCCGGACGGCGACGTTGTGCTGGACAACATCAAGGATGACCTGATGCTCTACACCGCCCGTGAGGCCCGCTTCTATGTCGGCGAGGGCGATATCGACATCGCTTCCATGGTCGCAGCGATCCCGGATGTCCCGCTTTCCATCGAGCTTCCGCACCTCGGCCACATCAAGGAATTCGGCGTACAGGGCCACGCGCAGCGCTGCCTCGACACCGCAAAGGCTTACTTCGCAAAGCACGGCGTGGAATAATAAGCTGCACAGCAGCGATCAGGAATAAAAAAAGATCCCCGGGCAGGATTATGCCCGGGGGCTTTTTCGTTCAGGAGAAGAGCGGCGCGGAATCTTTTTCGCCCTGGAGAAGAGCGGCGCGGGGGCCGCATCTAACGCGTCAGTCTGTGGATCCACTTGTAGCTCCGGAAACGGAGAAAGATAGGCAGTCCCTTGAAGATCTGATCGGACTGCAGGCACAGCACCACTGCAGGGATGGGCCATTTCCAGAGGAAGGCCGCCGCGAAAGAGAGCGGCATGACGATGCCCCAGGTGCTGATCATGTTGAGATAAAGAGAAAACTTCGTGTCCCCGCTGCCGCGGATGATGCCGGAACCCACGGGCATCTGGTAGGACATGCCGACCATGACCGCTGCCATGATGACGATCAGCTGATCCGCCAGAATGGCGGCGGTCTCATTCAGCTTATAGTAGGAGAGAAGCGCACCCCGGGAGAAGAACAGAATGGAGCCGAGGACCAGGCCGATGCAGACATCAATGACGGAGAGCGTCCGCCCGGCCGCCTTCACCTCCTCCAGGTCTCCCTTTCCCACAGTCTTCCCCATCATGACCGCCGACGTGGAGGACATGGCCATCACGATCACCTTCATGTACTGGTAGAAGGTGGTGGCGACAGAGTTCGCCGCGATGGCGTCGGAGCTGAGATGCCCCAGGATCGCGGTCTGCAGGGGGACGGAGACCGCCCAGAGCATGCTGGCGGTGATGATCGGGATCGCGACCCGGACATAGTCGGAACGAAGAGCAGCATCCGCCGCCGGCGGGAAGCCCTCCGCGAATAGACGCAGCTTTTTATCCTTTTTCAGCAGGAACACGACGACGATCAGCAGCTCGACAAAGCGGGAGATGATGGTGCCCGCCGCGGCGCCGACAATACCCAGCTCCGGGAAGCCGAAGCGGCCGACGATCAGGGTGGAGTTCACGCAGACATTGATGACAAGGGACACGCAGGAGATGTAGAACGCGATCTTCACCGTCTCCACGCTGCGGAGCGTCGCCAGCAGCACCTGGGTCAGGAGCAGCAGGAGGAAGGTGTACTTGATGATCGCCAGGTATTTCTCTCCCTGGTCCAGGATCTCCGGGTCCGTCGTGAAGATCCCGAGCAGCTGCCGGGAAAAGACCGTGCAGAGGACAATGATCAGGATCCCCACGCAGAAAGCGATCCGGAGCACCGTCCCGGCGATCCGCCGTACCGGCTCCGTCCGCTTCTGGCCCCAGTACTGGGAGGAGATGACGATCAGACTGTCGCCCACCGCCACCGTCAGCTGGTTCACCATAAAGAAGATCTGGTTCACCAGCGCCGCGCCGGACAGCGCCTGCTGGCTGTAGTGCCCCAGCATAATGTTGTCCGCCATGTTGACGCTGTAGGAGATGAGGTTCTGCATCGCCACCACTACCAGCATGGAAAAAAGAGAGCGGTAAAAATCCTTGTCCTGTGAGAAAAAATGAGTTTTGAGATGAGCTGTCTGCGATGTATTCTGTTCCATATAAAAGTCCTTCTGAATAAAGCCTTCCTAAGACGTGTAGTCCTTCTGGGCGTTTTTTGACAATTATATTTAAATTGTACCCTTTTCATGCAAAAAACAGGAGTGCAAAGTTCTCAAAAAGGGAACGAATTTTTCAAAAACACCGAAAAACGCCCAATCACGAAAAACCCAAAGACAGGTGCTTAAGACCGAAAGAAATCACAGCAGGGAGGAGGGAATTGTCAAACATTTTTCCTGTCTGTTATACTAAATTCACTATACATTGCCTGCTGAATGCATCAGGCGGCGGAGTTTGCCCTTTGATGACATCAGGCGGCGGGAAAAGGAGGAGCAGCATGAAGAACAGCTTCACAGCGGCAGCGGCGCAGTTCACACCAGTCTCAGGAGACCCAGAGGCAAATCTCCGGAAGATGGAGAAGCTCTGCGACATGGCGGCAGAGGCGGGAGCCTCTCTGATCGTGCTGCCGGAGCTCGCCCTGACAGGATACTACCTGAAGGCGGATGCTCTGCGGGCCCTGGCGGTGCCGCAGGATGGAAGCTGGAGCGCGCCTCTCAGGAAAAAAGCGAAGGAACATCATCTTCTCATCGCTGTCGGATACCCGGAGCTTGCGCCTGCAGCGGACGCACCGGCTGCATCAGCTGCTCCCGGCTCCATTACCCCCGGGCGCCCCGCTCCATCGATGTACAACTCCTGCCTTCTCATCGGAAGTGACGGAGAGATCATCGGAAACGCGAGAAAACGCTATCTCTGGGGCAGAGAGAAGCGTCTCTTCCTCAAGGGAGCTTCCTTTGATGTGTTCGAAACAGAGCTTGGGGAGCTGTCGGTGCTCCTCTGCTATGACATGGAGTATCCGGAACCCTCCAGGATCGCCGCGCTGAAGGGCGCGGACCTGATCCTCTGCCCGGCCGCCTGGAGCAGAAAAGCAGCGTACCGCTGGCGGGTCGAGACCGCTGCGAATGCGCTGTTCAATCTGGTCTATGTAATTGGAGCGAATTTCCTGGACGAAAACTGTTGCGGCGACGCCCGGATCGTCGGCCCGGACGGCACAGTGATAGCGGAAGGCTTTACTCCGGAAGCAGGGACAGCCGCGGAAAACCGAACTTCCGCGGAAAACCAGACAGCCGTACAGGAGGACTGCATCGTCACCGCCCTGATCAGCCCCGAAGAGCTGGAGCGCTGCCGGGCGGAGATCCCCTACTGGCAGGATCTCGATCCGGAGATCCTCGCCGAAGCCTCCCACGCTGCTGAAGGTGTCCGCTGAAGGTGTCCGCTGAAGGTGTCAGGCACCGTTAAGATTTCTTAACGGTGCCTGACACCTTTAAAATAGACACTTTTAAAATACTCACTCCTCGGGCAGTTCCACGTTGTTGAGCCGCAGGAACTCCCGCATGGCGCGGGTAATGTATTTGCCTTTTTTCCATGCGAAATAGACCGGTCTCTGGCTGAGACTGTCATCGATCAGGTAGTAATACAGGCTGTCGGTATCTGTCAGATAGGGGAGCATCCAGCTCCGGAGAAAGAGACATCCGATGCCGCGCGCCGCGATGTTGTGGGCGGTCAGCATCTGGTCGAGATAGATCACGATATTCGGCCGGAATTCTGCGTTCCTGCACATTTCCAGGCCGCGGTGATAGAGGTCGTTTCCGGATCTCAGGAAAATAAACGGGAGATCCTTAAAGTGCTCCAGGGAGATCCGCTCCATATCCGGAAGTTTCGGGGAAGCTTTCCGGATCATCTGGTCCGTGAGGCGGTACGCCGCAAGAGATTCATTGATGGCAAAATGTCTGGGGACGCCGAGGATGATCTCTTCCTCCCGCACCAGGCAGGTGTTCATCCCGTCCTCGGGGAACACGGCGGTCTCCATGATCAGATCCAGTTCGTGCGCAAGGATCCTTTCTTTCAGAATATCAATATTCGATTCGTAAAGGTCGATCCGGACCCCCGGATACAGCTTCTGGAATTCTCCGATCTTTTCCGACAAAACATAACTGCAGAAAAATGAAGAACCTCCGATGGACAGGTGCCCGGACTGCTGCATTTTAATGTCCTGGAGCCTGTTCATCATGTCTGAATCCACGTCGCCGATCTTCTGGGCCGCCTCGATAAAGATCCTGCCGCTTTCGGTCAGTGTCAGGGGAATGGTGCTGCGGTCGAAGATACGTACGCCGAGTTCCCGCTCCACGCGGCGGACGATGGTGCTCAGTGCGGGCTGTGACATATAAAGCCGCGCGGCGGCTTTCGAAAAGCTGCGTTCGCGGCAGATCGTGTAGATGTAATGGACTTCTTTGATGGTCATAGACTTCCACCTCCTTCAGATTCGAAGGACAAACTGTACAGTTAAAGAATAATGGAATCAAATAGTCAAAATCAAGATAAAATTACATAAATATTCATATTAAATATGGCTCATACCAATTTATTATAATGTTTTTCCAGCAACAATAAGTCATTTATAATAATAATGCAATATTTTTGACCGGCAGAACGGCAAATGTAAGACAATTTACACAAAAGGAGGAAGTGACCTATGGCTGATAACAGAATCATCGAGTGTATGGAGAGAGCCCATTACATTCTGGGCAATCTGATGGCAGTGAAGCCGGGAGAGGAAGTCCTGATCGTGACAGACCCCCAGACCGATGAGAGAATGACGCAGGCGATGGCAGCGGCGGCAAACGATCTCGGAGCGGAGTGGGGCGTCTACATGATGCCGATCCGCGGCAAAGACAAAGCCACGATCTTCCCGAAATCCCTGGAACTGGGCATGGACGCGTGCGATGTCTTCGTCGGAATGACCACCGCATCCGGCGCGGCGATCTACAACAACCACCTGAAGGAGCTCATCAACCAGAAGAAGCTGCGTGAGGTCTCCATCTGCCTGAGAAGCATCGACAACTTCACAAGAGGCGGCGCTCTGGCAGACTATGAGCAGGTCTACAAGGACGGCGAAGCGCTCCAGGCTGTGTGGAGAGGCAAGAAGACGGCGCACATCACCACGCCGGCAGGTACCGACCTCTACATGGATATGAACCCGATGGAGCCGATCATCGAGTGCGGTATCGCGAGGAATCCGGGCGACGCCATGGCGTGGTCCGACGGCGAAGTCTCCCTGGGCCCGGTCATCGGATCCACCCACGGCAAGCTGGTCATTGACGGACCGATCTGCTACTACGGCTGCCCGACCATCCCGGTGGAGCTGAAGATCGAGGAAGGCCGCATTGTCGAGGTCGTCGGCGGAGACGCGAAGATCTGCAAGGAGATCCGCAGGCAGATCGCAGAGGTCAAGGACAGCGACAACATCGCCGAGATCGGCATCGGCCTCAACCCGGCCTGCATGTTCAACGGCGACTTCGAGGAAGAGAAGAAGGCGAGAGGCACCTGCCACATCGCAATGGGCAACGGCTTCTACTATGGACAGCCCGCACGCTCCACAGTCCACATCGACATGGTCCAGTACAATCCCACCATCATCTTCGATGAGGGAATGGAGACCGAGACCCTGATCGTGAAGGACGGCAAGGTCGTCTGCATCGGAGACTGACAGTAAGTCTGCATCGGAGACTGACAATAAGTCTGCGGCACTCAGTTTATTCAGTAACCTGCCAATTACAAGTAACAGATGCAAAAGTCACTTAAATTGAGGAGGAAGCTTATGAAAAAACTGTTATCGATCGTTCTTGCAGTTGCAATGGGATGTGCGCTCGCTGCCTGCGGCGGTTCCAAACCCGCAGAGACCACAGCTGCTCCTGCGGCAACAACTGCAGCTGCAGCAGCTGAGACCACAGCAGCCCCGGCCGCACCTGCAGCACCCGCGGCGGCAGGCGGTGACTTCATCATGGGTACCGGCTCCTCCGGCGGAACCTACTTCGCGCTGGGCGGCGCCATGGCCAACGCCATCAACAACAAGCTGGCTGCTGACGGTATCACCATCACGGCTCAGTCCACCGGCGCATCGGTCGAGAACATCAACCTGATGCAGGCGGGCGAAATGGACCTGGGCATCGCCATGAACAACGTTGCCGCTAACGGCTTCGAAGGAACCGGCGCATTCTCCGCACCCACCACCAACGTCAAGGCGATCGGTGTCGTCTACAACGAGGTCTATCAGATCGTTGCGAACGCAGAGACCGGCGCAAAGAACGTTGCCGACCTGAAGGGCATGAAGATCGCGATCGGACCCGCAGGCTCCGGAACCCTGGGACTTTCCCAGAAGGTCTTCAGCGCGGCTGGCCTTGATCCGGCAAAGGACATCCAGCCCCAGAGCGACAGCTTCGGCGACGCAGCGACCAAGATGAAGGACGGCCATATCGACGCAGCCTGCAACGTGCTTGCAGTCCCGGCTTCCTCCATCATTGAAATGACCACTTCCATGAAGCTCAGCTACATCAACATCGACGACGACATCCTCGCGGCGATCCAGGCGGACGCTCCGTACTTCACCCGCAAGGTGATCCCGGCCGGAACCTATCCGGATCAGACCGAGGACTGCAACACCATCACCTGCAAGGCTGTTTTGTACTGCCGCGCAGATATGGACGAAGAGACTGTCTACAAGATCACCAAGGCGTTCTATGAGAGCGGCGACGAGATCGCGGCTGCACACGCAACTGGTAAGGAAGTCCAGCTTGAGGGCTGTCTTGACGGCGTGACGACCCCCATCCATCCGGGTGCTGCGAAGTACTTCAAGGAGATGGGCATCGAAGTGCCGGACAACGGCTGAGTCTGATCACCAGCGGAAAGGGGCAGGGCTCAGCCTGCTCCTTTTCGCTTTACCTGTTCCTGTCAACGAAGGAGGGGAAGACTTGAATGGCTGAAGACAAAACCAAAATCAACAACAACACTGCCGCTGCCATGAGCAGCGATGAGATCATGCTGAAATATGATAAGGAATCCAGCTTCCGCCGGCTGGAAGGAGTTCCGGCGAAACTGGTGTTCCTCATCTGCGTCGGCTGGTCTCTTTTCCAGCTGTATACAGGCCTGTTCGGGACCTTCCCGTCCACTCTGCAGAGGGCACCGCACCTTGCAGCAGGCATGTCGCTGGTGTATCTTCTCTATCCGGCGTTCGGAAGACCGGGGAAGACCATCCCGTTCTACGACTATATCCTCGCGATCCTCTGCCTCTGCTGCGGAGCCTATCACATCGTGAACTACGACGCACTGCTGCTGCGCGCGGGCTCCTTCACGCAGACGGACATCATCGTCAGCTGCATCGCGATCCTTCTTCTTCTGGAAGCGGCGCGCCGTGTGGCCGGAATGGTGGTGGTGACCCTGGGAAGCGTGTTCCTTCTTTACGCGATCTTCGGTCACCTGATCCCGAAGACGCTGTTCCTGTTCCACGCGAAATTCACCTTTAAGCGCGTGGTCTGCACGGAGTGGCTGGGCACTGAGGGTATCCTCGGATCCCCGATCTACGTCTCATCCACCTTTATTTACCTGTTTCTGATCTTCGCGACCTTCCTGAAGGCCAGCGGCGTCGGCGACTGGATGACGGGAATCGCCATGGGCGCCTGCGGCGGCTCGGTCGGCGGACCGGCGAAAGCGGCTGTCGTTGCCAGCGCCCTGCAGGGTACGGTCAGCGGAAGCTCTGTCGCGAACACTGTCTCTACAGGTTCCATCACCATCCCGCTCATGAAGAAGACCGGATACCGTCCGGAGTTCGCGGGAGCAGTGGAAGCGGCGGCATCCACCGGCGGACAGATCATGCCTCCGGTCATGGGTGCCGCGGCGTTCATCATGACCGAGTACATCGGATGCGCCTACGGCACAATCGCCCTGGCGGCATGTATCCCGGCCCTTCTGTATTTCACCGGCATCTTCACCAACGTCCACTTTGAGGCCCTGAAGCACGGCCTCCTGGGCGTCCCGAAGGACCAGCGCCCGGTGGTCAGCCAGCTCATGAAGCAGGGCTGGTACATGATCGCCCCGGTCGTCGTGATCACAGCGCTCCTGATCCAGGGCCGCTCCGCCATGATGGCGGCCATCTACGGCATCTTTACCTGCATCGTCGTGTGGATCGTGGGGATCATCAAGGAAAGCCACAGCTTCGACGCGAAGAAATTCTTCGGCATGTTCATCCAGGGCCTGGAGGATGCCGCCAGAAGCGCCATCCCCGTGGCAGTGGCCTGCGGCTGCGCCGGCATCATCGTCGGCGTCGTCACCATGACCGGCCTGGGCCTGAAGATGGCGAACGGCCTGGTCTCTCTGGCAGGCGGAAGCATCTACCTGACCATGATCTTCACCATGCTCTGCTCCATCGTCCTCGGCATGGGCGTTCCCACCACGGCGAACTACATCATCCAGGCGACCATCTCCGCGCCGGCCCTTGTGGCTCTGGGGACTCCCGCCATCGCGGCGCACCTCTTCGTGTTCTACTTCGGCATCGTGGCTGATATCACCCCGCCCGTTGCCCTGGCAGCCTTCGCAGGCTCCGGCATCGCCGGCGCCGATCCCATGCGCACCGGCTTCAACGCTGTGCGTCTCGGCATCGCGGCCTACCTCGTGCCCTACATGTTCGTGCTGAACCCGGTCATGGTCCTGGTGAATACCGGCAACTGGTCGACTCCTGTGTTCCTGGGGCACGTGCTCCTCGCAGTCGTCACCGCCATCGTCGGCATGGTGGGACTTGCCACCGGCGCCACCGGATATTTCCGGACCACCTGCAATCCTGTGGAGCGGCTGATCCTCATCGCCAGCGGCCTGATGATGGTGCATCCTGGCACCATGACCGATATCATCGGCGTCGTAATGTTTGCAGCGATGTTCGTCCTGCAGGGAATGAAGAAAAAGAAAGAGGCAGCCTGAGTTCCCGGCAGCCTGAGACCGGCATCAAAGTATTGATGCAAAAGTTCTTGACAAACCCCCGGCAACGTTGTATTATTCTTAACTGCAACGAGTGAGTGCGTGTAGCTCAGCTGGATAGAGCACTTGGCTACGGACCAAGGTGTCGGGGGTTCGAATCCTCTTACGCACGTAGAAAAACCCTCAAGCCCGAGCGGCCTGAGGGTTTTCTTATTTTCGACAGGCGGGATTATTTATGGAATTCATCAAAGCTGCAAAGCTTGTGTTCGACTATATCACAAAGGATGAAGATGAGAAGGTGGAGTCCGTGAACCGGGCCATCGACCACCTGGACCTTGACATTGAGCAGGGCAGTTTCGTGGCCATCCTGGGCCACAACGGCTCCGGAAAATCCACCTTCGCGAAGACCCTGAACGGCATCCTGCTCCCTACCGAGGGAACCGTCTGGATTTCCGGCATGGACACCGCGGATGATGACCGCCTTCTGGATGTGCGGAAGACGGTGGGCATGGTCTTCCAGAACCCGGACAACCAGATCATCGCCAACGTGGTGGAGGAAGATGTGGGCTTCGGGCCCGAGAACATCGGCGTTCCCACGGAGGAGATCTGGAAGCGGGTGGATGAAAGCCTGAAGGCAGTTGGAATGACCGCCTACCGCATGAAGTCCCCGAACCGCCTCTCCGGCGGCCAGAAGCAGCGAGTCGCCATTGCCGGCGTCATGGCCATGCGGCCCAAGTGCATCGTCCTCGACGAGCCGACCGCCATGCTGGATCCCAACGGCCGGAAGGACGTGATCCGCACCGTCAGCGAACTGAACAAGGCGGAGCACATCACCGTGCTGCTGATCACCCACTACATGGAGGAAGTCATCGGCGCCGACCGCGTCATCGTGATGGACGACGGAAAGATGGTGATGGACGGCACGCCCAGGGAGATCTTCTCCCGGGTGGAGGAGCTGAAGGAACTGCGGCTGGACGTGCCTCAGGTCACGGAACTCGCGTGGGAGCTGAAAAAAGGCGGCGCGAAGCTGCCCGACGGCATCCTTACCATCGATGAACTGATGGACGCGCTGCTGCCTTTTCTGATCTGATACAGCCGGCAGCGGCCAGGAAATATAATTCGGGCAATGACCGGGGAGCAGCGGTGGGTAAAGACCGGACAATTTGTTCCGGCCTGCAGATATTCTGACCTGCACGGGGCGCTCCGGCAGTGACCATAAGGAGTACATATAACATGTCGATTCGAGCGGAACACCTGACCCACATCTACGGGCAGGGAACAGCATTTGAGCAGTACGCGCTGAAGGATGTGAACTTTGAGATCCCGGACGGGCAGTTCGTGGGCCTCATCGGCCACACCGGCTCCGGCAAGTCCACGCTGATCCAGCATCTGAACGGACTGCTGCGGGCCAGCAGCGGCACCATCTATTACAATGGCGAGGACATCTACGCCCAGGGCTACAACATGAAGCAGCTCCGGACAAAAGTGGGCCTCGTGTTCCAGTACCCCGAGCACCAGCTCTTCGAGGTCGATGTCTTCTCCGACGTGTGTTTCGGACCGAAGAACATGGGCCTTCCGAAGGACGAGATCGCGGCAAGAGCCCGGGAAGCGCTGAAACTGGTGGGCCTGAAGGAAAAGTATTATAAGCAGTCTCCGTTCGAGCTGTCCGGCGGCCAGAAGAGAAGAGTGGCCATCGCCGGCGTGCTCGCCATGCGGCCGGAAGTGCTGATCCTGGACGAGCCCACCGCCGGACTGGATCCCAGAGGAAGGGATGAGATCCTGGACCTGGTCAACAGCCTGCAGGACAACCGCGGCATGACCATCATCCTCGTGTCCCACAGCATGGAAGACGTGGCGAAGTACGCGGACCGGCTGATGGTGATGAGCGGCGGCGAGAAGGTGTTTGACGACACCCCGAAGAACGTGTTCCGCCACTACAAAGAGCTGGAAGCCATCGGCCTTTCCGCTCCCCAGGTCACCTACATCGTACAGCGCCTCCGGGAGAACGGGGTCGATATCAGTGAAGACCTGACCACTGTAGCAGAAGCGAAGGATGCGATCCTGAAACTCCTGAGAGATAAAGGCAGACTGCAGGCAGCAGGAAAGCCGGATCCGGGCGCGGGCGGAAACGCAGGCGCCAGCGGAAACGCAGGAGCCGGAAAGAGCGCAGGCGCCGGAAAGAACGCAGGCGCCGGCGCGAAAAAGGCCTCCGGCAGAAAGGGGGCGCGGTAATGCTGAAAGATGTGACCCTTGGCCAGTATTATCCGGTAGATTCCCCGCTGCACCGCCTGGATCCCCGCACCAAGCTTGCCGGCACCGTCATCTACATTGTGGCGCTGTTCCTCTGCAAGTCGTTCGCGGGCTACGGCCTCGCAGCGCTGTTCCTGTTCGCAGTCATCAAAATGTCCAACGTCCCCTTCTCCTACATGGTCCGGGGGCTGAAGGGCATCCTGGTGCTGCTACTCATCAGTGTCAGCTTCAACCTGTTTCTGACGAACGGCGAAGTGATCTTTTCGCTGGGCATTCTGAAAGTGACGAAGGAAGGTCTGAAGGTTGCCGGCTTCATGGCGCTCCGCCTCATCTTCCTGGTGCTCGGCTCCACGGTGATGACCCTCACCACCACGCCGAACGCCCTGACAGACGGCATGGAGAAAGGCCTCGGCTTCCTGAAGAAATTCAAAGTCCCGGTCCATGAGATCGCCATGATGATGTCCATCGCCCTACGCTTTATCCCCATTCTCATTGAGGAGACGGATAAGATCATGAAGGCCCAGATGGCCCGCGGCGCGGACTTTGAGAGCGGGAACATCATGCAGAAAGCGAAGGCGATGGTGCCGCTCCTTGTGCCGCTGTTCGTGTCGGCCTTCCGCCGCGCGACAGATCTCGCCATGGCCATGGAGGCCCGCTGCTACCACGGCGGCGCCGGAAGAACAAAGATGAAGCCGCTGAAATATTCCGCGGCGGACCGGATCGCCTACCTGATCCTGCTCCTTTTCTTCGCGGCGATCGTGGCGATCAGGATACTGGTGAAATAAAGAGTGAGGCGCTGTGCGGGAAACGTGTCATGCGGGAAACTCAGCATACGAAAAACACGAAACATATACGACGGAGAGATGTATGAGAAGGATCCGCCTGACAGTCAGCTACGACGGCACGAATTACTGCGGTTCGCAGGTGCAGCCGAACGGTGTGACTGTGGAAGAAAAACTGAATGAATCGATCCGCAGACTGACGGGGGACACATCCCCCGTCATCTTTGCAAGCAGGACAGATTCCGGTGTCCACTCCATGGGAAACATCGCGGTGTTCGACACAGAAATGCGGATGGCGGCGGACAAGTTCACCTTTGCCCTGAACCAGCGCCTGCCCGAGGATATCCGCATCCGCGCGTCCGAGGAAGTGGCCCCGGACTGGCATCCCAGAAAGCAGAACTGCACCAAGACCTATCTTTACCGCATCTTCAACCACAGGATCCCGGACCCGCTGGTAAGGCTTTACTCCCAGTTCTGCTATTATCCGCTGGACATTGAGAAGATGCGGCAGGCTGTCCGGTGCCTCACAGGCGAGCACGACTTCGCCTGCTTCTGCTCCGCCCGAAGCCAGGCGGAGAACACCGTCCGGACCATCTACGGTATCGAACTGACGGAAGAGAAGATGGGAGCCGGACGCCTCATCACCATGAAGATCAGCGGCAGCGGCTTCCTCTACAACATGGTACGGATCATCGCGGGAACCCTCCTGCAGATCGGCTCCGGCATCCGCCCCGTGGAGGATATGGAGCAGATCCTCCGCTCCAGAGAACGGAAGCAGGCCGGTCCCGTTGCCGGAGCCTGCGGCCTGACTCTGCTCTCCATCGACTACGAGAAAGAGCTTCAGGACTATATAGAGGTGGAGAACGAAGACTGGAGCTACGTCCTGGACCAGCGGGAGCTGAAAGAGTGGAAGAAGCAGGAAGCAGCGGGGCAGGAAGCGCTTTCCATGCCGGCAGCTGACCAGGAGGCGGTTTCCGCACCCGCGGCGTATCTCACAGTCCGGCGCTGTGCGGAGCGGGACTATGAAGGGTTGCTGACCCGCCTGTTCCACCAGAATTACCGGAACGGCGCCGCCTGCACCTTCGTGCGCGACCTGGAAGCCCCTGAACGCCTCGCGGAAGGGCAGAAATACGGCTTTTACAGCATCTTCCCTGCAGGAAAAGGAGAGCGGGGGAGAGCCGTTCCAGAAGCGCAGGAGACGGCTGCAGAAGATGAAGAACTGGATTATTTATGGAAGGCATGCGAGTGAACGCATGCCTTTTTACCTTAGTGGGAGAAGACCCCTACTTCTTAAGTGGCGCGCAAGTCCCGCGAGCGGGACTTGAATTGTTTTTTTACAGCTGATAGAAGCAGAAAAGCAGCCTTGAAGCTGCCTGGCAGTGGGAAACAGCAGATGGTTTTGAGTGTTGACATACGCAACAGAGAAAAATGGAGTTTGCGTCTGTCAAAAAACAGGTATTACCATGCGCCAGAGACAAAAATTGTTTGTCGCTGACATATGCAATCGTTTATAAAATCGATTGCATATGTCAAAATTCAGGGAGATTCAGATGTTTTGGTTCATTTAGACTTCCGACACCTCTAAATTGACATACGCATCAGAGATAAAGATTTATTGCATATGTCAGGATCCGAGATTTTGCTGTGTTCTGGAAGGAAAATGCTTCTCAAGCGACATATGAAATTAAAGAAAATGGCGGTTGCGTCTGAAATCAGCCGTTGCCGCCCCACTGCAATGCCACTGCCGCTCCGAAGCGGCAGGGAGACAGCCGGCAAGTATAATATCAAGCCTATAACCACAAGCCTATAACCATTTGTTTATACCCCCATACTGATTTGTGAGTTGGACGCAAGCCTGTTTATGGTGTAAAGTTTAGACAAGAAACAAAACAGACCGCCGGAACGGAAGGCAGCCGGGGACAACAGACACACCTGAAAAGGAGAAGAAAAATGAGGCTTGCAACCATCAAATTAAACAATAAAGAAGTGGCCGGAATCGTTGCGGGAAAAGGGATCCTTCCGGTGGCGGAACTGAACCGCCAGACAGGAAGCAGCTGGAAGGAGGACATGATGTCCCTCATCCAGGCACAGGAGATCCCGCAGCTTACCAAGTGGTACAACAACGGCGGGAAGGAAGCTCTGGAAGGAATGGAAGGCATCATCCCGAGAGAAGAGGCAGTCTTCTGCCCGCTGTACCGGAACCCGAAGCGGATCTTCGGCATCGGCCTGAACTATGTGGACCATGCGGGCGATATCGGCTCCGCGGCGCCGCAGGGCTTCCCGGGAAGCTTCTTCAAGATGGCGGACACGCTGATCGGTCCCGGGGATGAGATCCATCTGCCGGCGCT
>CACZFV010000037.1 GCA_902780465.1 uncultured Lachnospiraceae bacterium
ATAAAACAGGATCACGGATCCAGCTGCCCAGAGTGCAAAGGTTCCGACTTTACCGGATTCGTCTTCCTTTCCGCTTCCTAAAAGCCTTGAGATGAGGCTCCCTCCGCCGATACCGAAGAGATTGGCAAAGGCCGACAGCAGCATGAAGATCGGATAGGAAACCGTAACTGCAGCCACCTGCAGGGTATCCCCGGTCTGTCCGATGAACCAGGTATCCGCGAGGTTATAGATCAGGACGATCAGCTGGCTGATCACTGTCGGGACGGCCAGGGTGAAGACGGCCTTCGGAACCGGCATCTGTTCAAATATCTGTTTTTCTTTTGTCTGTTCCATATATGTCCCGGCTCCTGCACCGTTGTCTTTCTTATCAGTGGATCTTCACACTGTTGATCATCTTCGCATACTGCGGATCTTCGTTGCGTCCGAAGAAGGTCTGACCGCCCTCCAGTGCCGCAATCGCATCCATAAACCGCCGCTGTATCGATCAGGCGGTATCCTTGACGGATTGCAGTCAGGACGCTTTCCTCACACACCTTCGGGTCCGCCACCTGAAACACGCCAAAGCCAAGCACCGGCATCTTTACTCCTTTGTTGATCGTCCTGTATTCCATCATGATCTCCTCTTTTTGGGTTTTTGTTCTTGCATATCCCATTTTAATTGGATGCTGATTGCTTCGGAAGTATGGATATGTTATTATTGTGCCAAGTTAAAACTTGGCACAGGAGGCCTCCTATGTATAACCATCAGCTGGATACCTTTATCAAAACCGCAGATCTTGGTTCCTTTGGCAAAGCCGGCGAAGCCTTATATATCTCCTCTACCGCTGTGATCCAGCAGATCAATCTGCTCGAAAATCTCTGCGGTTTTAAGCTGTTTGTCCGTTCCAACCACGGTGTAAAGCTCACCCCTGCCGGCAGATCCCTGTATGAAGACGCAAAAACGTTGATTCATTTCTCAGAGGATGCCCTTCAGAAGGCCAGGCTTCTTGCAGAAAGCTCTGAATCCACGCTTCGGATCGGTACAAGTCTCCTCTATAAGTGCCGAATGCAGCCGGATCTCTGGCCGAAGGTAAACGAAATACAGCCGGACCTCAAAATAGAGATCCGGCCGATGAAAGAATATGAGAACCGCACGACGCTCTTTTCCCGTCTTGGTATTGATTTTGATTTATTTGAAGGGATCTATGCAAGTGCCTGGAAGGGCTCCTGCCAGTTCCTGGAGCTTTCACGCACGCCCATCTGCTGTGCTGTTTCCCGTAATCACCGTCTTGCGAAGGCATCAGAATTATCCATGCAGGACTTAAGCGGAGAAGTGCTGGTCATGCCCATTGAGGGGGTCTCCGAGGAACTGGATAAGTTTCGGGAAGAAATCGTACGGGATTATCCTGCAGCCAGGATCATCGACTCTAATTACTACGGCGTTGATACCTTTGCTCTATGCGAGATGAACTCCTACATCCTGATCACACCGCCTGTCTATGAAGACATACATCCCAATCTCATTACGGTTCCGCTAAAGACCGACGCCTCCATGCCCTACGGGTTGATCTATTCCAAAGAGCCGACCGCAGCCACAGAAAAATTCATTCAGGCAGTAATTTCCATTGCCTCTAAATGAAACAGCCCCAAGGCTTTTCTTCGTGAATAATCTCTGAAAATGCCGGAGGTATCGCCAGTCACCGTAATCGAATACAAAAATAGTGCCAGGAAGAATGATGAATCATCATTCTCACTGGCACTGTCGAAATCGTTTTAGCGTCCAGCCTTCATCGGACATATACTGGTTCGGGCCGGTTCTCCGGTTGAGCAAGTCCTGCAAAAGCTGCTGCCGCGATTTTCTTCATCATTGTTTTTTTCCCTCTCTTATCAGTTTGAATCTGTATTTCTGCCGTCCGGCAGTTCGTTTTGATTTGTTATGGCCTGATTATAGAAAGGGCTTAGTCACACAATACGCACAGCTCGCGATATCTTTTTTGATGCTTTATTTCCTGACGGCTTCTTCTTTCAGGCTGTATGCCGCGCCAACTACGCACGCGGTGAACAGCACGTTTGTAAGGCCTGGTACGCTGACACTCCCATTGACGATGTTAATTGCCTGTACCACAACCTGTATCGCAAGCATTACACCGGCCGCAATCAATACAGATTTTGCTTTTGCGGGATCCTTGGATGCGCGCCATGCAAGGATACCTATCACTACGGAAAGGATTCCCATAAAAACAAGGAACCCGCTTCCCCCGGCAATCATCGGGACAGTCACCGGAGTGCCTTCCAATGCGTCCGGATTTTCCGCCAGCAATCCGGACGCTGCAAGTCCGATGGCGCCGAAGATGGCGGCCAGGATGCCGTCAATCATTTCAAAAACTGCTGCTATTTTCAGGATTAAACTTCTTTTGTCCATCTTTTTCCTCCTCTTTTTGCTGTTCCGGTAATAGGCAAACAGACCATTCTTCACCCGCCCCTATTTCTCCGATTCACACAGTCTCTATCATGCCATCGCATGCACGCTCCGGCTTATCGCTCAAATGAAAACAGCCCCCAAGGTTTTTGCTTCCTCAGGGCTGTCGTCATGTACCATTTTTTATGTTCTTCTGCAATTTCTCGTATTGGTGCCGTATATTCTTACGGTCAAGTCCGGGAAATCCGCAGAAAACAAGGCTTTAATCCTTCACGGACTTCATCGTCGGGAACAGAATGACGTCCCGGATGGCGGGGCTGTTGGTCAGCAGCATCACCAGACGGTCGATACCGTAGCCGATGCCTCCTGTGGGCGGCATGCCGATGTTCAGGGCGTTCAGGAAGTCCTCGTCGGTGTGCTGGGCTTCTTCATCGCCCGCCTCGGACAGCGCGTCCTGCGCCTTGAAGCGCTCGCGCTGGTCGATGGGATCGTTCAGCTCGGAGTATGCGTTGCACATCTCTCTTCCGTAGATGTAGAGCTCGAATCTCTGGACATAGTCCGGATCGTCGGGCTTCTTCTTGGTCAGCGGGGAGATCTCGATCGGGTGGTCCATGACGAAGGTCGGCTGGATCATCTTCTCCTCGCAGAACTCGTCGAAGAAGAGGTTCAGGATATCGCCGCGGGTATGGCGCGCCTCGTACTCCACATTGTGCTGGTCCGCCAGGGCCTTGGCCTCTTCCGTGGTCTTCACCTGGCTGAAGTCGACGCCGGTGTACTCCTTCACGGCATCGATCATGGTGATGCGCTTAAAGGGCTTTCCGAGGTCGATCTCCGTGTCGTTGTAGGTGACCATGGTGGTCCCGTTCACTTCCTGGGCAACATGGCGGAACATGTTCTCCGTGAGGTCCATCATCCCGTTGTAGTCAGTGTAGGCCTGATAGAGCTCCATCAGCGTGAACTCCGGGTTGTGGCGGGTATCCAGTCCCTCGTTCCGGAACACGCGGCCGATCTCGTAGACGCGCTCAAGGCCGCCGACGATCAGTCTCTTCAGGTACAGCTCCAGGGAAATGCGGAGCTTCACGTCCTCGTCCAGGGCGTTGTAGTGGGTCTCGAAGGGCCGCGCTGCGGCGCCGCCGGCGTTGCTGACCAGCATGGGGGTCTCCACCTCCATGAAGCCCTGGTCATCCAGGAAGCGGCGGATGGAGGAGATGATCTTCGAACGCTTCACAAAAGTCTCGCGGACTTCGCTGTTCATGATGAGGTCCACGTAGCGCTGGCGGTAGCGGGCGTCCGTATCCGTCAGGCCGTGGTACTTCTCCGGAAGCGGCTTCATGCTCTTGGTGAGCAGGGTGATCTCGACGGCGTGGATGGAGATCTCGCCGGTCTTCGTCTTGAACACTGTGCCGCGGACACCGATGATGTCGCCGATATCCAGCTTCTTGAAATCCTT
This sequence comes from uncultured Lachnospiraceae bacterium, assembly GCA_902780465.1. GTDB lineage: Bacteria > Bacillota > Clostridia > Lachnospirales > Lachnospiraceae > Moryella. The sequence goes on from CACZFV010000037.1 coordinate 3,849, forward strand.
GTAGGGTTCCTCTCCCACAGCGTCCCGCGCCACATAGGCCTGGATGCTGCCCTGCAGGTCCAGGACACTGCAGAAGGACGCCTTGCCCATGACGCGCTTGGACATCATGCGGCCGGCCACAGTCACTTCTTTCCCTTCAAAGGCCTCGTAGTCGTTCTTGATCTCCATGGAGTGGTGCGTCACGTCGTACTTCACGATCTCAAAGGGATCTCTTCCCTGTGCCTGCAGCTCCTGAAGCTTCTCCAGACGCACCTGCATCAGCTTGTTGATATCCTGTTCCGGCGCGGCCTGATTCTGATTCTTCTCCTTCGCTTCGTTTCCCATTTTTACTTCCTTTTATCGATTTTTGAGTGTAATTATTCAGCACCCCTCATCGGGGTGCTGAATTGTTTCCTTTTTTTTATGCCTGGTCTCTGGAGATCCCCAGGATCCGGTACTGCAGCGGGCCCATCTGGGTATCGACAGTGACAAGGTCGCCCACTTTCTTCCTGAGAAGCGCGGCGCCCACCGGGGACTCATTGGAGATCTTTCCCTCCAGGGAATTCGCTTCCGTGGAGCCGACGATCTTGAAGTCCAGCTCCTCGTTAAATTCCAGGTCCAGCACCTTCACGTTGCTTCCGATGCCGACCGAGTCCGTGGTAGCTTCCTCGTCCACATAGACTTCCGCGTACTTCAGAAGATTCTCGAGCTCCTCGATCCTTGCCTCGATGTCGCGCTGCTCGTCCTTCGCTGCGTCGTATTCCGCATTCTCGGACAGATCGCCCTGCTCTCTTGCTTCCTTGATCTTGTCCGCGATCTCTTTCCGCTTATTGACCTTCAGATCGGTCAGTTCTTCCTCATATTTTTTCAGTCCTTCGTAAGTCAGTACGTTTTTCTTGACCTCTGCCATGGCTTATCCTCCATTGGTGTGATGCAGTCCGCGGACAGACTGCTCCCCCTGCGGACATTTTCATAGAATTATAGTAAATAAAGAATTTTCTGTCAACGGATAATCTGTCCGCTTCCGGCGCATTTCCCGCTGTTTCAGCACTTCAGCACTTCAGCGCGTCCGTGAGGATAACCTCCAGTTCTTCTCTCCCGGATGCGGTGTTCACCCGGTTCCGGACCGCCGCCGCATTCGGGATGCCGTGGAGATACCAGGCAAAGTGGCTGCGCATGCGGAGGATCCCCATGTGCTCTCCGTCCTGGGCGATCTGCATGGAGAGATGCCGGAGCATCATCTCCTTTTTTTCTTCCGCCGAAGGCCGCTCCGGCACGGTCCCGCCTGCAAGGAAGCTGCGGATCTCCCGGAACAGCCAGGGATTTCCTTCCGCGCCTCTGCCGACCATGATGCCGTCGCATCCTGTCTCTTCCATCATACTCACCGCGTCCTGCGCCGTGCGGATGTCCCCGTTCCCGATCACCGGGACAGAGACGGCTTCCTTCACCCTGCGGATCACCTCCCGGTCAGCGGTTCCGGAGTAGTACTGGTCCCTGGTCCTGCCGTGGACCGCGATGGCCGCCGCCCCGGCGTCCTCCAGGACCTTCGCGAACTCCGGCGCGTTCACATGGGCCTTGTCGAAGCCCGCCCGGATCTTCACTGTCACCGGCTTCCTGACCCGCTTCGTCATGGCCCGGATCACCTGGCCTGCCAGCTCCGGATCCGTCATGAGGCGCGAGCCCTCATAGTTGTTCACGACCTTCGGAACGGGACACCCCATGTTGAAATCGATGCAGGCCCAGGGTCCCTTCTCCAGAAGCGCAGCGATCTCGCCGCAGATCTCCGGGTCCGACCCGAAGAGCTGCAGGGACAGCGGCCGGTCCTCCGGCACCGTGCGCAGCAGCTCCGTGGTGCCCCGGTCACCGAAGGGAAAGGGCCCGTCTTCACTCATCTGCTCAAGCGCGGTCCTGAGCGGCCTGTTGTACCAGATCGCCTTCGCGCTGACCATTTCCGTCACCGCCATCTCACATCCCTGTTCCCGGCAGAGAAGGCGGAAGGGCAGGTCCGAGACGCCGGCCATTGGAGCGAGAAAGATCCCGTGCTCCAGGGTGATGTCTCCGATCCTCATTCCTTCTTTTCCTCCGCTTCCTCTTCCGTCAGTCCGAGAAAACGGACCCGGTAGTAGAGCTCCAGCCCTTCCAGAAGCTCCTGCCGCTCAAAGCGCGCCCGGCCGATCTTCATCCCGCTGGTGATATCGTCGAAGAGATAATCGCCGTCTTCGGCCCGGGAGACAAAATTCAGGTTCCCGTTGGGATCGAACTCCAGGGTCAGGATGCCGCCCGCCTCCTCCGTGATGCTGACGCAGAGGATCTTCAGCTCGTCCTTCACGGACGCCGGAAGGCTTTCAAAGTCCGGGTTCAGGTAGAATTTTTCGTTGTAGGAATTCGCGCCGCAAAGCACGACTGTGTTCTCTGCCATAGTTTCTCCTTACCTCGCCTGGTGCTCCTCACATAATAACGCGCAGCACCTTCCGCTGCCCCGCCGGACAAAGAGAGTGCTGCGCGTCTGAATGTTCACTGGCGAAATCTTATGTACTGCCGGGGATCACCTGGTCAGCTTCGTGGTGAGCTGGAAATGATCCTCCGGAATATCCTTGGTCATCTGCAGTGCCTCCGCGATGTCGAAATCGCAGAAGTCACCGTTCTGGTACGCCACGAGACGGTTCGTCTTGCCTTCGATCAGGAGGTCCACCGCCTTCGCGCCCATGATGGAAGCGAAGTACCGGTCCTTGCAGGACGGCGAGCCGCCGCGCTGCATGTAGCCCAGGATGGTGGCACGGGTCTCGATGCCGGTGGCAGCCTCAAGACGCTTCGCCATGGAAGTGGAGTGGCCGATGCCCTCGGCATTGACGATGATGAAGTGCTTCTTTCCGCGCTTTCTGCTGGCGATGATCTGATTGATCAGCTCCTGCTCGTTTCCGTCGTAGCGCTCCGGGATCAGGATCGCGTCGGAGCCGGTGGAGATACCGCTCCACAGGGCGATATAACCGGCGTGGCGGCCCATGACCTCAATGATGGAGCATCTCTCATGGGAGGCAGAGGTGTCACGCACTTTGTCGATGGCCTCGATGGCGGTGTTCACCGCGGTGTCAAATCCGATGGTGTACTCTGTGCAGGCAATATCCAGATCGATGGTCCCGGGGACGCCGATGGTGTTGATGCCTTCTCTCGCCAGCGCGCCCGCGCCGCGGAAGGATCCGTCGCCGCCGATGACAACGATGCCCTCGATGCCGTGCTTCCTGCACATGTCAGCTGCCTTCTTCTGGCCGTCTTCCGTCATCATCTCCATGCACCGTGCGGTGTAGAGGATGGTTCCGCCGCGGTTGATGATCTCGGCGACACTGGTCATGTCCATGTCGACGATCTCTTCCTCCAGGAGACCGGAGTAGCCTCGCATGATCCCCTTCACTTTCAGTCCGCTGTGCAGTGCTGTACGGACCACTGCTCTGATTGCCGCATTCATTCCAGGTGCATCACCGCCGCTGGTAAGAACACCGATGGTTCCGATAGAGTTAGCCATAGAAGGAATCTCCTTTACCCATGTGATAGAAAGTACAGCTTTGTTTTCATTCTACCCCAAACCCCCGGTCATTTCAACTTCACCGCCGAAGTTTTCAGAGGCTTCGTCACGATCTTCACGTTCTCTTCCCCGAGGCGGCTCCGGATCGTATCGGCCAGTCCCTCGTCCGCCCGGACTCTCCAGTTCGGCCCAAGGCAGCGCATCTGTTTTTCCTTCCCGAGGTAGATCTTGACCTCATCTTCTCCTTCACTGCTGCCGAGGTCCAGCATCAGGGAGGCGATGTCCGCGTCATAGGCTGCCTTGTCCGCATAACGGACCCACAGCGTCTTCTCCTCCCGGAAGAAGGGGACGATCTGTTCGCAGATCAGTTTTCCCGTCACGTCGTCGTCACTGACCGAGACCCGCCCCTGCACGAATACCTTCTCCTCCGGATTCAGGAGGTTCCGGTATTTCTCGTAGTCCCGCGGGAAGCAGATCACCTCCACGGAGCCTACCAGGTCCTCGATGGTCACGAAGGCCATGACCTGGTTATTCTTCGTATTCTTTATCGTCTTTCCGCTGATCAGGCCGCCGATGACCTGTCTGGAGCCGTCCCGGACCGGCGAGACTCCCGTCTCCGGATCCACGACAAAGTCCGTAGTCTTCGCGGTGACCGAGGACTGCCAGAGCTCCGCGTACTCATCCAGCGGATGTCCGCTCAGATAAATGCCCAGGATCTCCTTCTCAAAGGCCAGCAGATCCCCCCGGTCAAATTCCGGCGTCTTCGGCATGGCCACCCGGAAGCTCTCCTTCTCCTCCTCGCCGGCGAAATCGAAGAGCGTCATCTGTCCGGGGACACTGTTCTTCTTGCTGTTCTTCTTGTCCAGCAGCTCCGGGATCACCAGCATCTTCTGCTTCCGGTTCCCGGGAAGGCTGTCCATGGCCCCGGCCTTGACAAAGCTTTCCAGCGTTCTGCGGTTCACTTCCCTGCTGCTCAGGCGCTCGATAAAGTCCTCAAGGGCGCGGTAGGGACCGCCGTTTTTCCGCTCCCGGACCACCTGCTCCGCAACATTTGTTCCCACGGAGCGGATGGCGGAGAGGCCGAAGCGGATGCCGTCCCCGGAGACCGAGAACCCGCTCTCTCCCTCGTTCACGTCCGGCGGCAGGATGCGGATGCCCATCTGGCGGCACACCAGGATGTATTCCGAGACCTTTCCGATATTGTCCAGGACGCTGGTCATCAGCGCCGCCATGAATTCCTTCGGGTAGTAGTATTTGAGCCATGCGGTCTGCACAGCCACATAGGCGTAGCAGGCGGCGTGGGACTTGTTGAAAGCATACTTGGCGAAATCCGTCATCTCGTCGAAGATGTGGTCCGCCACCTGCTCCGGGATGCCCGAAGCGATGCAGCCCCGGACCCCTTCTTCTTCATTGCCGTGCACGAAGTTCCGCCGCTCCTTCTGCATGACGGATTCCTTCTTTTTGGACATGGCGCGCCGCACCATGTCGCTCCGCCCCAGGGTGTATCCCGCCAGGTCCCGGACGATCTGCATCACCTGCTCCTGGTATACGATGCAGCCGTAAGTCGGCTTCAGGATGGGCTCCAGCTGCGGACACTCGTAGCGGATCGAGGAGCGGTCGTTCTTCCCTTTCAGGTAGCGGGGGATGAAATCCATGGGACCCGGACGGTACAGGGAGATTCCTGCGATGATGTCCTCCAGAGTCTCCGGCTTCAGCTCCTTCATGAAACTCTTCATGCCCGCGCTTTCAAGCTGGAACACGCCCTCGGTGCTTCCGCTGCCGATCATCTCCATCACCTTCGGGTCGTTGAAGTCGATGGCCAGCATGTCGATGGGATGCCCGGCCTTCTTCGAAGCGGCCTCCGCCGCGTTCTGCACCACAGTCAGGGTCCTGAGCCCCAGGAAGTCCATCTTCAGGAGTCCCAGCTCCTCCAGCGTCGTCATGGTGAACTGGGTGGTGATGGAACCGTCCGCCCCTCTGGACAGCGGCACATATTCGTCCACGCTCTTCTTCGCGATCACGACACCCGCGGCGTGCATGGAGGAGTGCCTCGGCAGTCCTTCGAGCCTCCGGGAGAAGTCGATGAGCTTCTTCACCTCCGGATCCGTGTCGTAGGCGTTTTTCAGGTCCCTGGAGACCTTCAGCGCCTTGTCCAGCGTCATCCCCAGGTCATTCGGTATCATCTTCGCGATGGCGTCGCAGCGGGCGTAGGGAAGGTCCAGGACGCGTCCCACGTCCCGCACGACTCCCTTCGCCGCCAGAGTTCCGAAGGTGATGATCTGGCAGACGCGGTCCTTTCCGTATTTCCGGACCACGTAGTCGATGACCTCCTGCCGCCGCTCGAAGGCGAAGTCCACGTCGATATCGGGCATGGAGACGCGCTCCGGGTTCAGGAACCGCTCAAAGATCAGCTGGTAGCGGATGGGGTCGATGTCGGTGATGCCGAGACAGTAGGACACGATGGAGCCCGCCGCGGAGCCTCGTCCCGGTCCTACGGAGATCCCGTGGGATTTCGCGAAGTTGATATAGTCCCAGACGATCAGGAAGTAGTCCACGAACCCCATGCTGTGAATGACGCCGAGCTCGTACTCCATGCGCTTCCGCAGGGTCCCGTCGTCCTCGGGGTACCGTCTCTTCAGCCCTTCCTCGCAGAGGGACTGCAAGTACTCCCAGGCGCCGGCATAGCCCTCCGGCACGTCGTAGGCCGGCAGCTTCAGCTCATGGAAAGTGATCGTCACGTCGCACCGCTCCGCGATCTCGTGGGTGCGGGCCAGCGCCTCCTCCGCGTAGGGGAACAGGCGCCTCATCTCCTCTTCCGATTTCAGGTAGTACTGTCCGCCCTCGTAGCGCATGCGGTCCGTGTCCGTCACCTTCTTCCCGGTCTGCAGACAGAGAAGAAGGTCGTGGGGCTCGGCATCGTCCGCGTAGGTGTAGTGGGAATCATTGGTGACGATCAGCGGGATCCCCGTCTCCGCGGACATTCTGAGAAGCTGCTGATTCACCAGCTTCTGGTCCGGGAGGCCGTGGTCCTGCATCTCCAGGAAAAAGTTTCCTTTCCCGAAGATCTCCAGGTAGCGGAGTGCCGCCTGCTTTCCTTCCTCGTACTGGTTCCTGGCCAGGTTCCTGGCCACCTCGCCAGCCAGGCAGGCGGAGCTGGCGATGATCCCCTCGTGGAACTCCCGGAGCGTCTCCAGGTCCACCCTGGGCTTGTAGTAAAAACCATCCACGAAGCCGCGGGAGACGATCTTCGTGAGGTTCGCGTATCCTGTGTTGTTCTCCGCCAGGAGGATCAGGTGATAATAGCGGTCCTCCCCCTTTCCGGTCTCCCGGTCGAAGCGGGACCCCGGGGTCACATAGACTTCACAGCCCAGCACCGGACGGATCCCGGCTTCCTTCGCGGCTTTGTAGAAGTCGATGACGCCGTACATGGCGCCGTGGTCCGTGATGGCGAGAGAGTCCATTCCCAGTTCCTTCGCCCGGGCCACGATCTCCTTGATCTTGCTGGAGCCGTCCAGCAGGGAATACTCTGTATGAACGTGCAGATGTGTAAAAGCCAAAGTTTCTCCTCTCCGCCGGTAAATGCAGAAAGCGCATAAGCAGGCGCCGCAGACTATTCCGCAGCATCCCGCCTATGCGCCGTTGTTTCCTTCCGATCTGTCGGGTTCAGCTGAGATATGCCTCGATGCCGTCCACCGCCTGTGCTTCATCCGGTCCGTCCGCCGTCACGACGACCTTCCGTCCGGGGTTGAGTCCCAGCATCATCATGCCCATGATGCTCTTCGCGTTGACCCTCTTTTCGTCCGCATCCACATAAATACTGCTTTCATACTGGCTCGCGACCTGAACAAGCATGGCGATCGGCATCACATCCGTCTTCTGATCCAGTTTTACAACAATCGACTTCTTTACCATTCTTTGGCTCCTCTCAGCTCCCCGGCGTACTGCGTGAGTTTCCTGAGTCTGTGGTTGACTCCGCTTTTTCCCACCGGAGGGTTCAGGTATTCTCCCAGCTCTTTCAGCGCGGCATCAGGGTATCTTAACCGCACTTCCGCCATTTCCCGGAGATGTTCCGGAAGAGAATCCAGGCCGGCTGTATCCCGGATATACTCGATCTCCTGCACCTGCTTCAGCGATGCCGAAACGGTCTTGGAGATATTCGCCGTCTCGCAGTTCACCTGGCGGTTCACACTGTTCCGCATGTCCTTCAGGATACGGATGTTCTCCATCTCCATCAGGGCGCCCGGCGCCTCCATCCATCCGAGGACATCCACGATCTCGCTGCTGTCCTTCAGATAGACTACACTGAAGCGCTTTCTTCCGACGATCCCCGCGTCCGCTCCGAACTTCCGGAGCAGCGCCTTCAGGATCCCGGCTTTTTCCTCGTCCGAACACACGAATTCCATATGATAGGACTTCTCCGGGTCCGAAAGGGACCCTGCCGCCAGGAATGCGCCTCTCAGGAAAGCGCGTTCCTCCTGTTCCGGGGCTTCCTCCCTCTTTCCCGGGAAGACGATCTCCCCGAGGGCATCCGTCCGGAAATGAAGATCCTCCAGAAGCATCCGCACCGGAGCGCTCCCGGTAAGCACCGCGGAAAATGTGTGTGCCCGCTTCAGGGACGGTCTTTTCTGAATCACAAAACTATCCTTGATTCTATATGCATTTCTGACCAATGTAAAGTATTTTCTGACTGTGCCGGCGTGTTCACTGGAAAAGAGAAGCTGTTCCTCCTCCGCTCTCCATTTTCCGCCGTACAGCAGAAGCGCTGAAAGCTCGGCGCGGCGTACCGCCGGCGCCTCCGGATTTACCCGGGCGAGCTCATCCTTCACCTCGGAAGAAAAAGACATTTTTCACCTCGGAAGAAAAAGACGTTTCAGAATTCTCCTGCCATCCGGATCTCCGTCTCCAGACGCACCCCCGCATCCTCAAACACACGGCGCTGCACCTCTTTGATGAGATCCAGGATATCCTTCGCGGTAGCGTTTCCCTTGTTGATCACAAAGCCCGCGTGCTTTTCAGACACCTGGGCGCCTCCGATGGAAAAGCCCTTCAGACCGGCGTCCTGGATCAGCTTCCCGGCAAAATATCCCTCCGGGCGCTTGAAAGTGGAGCCGGCGCTGGGATACTCCAGCGGCTGCTTTTCTTTCCTGCGGCCGTTCAGATCCTTCATCTTCGCTTCGATCTCCGCGGGATCTCCTTTTTTCAGGCGGAAGGATGCACCCAGCACAGTGCGCCCGAGGGCCGTGATATTGCTTGTCCGGTACCCGAGCTCCAGGCCCTCCGCATCCGTTCTGTCGGCGGTTCCGTCCATCTCCAGGATGTCAGCGGAGAGGAGGATGTCGCGGATCTCGCCGCCGTACGCTCCGGCGTTCATCACCAGGGCGCCTCCCACAGAACCCGGGATCCCGGAGGCGAATTCCATCCCGGTCAGTCCGTGCTCCAGGGCCGTGTTCGCGACCGCGGAAAGCAGCGCGCCTGCCCGGGCGGTGATCACTTCGCCGTCCACGGTGATCTCCGAGAACGCCTTTCCCAGACAGATGACTGTCCCGCGGAAGCCGCCGTCGCCGATCAGGAGGTTGGACCCGTGTCCGATCAGGAGATACGGCGTTCCCGCCGCCTCACAGGTGTCCATGAGCTCCCGGAGCTCCCATTCGTCCTCCGGCTCGGCGTAGACATCCGCCGGTCCCCCCACCCGGAAGGTGGTGTGCAGGCTCATGGGTTCGTTTTTTCTAAGAATATGCATAAACTGCTCCAATCAGTCGTTCAGATCGTCCATACCGGAGCTCTCGGACTCGATGCGGCACTCATTCCGGTCCATTTCGCCGTAGTGCTCCGGCATATCTTTCAGTTCGATGGTAGGAAGGTGCGCGTTGTTGTGCGGCACGTCCCTGTTCATCTCCTCGCCGATCTTCTTCCGCTCCGCGATCAGCGCTTCCTCTCTCTGGCTGCGCTCATGCTCCGCGGCGCTCTTCATCATGTTTTCGGTGACGCGGTTGTAGAGCTCCTTCGCCGCGTTGTAGCCCATCTTCTTCTGTCTGCGGTTCACGGCAGCCGTCTCGCAGATCACTGCCAGGTTCCGTCCGGGACGGATCGGCAGGGTGTTGCAGACCACCTTGACCCCGAGGAACTCTGTGTACTGGTCCTCCATGCCCAGGCGGTCGTAATCCCGGTCTTTGTCCCAGGCTTCCATCTTGATCACCAGGTCCACGGTCTGGACGTCCTTCACACATTCCGCGCCGAACAGGGCCTTCACGTCGATGATGCCGATGCCGCGCAGCTCGATGAAGTGCTTCGTGATGTTCGGTGCGCGGCCGATCAGGGTCACGTCCGAGATGCGTCTCAGCTCCACCACATCGTCCGCCACCAGGCGGTGTCCGCGGCGGATCAGTTCCAGCGCGGCTTCGCTCTTGCCGACGCCGGAATCACCCATGATCAGGACGCCTTCTCCGTAAACATCCACCAGGACGCCGTGGATGGAGATGCGCGGCGCAAGCTTCGCCTTCAGCCAGCGGATCAGCTCCGCGGTGAGATCCGCGGTGGGCTGGTGCGTCACCATACAGGGAATGCCGTACTCATGGCACTTTTTCAGCAGGATCTCATCCGGCTGCAGGTTTCTGGAAAAAATAATTCCCGGGAAGCGGTAGCGGCACATCTGGTCGAAGATCCGCTCCTTCTGCTCCTCGTACATCAGGCTGATATACTCCGTCTCCACGTTTCCGATGAGCTGCAGACGCTCGTTGTCGAAATGCGCGAAGAAGCCGGCCAGGGGAAGCGCCGGCCGGTTCACATCCGGAACGGTGATGATGATGGAATCCGTGTCGATCTCAGGCGTCAGGTTCTTGAAATGATTGCTGTTGATGAGCTGTGTAACTGTGATCCCCTGCATATTCACTGCTCCTTCTCCGCCTGTACCGCCGGCGGGGCAACTTTTTTTCGTCCTTGTTCATCGTATCATAACTTCTGAAAAATTGATAGACAGATGCCGCGGCCGCAGCGTTCATGCCCGGCGCCGCCGCGAGCTCCTCCTTCGTCGCCGCGCGGATCCCTTCCAGTCCTCCGAAGTGCCTGAGAAGCGCCTTCCGCCGGACCTCCCCGATCCCCGGGATCCCGTCCAGCAGCGACCGCACCTGGTCCTTCGAGCGGAGGGACCGGTGGTACTCGATGGCGAACCGGTGCGCTTCGTCCTGGATCCGCGTGATCAGGCGGAAGCCCTCGGAACGCTGGTCGATGGGCACCTCGCCCCCCTGGTACCAGAGGGCTCTGGTCCTGTGCCTGTCGTCCTTCACCATGCCGCAGACCGGAATGCTGAGCTCCAGCTTCTCCAGCACCTCCAGGGCGATGTTCACCTGGCCTCTGCCGCCGTCCATCAGGATCAGGTCCGGCAGCTTCACGAAATGATCGTCCTTCTGCTCCAGAGAATGGGTGAGACGCCTGGTCAGCACCTCCCGCATGGAAGCGTAATCGTCCGGTCCCGTCACCGACCGGATCCGGAACTTCCGGTAGTCGCTCTTCTTCGGCTTTCCGTCCTCGTAGACCACCATGGAACCCACGGATTCCACGCCGGAGATATTGGAGATATCGAAGGCCTCCATGCGGCTGATGCCGGAGAGCCCCGTCAGCGCCTCGATCTCCCGGACCGCGCCGCTGCTTCTGGCCTCGTCCATCTGCAGACGCTCATGGTCCTTTTCCAGGATCATGGCGGCGTTCCGCTCCGCCAGCTCCATCAGCTTTTCCTTCTCTCCCTTTTTCGGCACCACGAGCCGCACCCGGGATCCCCGTTTTTCCGAGAGCCAGTCAGCCAGAAGCTTTTCGTCCGGCAGCGTGTTCCTGAGCCAGATCTCCCGGGGCAGGAAGGGCGTGCCGGCGTAAAACTGCTTCACAAAGGTCTCCAGCAGCTCCGCATCCTCGTCCTCCACAGCGATCCGCATGTAGTGATGCTCCCGTCCGACGATGCGGCCTTCCCGCACGAAGAACACCTGGATCACCGCCTCCCGGTCATCCCTGGCAAGGGCGATCAGGTCCCGGTCCTCCATGCCCTCCGAAGTGATCTTCTGCTTCTGGGCGATGTGATCCACGCTGTTCAGGAGGTCTCTCAGCTCCGCGGCCCGCTCGAACTCCAGCGCCTCCGACGCCTTCATCATCTCGTCCCGGATCCGGTCCATCACCGGCTCGAACTTTCCGTTCAGGAACCCCAGGGCCGCGTCCACGTTCTTCCTGTACTCCTCCTCGGAAATATACCCCTGGCAGGGCGCACCGCACTGGCGGATGTGGTAGTTGAGACACGGCCGCTCCTTCCCGATATCCTTCGGCAGGACGCGGCTGCAGTCCCGGATGCGGAACACCTTGTACATGAGATCCAGCGTGTTCCGCACCGCCAGACTGCTGGAGAACGGGCCGAAATACTTGGCCTTGTCCTTTAAGAGCTTTCTTGTCATGAAGATCCTGGGGTAGGGCTCCCGGACCGTGACCTTGATATAAGGATAGGTCTTGTCGTCCCTCAGCAGAGTGTTGTAGCGCGGCCGGTTCTCCTTGATCAGGTTGTTCTCCAGCACCAGCGCCTCCAGCTCCGAGTCAGTGACGATGTACTCGAAGTGGTCGATCAGACTGACCATCTTCAGGATCTTCGCGGTCTTCCCCCGGGAGCTCTGGAAATACTGATGCACCCGGTTGTAAAGATTCACCGCCTTGCCCACATAGAGGATCTCGTCCTTTTTGTCGTGCATGATGTACACGCCGGGGCTCTTCGGCAGCTTTTTCAGTTCTTCCTGGATATCAAACATTGCGGGTGATGATCCCTTTCCTGTCAAACTTTGCGGGTGATGATCCCTTGCCTTCCGTCTCTCAGCCTTCTGCTCTCATAGCGCTCCTGTGTCTTCATCCAGGAAAGGATCTCCGAGACCTGGGCGCGAACGTCCCCCTCCTGGGCAGGCATATCCAGCGCCATGTAGATACTGTCAAGCTCTCTCTGGGTCAGCCGGTCCATGCCGGACACCAGCGCAGCCTTTTTCTCCTCCCGGGTCTCCGCGTCGAGGAACGCGAGCAGCACCTGGGTGCCCGTCCTGCTATCCTCCACAGCTGACACGTCTTGTGCAGGCCCTTCGGGCACTGACACGTCCTGTGCAGGCCCTTCGGGCACTGTCCGTTCAAAACGCCACTCCTGGGATGCCTCCGGGTACTTCTCCCGGTTGGTCCTGCTGAGAAAATTCTCCAGGGGGCGCACCCAGACACGGTAGTCGCCGTAAAGCGCCTGGTACACCACGACCTGCTGCTCTGTCTCCGCGTCATAAGCAACAGCTATTACCTGGTACAATCTGTTCTTAAAATGACGGTAAAACTCTCCGGGGCGGGGAATATCTCTCTTCTCCACAGAATTTCTCCTTTCCCTTCTTCTGCCGAAAGTATACCACAAAACCGCT
>CACZFV010000038.1 GCA_902780465.1 uncultured Lachnospiraceae bacterium
ATCGTACTGCCTGAGGATCACGGGCAGGTCCTCCTCCCGGATCGCGTAGAACGCTTCCGGAGGCGCCACCACCGGCTCCATGCTCATCTTTGTGAAGCCAAGATCCGCAAAGTGCAGCACGTCCTTCGAAAACTCCAGATTCTCGTGGGTGAAGGTACCGCGGATGTAGTAGTCTCTGCTTCCCCGCTCCTTCGCGAACTTCACGAATTTGGGGACGATGATATCGTAGCTTCCTTTTCCGTTCCTGGTGGGACGCATGCGGTCATTGACCTCTTTCCGCCCGTCCAGGCTCAGGACGACATTGGACATTTCCCGGTTGCAGAACTCCGTGATCTCGTCGTTCAGGAGAACGCCGTTGGTGGTCAGGGTGAACCGGAAGTTCTTATTATGGATCTTTTCCTGCGACCTTCCGTATTCTACCAGCTGCTTCACCACTTCCCAGTTCATGGTGGGCTCTCCTCCGAAGAAATCCACCTCCAGATTGGTCCTGGATCCGGAATTCGCGATGAGAAAAACCAGCGCTTTCTTTCCGACTTCGAAGCTCATCAGAGCCCTGCGGCCGTGATACTCTCCTTCTTCAGCGAAGCAGTAGCGGCACGCCAGGTTGCAGTCGTGGGCTATATGAAGGCAGAGCGCCTTGACCACGGTCTTCCTGGCCTTGAAATCTCTCACGAATTCCCGGTACGTATCCTTTGTAAACAGCTCCCCGGCGTCGATCAGCTCCTGCATGTTCTCCAGGACCTCTTCGATCTCCTCCTGTCCGGCTTTGCCGGCAAGCTTTTCGCGCACCGCTTCCTTTACATTTTCCTGCAGCGGTTCCGGATTATCCAGTTCGCCGACCAGCGGTTCTGCCGCGGCCACCGCTTCATAGAAAACAGGATCCGCCACATGGACAGAACCGGAGTTGATGTCCATGACAATGGCGATCCCATTATTGATAAACTGATGGATCAAACGATTACCCCTCTCCGTACGGTCTCCTTCCCAAAGAAAACTTGAGCGCAAGGAAAGAACCCCTACAATCCTGTGACCGTAGGGGCCTGCTCTCACTCAATCTTCATCGAAACCGCGCGATGCATGACCGAAACTTATCTGTTCTCGTTTTCGCAGCTCTGATTTCCGACTGTGCAGGAAGTCTTGCATGCGGACTGGCAGGATGTCTGGCACTCGCCGCAGCCGCCCTTCTTCATGCTTTCCTTTAAGGGTTTTTCATTCAGTGTCATCACATGCTTCATTTTTTTATGCCTCCTCTCGGTGGATACTTCGGAATTATAGCATAACAAAAGTTTCTTGACAACGAAATTATGCGGCGGGATCAAAAGCTCTCTTTCTTCTCCGGAAGCTGGACGGAAAGCTTCCCGATCCGGTTTTTATCCATCTCTTTGACAGTAAAGCGGACATCATCCACGGATACCGTCTCTCCGGTCTCCGGCAGATGATCCAGAAATTCCACTACCAGGCCGCCCACTGTTTCATTCTCCTCGGAAGAAAGATCCAGCCCCAGGGTCTCGTTCAGTTCCTGGATGCGGACGTCTCCCTCCACCGCGTACTCTCTGTCCCCGGTGCGGCGGATGCTCTTTTCCTCGTCCGTATCGTATTCATCCCGGATCTCTCCGACGATCTCCTCCAGGAGATCCTCCATGGTGACCATTCCCGCAGTCACGCCGTAATCATCGAGGACGATGGCGATATTCGTGTAGTTTTTCCGCATCTCCCGCATCAGCTCCGAGGTCTTTTTCCGCTCATGGGTGAACAGCGGCTCTCTCATGCAGTCGGCGATCCGGAACGGCTTCCCTGGATCCCGGAGCAGAAGATCCTTCACATTGATGATCCCCACTACCGTGTCCGCGGACTCTCTGCACACCGGCATGCGGGTGTACTTGTCCTCTCTGAACACAGAGAGCACCGTATCGTAGTCCGCGTCCTCAGGGACCCAGGTCATGTCGATCCGGGGGATCATGACGTCCCGGGCGATGGTGTCGCCGAAGTCAAACACGTTGTCGATCATCTGCTGCTCTTCTTTTTCGATGACGCCCTCTTCATGCCCCACCTGGACGATGGTGCGGAGTTCTTCCTCTGTCAGTGTCTCCTTCGTGTTTTCCCGGTCCGTGTGTAAAAGCTTCATCACGGCGCCGGCCAGCGCGTTCACGATGATCACCAGCGGCGTCAGCACGATCATCAGGAAGCGGATGACGGGGGCGATCTTCAGAGCTATCGTATCCGCGGAGTGCGTTGCCACGGTCTTCGGGGTGATCTCTCCGAACACCAGGACCAGCAGCGTGAGAATACCCGTGGCGATCCCCACTGCCCTGCTGCCCACCACGTGGATCGTAAAAGTTGTGGCGAGGGATGAGGCGTAGAGGTTCACGATATTGTTCCCGACCAGAATCACCGACAGCATCTTGTCAGGCTGGTCCAGGATCTTCAGGAGGATCCTGGCGTTTTTATCTCCGTGCTCCGCCTGGGTCCTGATCCTGATGCGGTTCGCCGTCGTCAGCGCCGTTTCCGCAGACGAAAAGAAGCCGGACAGCATCAGCAGAACGATCAGAAACAGAAGCTCAGTTATATCTTTTGTATCCACAGTTCCTCCCTGTATCCTGTTTCCATGTTTCCCGGCCCGCCGGTCACCGTTTTTTCCGCTCTGTCACCGCGCGGAACAGACCTGAAAGTCCTGCCAGTACAGTGCCGCCGGCGATAAAAACATCTCCAAGGTTGAAGATGACTTTGCTGGCGGGTTCCTTGTTGATATAAAGATAGTCCACGACATAGCCCCGGAAGAAGCGGTCGAACAGATTGCTGCACGCTCCGCCGATCATGCATGCCAGCCCCGCCTTTTCCAGATGGTTTCCCTTTTTCGGCAGGAGACATGAAAACCGGAGCAGCAGGGAGCTCGCCACCGCCAGGGGCAGGCACCGGACCAGTTCCGGCTTCTCCTTCATGATCCCCATCGGAAATCCTTCGTTGTGCAGTTTCCGCACCTGGACCAGGCCGCCCGTGCCCTTCACATCCCTCGGATAAGCTGTGTCGGGCTGGGACTCCACGCCGCTTTTCAGGGCGAGGTCCAGCACCGAGGTCAGTGCGATCAGTGCCGCGTAGAACATGGCAGTCTCCTTTCTGTCAGAACTCTCAAGATTGCCTCAGTATGAAAACAGTGATATTATACATATTACCTGATATCATCATATCACAGGAGGTTTGCAGTATGAAAGATGAAAACGAGAGCGCAGTCCGGCTTTCTTTGGAAGAGATCGCCATGCAGCAGCTTGAATACACGAAAAAACAGTATCAGCTGACAAAATTTCTTTCCGGCTGTACTGCCATGATCCTGGTCGTGGTTATCGTGGCTTCCACGATGTTCTACCATCGTTTCAACGCGATCTACAAGGATCTTGTGGTGATCAACGCCAACATGAAAGACATCACTACGGATCTCGCGGACCTTGATCTGAAGGGACTGAACGAGCGTCTGGTCAACACACTGGAAGCTTCCGAGACTGCGATGGGTACCGTGTCGGAGGCCATCTCAAGGGTCGACCTCGACGAGCTGAACAAATCCATCCAGAATCTGCAGAGGGCGCTGGATCCTCTGGTCCGGGTCCTCGGAGCCCTGGGCGGCGGACGGTAGTCGGAAAAGCTTATTTCCAGATCATGTTTATCTCTTTATCAGCAGAAGACGGCGGGCCGGGAAACCGGTCCGCCGTCTTTTTTGCTTCCACTCAGGGGCTTACCAGCGGAACTGGAAGCCTCCTTCCCGGAAGAGCTTGTCAAGGTCATCCATGTCGAAGTCGTAATCTTCGCTGCTGCCTTTTTCCTCTTTCTCCTTGCTGTCGCCACTGTCTTCTCCGGACTCACCGGTCTTTCCGCCGGACTTTGCAGCCTTTTTCAGACCGTCCACAGTTCCCTGGGGTGCAAGGGTGACCTGGATCTCCATCTCCTTGTACTCATTTCCGTCGGGACGCTGCACTGTCAGAGTGACAGTTTCGCCGATCTCATAGCGGCTCAGCTTGTCACGCAGCTCTTCGATGGTCTTTACGGTCATGCCATCCAGCTTGACGATGATATCGTTCTCCTGCAGTTCGGAAGCAGCTGCCGCACCATCCTCCAGGATCTTGTAGACGAAGATGCCTTCCGGCATGTTGAACCGCGCAGCAGCGCTTTCATCCACGTTCTGGCCCTGGAATCCGATAAAGCCTCTCTTCTCTTCCGCCACCTGCGCTTTCTGTGTGGACAGAGTCTGGATCAGATCCTTCACCGTGGAGATCGGGATAGCGTAGCCCATTCCTTCGACGCTGGTGTCCACACTCTTGGACTCATTGATGCCGATCACTCTGCCCTCCATATCCAGCAGCGCGCCGCCGGAGTTGCCGGGGTTGATGGCCGCGTCAGTCTGGAGGAGATTCTCTACAGTGACAGTCTGGCCGCTCTCATTCATCGCGGTGATGCTTCTGTTGAGGGCGCTGACATAGCCTACCGTCACAGACTGACCGTAACCCAGCGCGTTGCCGATCGCAATGACGCCCTGTCCGACCTTCAGGCTGTCGGAATCGCCCATCTCTGCAATGACGATCTGTTCCTTTGTCTCGGGCTTGACATTCTCTTTCTGGATCGCGATCACGGCAACGTCCTTGCCGGAATCCGTTCCCTTGACTTCCGCGTCGGCTCTCTCGCCGTCGATGAACTGCACCGTCAGCTGTGTGGTGTTCGCCACGACGTGGTTGTTTGTGACCACCAGGTATTCCGTATCGTTCTCACCGATCAGGATTCCGCTGCCGGCTCCTTCCGTCTCGTAGGTCTGGGTGCGGCCGAACCAGTCGCTGAAGACCTGCTCTCCCTTGACGTCGATGGATACCACAGAAGGCATGGCCTTCTCGACGATGCCTGAGACATCCATGAGCATGACCCCGCCGTCCGCCTTTGCGGCGGCACTGGTCTCCGCGGACGCGGCTGCCTGCGCTTTGGTCTCCGCCTGAGCCTTTGTTTCTGCCTGGGTTCCCGCAGCCGTTCCGGCCTCTCCGGCGCTTTCCGCCGCTGCGGCGGTATCAGTCTCCGCTGCCACGGTGCTCTCCACTGCGGCAGGCTCCGTGCTTCTTTTCGCCGCGCCGCTGTTGACCCCGGTAATGGTCACTCCGGCAACGACGCCGAACACCAGCGCGCAGGCTGCGGAGGTTCCGATCTTCTTCCAGAAATATCCGCCGTTGTTTCCGCTGTTTCCGGCAGTTCCCTGAGGTGCTGCTGTATTCTCTGCAGGCGCCGTGCCGGCGCTGTTCGCGGTCGTATTGTCATAAGGCATACTGTTGTAGGTCTGATACTGATTGTTTTCTTCGTACATATCCATACCTCCTGTCCACTGAAGGATCTCTTTCTGATACTGCCCAGTATAGTTGGGAAATGTGACGGAAATGTGTTTGAACCCGCACAAAAATGTGAAAAGAGGGCGCCCCTTCGGACGCCCTCCCTGTATCACATGATGTTGTTTGCTTTTCAGTTTTACGGAGTTTTTCTGTCTCTGATCAGTATGCCAGAGCCTTGCCGTCACGACGCGGGTCAGCGCCGCCGCGCAGGGTTCCGTCCTTCTTGATCTCGATGCCCTGGACACCGCCGAAGAAGAGCTGCCATGCGCCCTTGTCGGTGACCTTGTGGCCCATCTCTTCCAGCTTCTTCGCGGTCTCAGCGGTCACCGGAGTCACACCGTCAGACTCGTAGCAGATGTTCTCGGTGGCGTTGTCATAGATTCTCGCGCAGTCGATGGCATCCTGGATATCCATGTCGTAGTCGATCATTCTCTGGATGACCTGAGCGATGGTCGGGAAGATACGGGTCGCGCCCGGGGAACCGATGGTCAGGAACGGGCTGCCGTCCGGATACAGAACGATGGACGGGCTCATGGAGGACAGCGGGCGCTTGCCGCCGGCCACACAGTTGGTGCTCTCCGGATTCGGGGAGAAGTCATCCATCTCGTCGTTCAGCACGAAGCCGTAGCCTTCCGCGACGACCTTGGAGCCGAAGCCGTAGTTGACAGTCTTAGTGCAGGCGAACATGTTGCCCTCTTCGTCGATGACGGAGAAGGAAGTCGTTGCGTAGTGCTCAAGCTCTTCCGGAGTGGCTGCGACGTAGCTTCCGCTCTTTTCCGGATCAATCATGTCGAAGCGGCTCTTCGCGTACTCTTTGCTGGTCAGCTGCTTCAGCGGAACATCGACGAAATCGGTGTCTGCCATGTACTGTGCTCTGTCAGCGAAAGCGATCTTGAAAGCCTCGGAGAACATGTGCACGTATTCCGGAGAGTTTACTTCCAGAGAAGCCATATCTGCGTTCTCCAGAATGTTCAGGATCTCGCAGAGGTGGGTACCACCGGAGGATGCCGGCGGCAGAGAGTAGATGGTGTAGCCTTTGTAGTTGCCGACCACGGGCTCACGGACCTTGACTTCATAGTTCGCGAGGTCTTCCATGGTCATGAGTCCGCCGTACTTCTGGGTAGCGTCCACCATAGCCTGCGCAACTTCGCCGGTGTAGAAAGCGTCCTTGCCGCCGTCGCGGATCATCTCCAGGGTCTTCGCGAGATCCGGGTTGTTGATCTTGTCGCCTACTTCGTAGGGCAGCTCCAGATCATTCAGGTAGATCTTCGCCAGCGCCGGGATACCCTTGATCAGGCCGTACTCGCTGTCCAGCTCTTCCTTGAAGGTCGCGCCAATGATGTAGCCGTCATTTGCGAGGTCGATGGCGCTCTCAAAGATCTTCTCGCGGTCGATCTTTCCGGAGCCGTAGTTCTCAAGCAGGTATTCCATACCGGCGACCTCACCGGGAACACCGATGGAAAGTCCGCCGTACTGGCTGGCCGGAGACTTCGCGCTCTCCGGATCAGCGCCTTCGGGCGTATAGTCGACGACCTTGCCTTCCGCGTCGAGCCACATCTCCGGTGTTGCCGCTGCAGGAGCGACCTCACGGAAGTCGATGACTTTTACTTCTTTGGTCTTGGCATCATAGATGGTCATGAAACCGCCGCCGCCGATTCCGGAGAAATAGGGTTCCACAACACCCAGCGTATAGCTGACTGCCGCAGCAGCGTCAAATGCGTTTCCGCCGGCCTTCAGGACATCCAGGCCTGCCTTGGATGCATACCAGGAGCAGGATGCCACGGCGCCCTTGGTGCCTTCCGCGTCGCGCTCGCCTTTTTTCTTCTCCAGATTCTCATCGTAGGGAAGCCAGACTTCTTCGCCGTGGAACATTTCCGGTTCTTTTTCCTCCACTGCCGCAGCCGTGGTCTCAGCTGCCGCTGTGGTCTCGGCCGCTGCGGTCGTTTCAGCCGCTGCCGCTGTGGTCTCCGGAGCGGGAGCCGCAGTCGTAGCCGCAGGCTGGGAGCCTCCGCACGCTGCCAGGGAACCGGCTGTCAGTACCAGAGCCAATCCCAGTGCCAGTTTTCTTCTCATAAGAAATCCTCCTTTTTAAAGATGTGATACAGTCATTCTAAGTATAGAGAGCGGAGGCCTGGTATTTCTATTTTTTCCCATTTTTCCCATTATTCTCCCGGAGGGGCTTCGCGCCCTTGCCTCCCTTCCCGGCAACCGTCAGACTCGGAACACAGAAAAAACGCGGAAAGCAGCAAGCTGTTTCCGCGTTTTTCTGTATTCCGGGTTGCCGGTCTTATTTCAGGTAATATCCCACTTTATTCGCCAGCATCTCGTCGTAGGTCGGGATGCCTTCCACCACGATCTGCTTCTCTGAGTTGTTGTTGAAGGCGTTGATGTAAGCCTGGATGCCTGCCAGATGTCTGCCCACGCGGAGCTCCATCGGGAAGGATCCGGAGCTGTAATCGACGTACAGGAGTCCCAGATCATAGTTGATCACGTAGCAGGGATCGATACCGGTCTGTGCCAGCGCTTCATCCGTGCGGCCGCGGAGACGTCCCTGGGAGGGGTTGCCGGTCTCCATCAGCAGCGCGTAGGTGTTGGTGAAATCACCCAGCTCTCTGTGGGTCAGGCCGTGCAGGGTCACCGGAGAGGGCTCGAGGCTCATGGAGATGCCTTCCAGCTGCAGGTCCAGGACGCCCTCGGAAGCAATGGTCATGGCCCGCTCATGAGCAACGGTCGCGTTGTTCACGGCGTACTCGGGGCTGGATTCATGGAGGTCGATCTCCATGTCGATGCCCTCGGTGTTGATCATGTTGGTGACAGCGTAAGCCACGCGCTCGGAGAGCGTTCCGTCCTCAACACCCGGATAACAGCGGTTCAGGTTTCTCGTCTCGGAACCGGACAGGGTCTGTCCGGAGCTCCGGTGGGTATAGATATCCGGATCCGGCCACTGGTCGATGGGGTTGGAAGCACGGGAACCGAAATGGAAGGTCCTCAGCTCTCCGGAAGGAGTCGTATAGTGCAGATACTGAGGCGAACCGTCCAGCGGATCGTTGTGGGTCAGTCCGGAGTGACCGATGCTGGGGATCACATAGATGGTTCCCACCTTCACATTGGCGTTCTCCTCCAGAACGATGCCCGCCATGTGGCCCGCAGGCTCATTGGCGTGGGTGGAGCCCAGCACCAGCAGGGAACCGCCCTCTTCCGCGCCCTTCAGGACGTAGATCTCTGTATCACCTGCGGTCCCTTTCAGGTTCGGATTGTAGTCCGAGAGCATGCGCACTTCGGTCACGTGCTCTCCGGTGACGATGTCTTCGACAAAATGACGCTTCTTATAGAAACTGCTTCCCGCGATCCCTCCGATCACAGCGGCGCAGGCCAGGATCACGATCGCGCTGATATATGATTTTTTCATGCCTGCCCCCCTTATTTGATCATCAGGATCCGGAGCAGCAGCGGCACCAGCACCATGGCGGCATTGATCTGGTCCACGATCCGCTCTTCCTTGAAGATCATGTTGTACAGCGTGCTGACAAACACCAGTGCGGCGATCAGGAGGTAAACAATCGTAATAATAGTCATATCGTTATTCTCCTCCTTTCCCTCAGAACAGTCCTGCGATCATCTTCGACTTTGCCAGGAAGAAGCAGGCCCAGACCAGAAGAATGACGATGGGGACAATGCATTTTCTCAGGATCTTCGTGTAGTCCTTCACACCTACCACCTGGGCCGCGAACAGACCTGCCAGCGCCGTAGGAGGCATCATGTCGCCGACAGAAGCGATGAGGGAGATGGCAGCCAGGACGAAGGTGGAGTTTCCGCCCAGCAGGGAGATATAGATGTATGCGAAGGGCACACCCAGCACGGAGCAGGCGCCGTAGGAGGACACCGCACCGAAGAGCGGAATGCTGATCGCGCAGGCAAGCAGCCAGAAGGACGGAGGCAGACGCAGGCAGCTGGTGACGATGAAGCCGCGGACACCGGTGGCCGTCATAACTTCGATGAACATGCCGACGCCCATCAGGATGCCCATGACCGGGGCCGCAGTGCGGATCGCCGCCGGGATGGTCTCAAGAATGTTGATCTTTCTGCCGGTGAAGAAGCCGGTGAAAGCACTGAGCAGGAACATGAGCGGCATGCCGATGTCCTCTCCCAGCTTCAGGACCTTGAACACGATCATCAGGATCAGCAGCACCAGCAGCGGCAGATAGATCTTCACACCATACTGTTTTCTTGTTTCGTCCTGCTTCACCAGAGCCGGCTTCAGGGCTTCGTAGTCCAGTCCCTTCGCCTGCTTGTAGCCGAGCAGAAGGACAAACAGGACAGCCAGCGGGAAGGTGATGAGGGCCAGCGGACCGGTGAATCCAACGTAGGGGACGTCAGCGCCGGCGCAGATGATCAGGGCCGCCGCGTTGACAGGCGGAGCGATCATGCCGAGCAGCGCGCCCATGGCGATGATGGAACCGGAGGTCACGGGATCGATACCCATGAGAGCCAGGACCGGAGCCATGATGGAACCTGCGGAAAGGACCGCTGCGGTGGAGGATCCCGTGATCATGCCGGGGAACATGATGATCAGCATGATGAGGATCAGAAGAACTGCGGGAACCTTGTGGAATTTCTCAATGACGAGGCTGGACAGTGCGTCCAGCGCGCCGGAATCTTCGATGACCTTCATGAATACCATCGCAGTGCCGATGGTCAGGATCGTGTCCACATAACCGAACTCGCCTTCCACCATCATCCGGATCGTCTCTGTCCCGAGTCCTCCCTCGATGGCGCCGCAGAGCGCCGAGAGAAGCATGGACACGCCGACCGGAAGCTTGAACGCGAAGCATCCGACCATGAAGACCGCCAGCATGATCAGAAATGTGATTGCATAGCCAGTCATAGCTTTACTCCTTTAGTCTTATTACTTGCCGAACAGAGTCTTCAGGGTAGTCATGCAGTCCGCGATCTGCTTCACATATTCCATGGCTGCGCCGTTCTTGGAGGCAATGCCCTTCATGAGGCCGTCGCTGTCGCCTTCTTCGACCACGATCACGATATCAGCCGCCTCAAAAGCGGGGACGATGAAGGAGTCGGACAGGGTGCCGCGCCGTGCGGATCCGCCGGTGTGCATCGCGACGATCTTAGTTCCCTGGCCCTTTGCCTTTTCGAACAGAGCAGTGGCTCTTGCCAACTCCTGGTCGGCGTCGATGCCTGCAGCGCCGAGGCCCTTGGAGGAACCGCCGACCGCGAGGATCAGGGTCTTGCAGTCCGCCGGAAGCGTATCCGCGCTCACTGCGGAATCTTTGGTAACTTCGATGCCAGCCTTGCTGCAGATCGTGTTCACGATATCCACGTCCGCACTCTGGCCGATGCTGGTGAGGACTGCCGGGGTCTCGCACACGCCGGCTTCAATGGCCTTCACATCGCCTGCCGGAGCAGCCGCGTCCTGGGCTGCCGGAGCTTCCGTGGCCGCAGCAGCTGCAGCAGTCGTTGCAGCGGGAGCTGCGCTCTGGCCGGAACCGCCGCATGCGGTCATTGCTGCCATGGCAGCGGAAACAGCTAACACAAGGATCATGTTGGTCTTTTTCATTTCAGATTCCTCCCTGAGTATCATTTTTAAGTTGTATTCAGCATAGCGGATTTGAAAGCGGGGGTCTATTTTATCCCATTTTTCTCATCGGCGCAGAGAAAAAAGGCATAACGCTGCCTTTTCCGGTCCGATATGTTTTTTCTCATATTTCTCACGCCTGCCGGCATCGCATTTCCAAAAGGCCAGGTATATGATAAATAAAGGTAACTCGCCGTTGCAGACCTTTCGAAGGAGCTCCTCATGCCGCTTCTCTTTCTGCTGATCATCCTCTGGTTTTCGTATCTCCTCCTCGAGGCGTACCTGAACCGGAAATATCTTGCCTCCTTCCGCGCCGTGATCCACGTGAACGGCATCCGCGGAAAGACTTCCACCTGCCGCGCCATCGACGCGGCGCTCCGGACCCGGTACCGGGTCTTCACGAAAACCACCGGCACTGACGCTGCCGTGATCGATGTCTCCGGCATTGAACATCCGGTGCGGCGCCTGGGGCCGGCAAACATCCACGAACAACTCCGCATGATCCGCAGAGCGCACAAAGAAGGGGCCGAGATCCTGATCCTGGAGTGCATGGCGGTGAATCCCGTGCTGCAAAAGACAGCCCAGGAGCAGATCGTCCGGGGCAGCATCTGCGTCATCACGAATGTGCGGTACGACCACGTCTTTGAGATGGGGGACACAAAGGAAGAGATCGCCTCCGCCCTTTCGGCTGTGATCCCGGAGCACGGCGTCCTTGTCACGGCGGATCCGCTGGGGGAAACGTATTTCGGCGACGCCTGCCGACGGAAGGGCACAGAGCTGGTACTCTGTCTGCCGGACGAAAACGAAGCCGGGACCGCCGCGGAGAACGAACTCATCGCCCGGGCGGTGAGCCGCCGCCTCGGCATCACGGAGGAAGAATTTCTCCGGAGCAGGTCCCGGGTGCAGGAGGATTTCGGCGTCCGGCGCATATATGACGTGACCACTTCGGAGGGGATCCCCTGCCGTTTCCTGAACCTCTTCTCTGCCAACGATCCGGAGTCGACGCACACCAACCTGGATGATGCCCTGGGACGCATGAAAAAACTGCCCGCCGACAGTCCTGGGGAAGGCCCCGCCGGAGTACCTCTGGTCTTTCTGTACAACCACCGGGCGGACCGTCCGGACCGCGCGCTCCTCTTCGCCCGTCATTTTATCCCGCAGTACCTGGGGGTCCCGGTGTATCTCTCCGGTGAAGGTGCGTCGCTTGCAGGGCGGATGTTCCGGAAAGCAGGTGCGGGGGATGTCCGCGTTCTCGGAAAGCAGGATGTGACGGACTTAAACATTCCCGGACTGCTTCCGGGGACCCTGATCGCGGGGATCGGCAACATTAAAGGCCCTGCTTTTGACCTGATATTGAAACTCGAACAGACGAAAGGGAACAGAGAAGATGAATGACACTCTCCTGATCGGCATTCTGCTGGCGCTCCTCTGGACGGAATTCACAGATCTGTCGCCGGGCGGGATCATCGTCCCCGCTTATTTCGCGCTTTACTACAACAGTCCGGAGCGGATGGCAGGGACCGTCGTGCTGGCGCTCCTCTCTCTTCTGATCGTCCGTCTGCTCTCGCGGGTGATGATCCTTTACGGGCGCCGCCGCTACACGATGTTTCTGCTCACCGGCGCCGCACTGAAGCTCGCCGCCGCCTGGCTCGGCTTCGGCACCGCACTTTCCATCGGGATCCTGATCCCGGGCATTCTGGGGCGCGACATGGAGCGGCAGCACATCCTCCCGACGCTCCTCTCCCTCGGTATCGTGACCATGCTGACCCGGCTGGCAGTGATCGCCATTCATATGTTCTGAAAGGAGAGGTACATGCGGATTTTGAATGATCAGATCCCGCAGAAAGACGCCGGACGGCAGTTCGGCGCCGCACCCGTGCTGCTACTGTGCTTCTTTTTATATCTTGCCGCCTCCTGCTTCATCCTGGACGCCACCCGTTTCCGGGCGGAAAAGCCGCACGCGGAGACGATGCGGCTCGCCGCGGAACAGACGGCCCGCTGCTTTGCAGTCCTAAAGGATGAACGTCTGCGCCGCGGATATGAGATCATCCCGACGGACGACCCGAATCTCACCGGTATGGTAGGGTATGATTTCACAGAGATCACTACCTCCCACGGCAGCCTGGAAGCAAAGCGCTCCACCACGAACCCCAATACGGCGGCCATGATCACCGATCTTCTGGTGCAGTGCGGCGTAAAGGAAGGGGATCTGGTGGCAGTGAATCTTTCCAGTTCCTTCCCCTGCCTCAATGTAGCGACCCTCTGCGCGCTGGATGCCCTCGGAGCGGAAGGCGTGATCATCAATTCCGTCGGTGCCTCAACTTACGGGGCAAATCTTCCCGGTTTTGTGTACCTGGATATGGAGCAGACGCTTTTGTCCGAGGGACTCATCCGGAACCACAGCTTTGCTTTCTCCATGGGCGGCGACTACGACATCGGCTACGGTATGCCGGACCAGGATCTCGTAAAAACGATCGAAGACCGCATCCGCGGATACGGTCTCCAGTTCCTTCACTACAAGGATATCGACGAAAACCTGGCTGCCCGGCTGGAGCTTTATCTCGGCAAGGCCGGAAACAAAGACAGCCAGAGCGGCCAGGGCAGCGCTTCGGACTTCCGCTGCCTCGTGAACGCCGGCGGCAATATCCTGGCTTTCGGAGGCGGGGAAGGACTCATCAGCGCGAAAAGCGGGATACTCCGTCCCGGCCGAAAGCCGGAAGAAGGAAAGGGCCTGATACCGTGGTTCCTGAACCAGAGCGTTCCGGTGATCCATCTCCTGAATATGAACTCTCTCCTGCCTGAGAACGGTCTTCCCTTTGATCCGATCCCTCTGCCCGCTCCCGGGACCGGAGACGTATACTTTGAAATGCGCTACCGGAAAGAACTTGTGCTTCTGCTCTCCGCAGGCGCGCTCCTGATTCTTGCTGTGACCGCTCTCCGGTTTCCCCGGCGTCATCCGATCCAGAAAGGACTCCTATGAAATATTTACCGGCGTTTTTGATGCTTATATTTCTGACTGCCTGTGGAAGCGCTCCCTCCGCTGCCGCATTTCCTGTGGACATGGATCTGACCAACGCAAACGCTAACATTGTCTATTCCACTGTCTACAATCTCAAGGAGGACCCGGCTTCCGGTTCCGGAAAAACGATGGCCCTGACAGGGCAGTTCACTTCCTACGAGGCCCCTTCTGCTGTCACCGGGAAGCCCATGCGCTTCTGCTCCCTTCTCATTGAGGATTCCACGAAATGCTGCAGCCAGAGCGTGGAATTTGTCTGGAACGGGGAGCACAGTTTCCCCGGGGACTACCCAGCTTCGGGAGCTGAAGTCACCGTCACGGGGACCTGCACCGTCAGCTCCGACCACGGCTACGACACGCTCCTGATCCTCGCGGACGATGTCAGCACCCGCTGATATCCCCGGTATTCCGCTCTCCGTTTTCCGGCACTTAAAAACCGGTGAAAAACGTCTGATCCGTTTTTCACCGGTTTTTTTCTCCCCTGGGGAAGCGCACGCGCGCGGGTGCCGCTTATTGCTTATTTATACCTGCCTCCACCGGTACAGCGTCCTGGGCCGCCCCATGTCGCCGTAGGAAAGGTCCTGTTCTATCTTCTTTTCCTTCAGCAGAAACTGAAGATAACGGTACAGCGTCTTTTTCTTGATCTCTGTGACCGCCTCCAGCTCATCGATATCCTTATACTCTCCAAGCCCCCGCATGGACTCTTCGATCTTCGAGAGCGTCCCCCTGCTGATCCCCTTGTCATAGCCCTGATAAAAACGGGTCCGCTCGGAAAACTGCAGATGCACCCGGATACGGGAGATCAGATCGATGGCCTTGATGGGCTTCAGGGCGTAATCATCAGCCCCCGCTTCCATAAACTTTTTCAGGACCTCATCCGACTCTTCGATGGTAAGCACGATAATGGGGATCTGCGGAAGCTCTTTTCTGAGTTCTCTGACAGTGCTGACTCCGTCCATCCCCGGCATATGGTAATCCACCAGTATCAGATCCGGATTCTGTGTTTTCAGGATCTCCCTGGCTGCCTCATACCCGTCCGCCAGCAGAGGCGTCCACCCCTGGAATTTGCAGATCTGCTCCAGCGTGTACAGAATATCCTTATTATCGTCGATCGAAAGTATCTTTTTCTCCTGTCCAGCCATGCTATCCCCCTATGTGATGTCGACCGGAAGGCTGACCCGCGCTTCCGTATATTCCCCTTCCTTGCTGTCGATCCGTATCGTCCCCTGGTGGTTTTCTATCACCTGCTTCGTGAACGCCAGACCCAGCCCGGTGGACTGTTTCCCTGAATAGCCGATGTCAAATATCTTATCGATCACTTCAGGGGAAATACCTCTTCCGTTATCCCTTACAGTAATGCTTACCGTCTCAGGCTCCGGGTTTTCCACACTGATATCGATCCTTCCCGTCTCCCTGTCAACGACCTCAAACGCGTTGTTCACGAGGTTGATGACGGCTCTTGCCAGGCGGATCTTGTTTCCCCGGATCACCGCCTCCGGGACTTCGTTTCTGTATATGATCATTTTCGCCGGGATCCGGATCGACACCTGCGCCAGCACAGTGTTCATCAGTTCTTCGGTGGTAATGGGCGCCCTCGTGTTTTCATACAGTATCTCGGAGATCATGACGCTCATACTTTCCAGCGACACCGTGATCTTCCCGAAGTATTCCCGGATCAGCGGATTCTCCTCCATCATCCCTGCCAGACTGATGAGGCCCTGCGCTGTGGTAAGAGGACTCTTCAGATCATGCACCAGATTCTGGGCTTCGCTGGCATTTCTCATCTTCAGCGCCTCGATCTGCGTCTGATAAAGATGCTGCTCCGTCATCCGCCGCTGTTCATTGGATATCTTGAGCTTATGTTCTTTGTACAGAAGCGCTGTCTGAATACCGGATGCGAACCCGAAGGCGATGATCATACTGACAGCAAAAAGCGTCAGCATTCCTTCTTCCTGCATATAAGCTGCCACAGTCTTGATGTCCGTGGAGACATCGCCGCGGCCGAAGCCGTACTGTGTAAGATCCGGGATCACATCCAGCCACTGCACCGCCATCAGCAGCGAAAACACCAGCACGATCTTGTTCCACATATTGACCTCAAAGAGGTTCATATAGGACAGAAGCAGGACAAAGCAGACCGTCAGGAAGGCCGGAAAACCGAAGTCATAGCGGACCCTGTCCAGAAGATAGATCATCTGGTACATCAGGAGGATCAGGCCAAAGGTCAGGATAATGTTATAGATAAAGGTGCGTTTCCCACCGCGGTAAAAATGCACTGACTCATTCATGAGAAAGGCGCCCAGATAATGCGGAATCATTCTTGCGACGTTCATCAGCACCAGCTTCAGCGCAGCCGTCAGAAGCCCGACGCAGTGTTCCTTCGGCATGGCGGACGTCAGATCCATATAGATGTGAAAGCTGCCCGCCGGGAGGACCCGCGGTCCCAGAAGTCCAATCAGATACAGCACCAGACCCTGGATCAGGAGTATGCGATTGTAGCGGATCTCA
>CACZFV010000039.1 GCA_902780465.1 uncultured Lachnospiraceae bacterium
CCTTTGCGGGTCCTCCCTTGGATCCTCCGGCCACGGCATTGGCGATGTCGTTAAAGAACTGGCCCATGCCGCACTTGTTCATCACTTCACCGAAGGCGATGAAAAGGAAGATGTAGGTGGAGGCCACATTGACCGAAGAGCCGTAGATTCCCTCCGTGTTGGCAAAGAAATGACTCATGAGCTTCTGCCAGGTGTAACCTCTGTGCAGGAAGATGCCCGGAATATTGACCGGTATGGCTCCCTGCTTCTTTCCCATCAGTCCGTATATGATAAAGATGACAGACAGGATGGGAAGCGCGTTGCCGCAGACGCGGCGGGTCGCTTCCAGCACCAGAACTGTCAGCAGTGTGCCGAAAATGACGTCCAGGCTGTTGGGGTTTCCTGCGCGGTTGATGATATTGAAATAGTCCAGCCACATATAGACCGGGACCGATGCCGCAAGTCCCATCAGTACCCAGTCGTACCAGGCGATGACCTTCCGGCTCGCCTTTTTTGTCGCGGGATACAGCGCGAAGGCGAGAATCAGGATCATTGCCACATGCAGGGAACGATGTTTCAGCGTCTCCGGCATATAGAAGCCGGAAGCGAATACGAGGTGATACAGGGTCACCGCGATCGCAAAGATCTTATAACCTTTCGCCAGTGCAGGAGAAGCAAAGGACCTGGTCTTCGACTCCTTATCAAATTTCTCCAGGACCTGCTGCTTCTGTTCCTCTGTCAGAGGAGTCTCCGGAACGCCGGAGACAGCATCCTCTTTCTTTAACGGATCAGCCACAAAAACCCCCCTTTCTTACTTCACGACAAGCACCATCTTTTCATGGTGCGGCATATCTTCCCCCCGGATCAGGAGCTCTCCGTTCAGCCGGATCTCTCTCAGCGCCGTATGGGAGTTGATCCAGTTAAACTGCGGGAAATGGCTCTCTATCCCGTCCATATAGATCAGGCCGTCTTCATAGCGGTAAGAAACGTCCATCTCCGCCGGGATCCCGGCTCCGAACCCCGCCACCGAAATCGTATGGAGCACAAAGGAGCCGTCCTGCAGGATCTCATAATACTCATTCCAGGGGATGCGCTCAAAGGAATGCGTCCAGCCGAACTCCAGACGGTCGCCTGCCCGGACCTCCTCTGACACATACATCTCGCCGGTCTCCGCATTCTGTATAGTCAGCTTTCTGGAAAGCAGCCGCCCGGACAGAGCGGCTGCGGTAATCCCGACCAGCATCGCCAGAAGGGCGGCTGCCATTCTGAATTCAGTTGAGCGGCGTCTCGTAGCCATGATCCTTCCACCAACGGGCAGCACCCTCATGCAGCGGGATCTTCACATCGTCCACGCCGAAGGTGACGTCGATGTTCTTGTCAGCGGTGTTGTGAGAAGCCTTGATAGTCTTGATACCTTCGTCTGAGAAGACGCAGTCGAGCCAGTCATAGACCAGGTCCGGATCTGTGTTCTTGTTGGCAAGCATGATGTTGTAGACGAACACGCTCTCCACATCTTCCTTGTTGTTGTAGGTATCCGCCGGGATCACAGACTTCGCAAAGAAAGGATACTTCTCGATCAGAGCGTCTCTTCCGGCTCCGTCGATAGGAACGATCACCATGTCATAGCTGAAGGCCAGCTCGGAAACCGTAGAGTTCGGGAGGCCGGATGTGACAAACGCCGCGTCGCACTGTCCGTTCTTCATCTGGTCGATCGCCTCACCGTAAGAAAGGTAGTCCACCTGGCTGTCTTCATAGGTCATTCCGTAAGCTTCATAGATCATTCTCGCGTTCAGCTCAACACCGGAGTTCGGGGCACCGACACCAACTCTCTTGCCCTTCAGGTCCTCGACGGACTTGATGCCGGTGCTGGCCACGGTGACAAGCTGCACGTAGTTCGGCCACAGACGCATGATCGCGGAAAGGTCGGGATTCGCGCTGTCAAAAGCGCCGAAGCCCTCGTATGCCTGCATGACGGAGTCCTGCATGGAAATTGCGAGCTCCGCTTCTTTTTTCAGGATGAGGTTTATATTTTCGACCGACGCGCCGGTCGCCTGGGCGGAGGTCTTGTAGCCGGCATTTCCGAGCGCGGTGGCAAATGCACCGCCGATTGGATAGTAAATACCTGAGGTGGGGCCGGTGGCGATGGTGACAAATTCACCCGCCCTGTCGATCTCCACCTTGGGTGCCGGTGCTTCTGCGGCCTGGCCCGCCGGAGCCGCTGCCTCGGATGCTGCAGGAGCTGCCGGGGCTGTCGTGGCGGGGGCCGGAGCGGATGAACCGCCGCATGCTGTCATCGTAAGCACTGCTGCGCCGATCACACAGGAAAGAACCGCTTTAAAACTTCTTCTCATAAGTAACCTCCTCTTCTCTTTGCATATTTATGCGATAATCTACTGAATCTCTTTAGATATCTACATAAATTTTAGAGAATACGGAGATAAATTCAATATTGTCTGCATAAAATGCCAAAAACAGTGCCTGAAGTGCCTGAATCAGCGCATAAAAAACAGTTGACATACAAAGGCAAAGAGCCGGCGCCGGAGGTCCCTCTGTTTCAGGGACTTCCGTCCGCCGGCTCCTTTGCCGGAAACATTTCGTTTTCAGGTTTTCTTACTTTCTGATCTCTTTGTCCGCAGCGTTCCCGCCCATGCAGTCGCGCACCCAGGCGATGAAGTTCGCCGTACTTTCTCCCTTCCGTTCGGCCATGGTGTGGCCCATGCCCCAGACCGTCTCGAAATCCACGGCATATCCGGGTCCGTAGGAAGCGATGGCCAGGGCGAGGTTCGTCTCCGTCGTCAGGGCCGTGTCCCCCTGGCAGATGCCGGAGCGGATCCGCCAGTATCCCGCAGGCTCACTGCTGCCGCTGCCGTCGTAATGATCAAGGAAATAGTAGAGCGGATTGTACATATCCACCCTGGTCTGTACCTGATTTCCGGCGGCGTCCTTCTTCTCCAGGTCCTCCGCGAAGGCAGCCTCGTATTCAGTTCCCGCCGCCAGTCCGGCAAGGACCCGGTCGAAGTGCGCGCCCGCGCCGTCCCCGTAACCGAACAGCGTGTTCTCTCCCTGACCGCGGTCCAGCTGGTCGAAGGCGCCGAGCCCCTTGGACGCGACCTTCATGGCTTTGCAGAAATCCGCCATGGAGGTGATCTCCGCGGTGTTGGACGCCTCGTCATATTTCACCCACGTAAAGGGCTCGTTCAGTGCCGCGATATAGTCCGCAGGGGTCTCATAGGTCCCGGACAGACTCACTGCAGCCGTGGCGTAGGACTTGCGGGTGATGTTGTCCATCTGCGCATAGTCGCCGCCCTCCGCGTTTCCGGCGCCGGGTGCTCCCTGTCCATCAGGTGCTCCCTGTCCGCCGGGGCCGCCATGCCCCCCGGGGCCGCCCATGCCGCCATGCCCGCCGGCATTGTCCGCGTTATAGGGGAATTCCGTATCTTCCAGGAAATGGTTCAGGGATTCCTGCACCACGCCCTTCATATAGTCCGCGTAGCTTCCCGCCTGCCATACGCCCTCACCGGATTCCTCCAGGGTGAGCTCCTGCCCGTCTCCACCCGTCAGTCCGAGGCTGTTGATATAGTCCGCGAAGGCCGCTGCCAGTCCGTCGGAGTATCTCTGCTCTTCTTCCGTGAGTCCCTCCCGGGTGCCTCCGAGGTTCCACTCATAGGCTGCGTCCGCCATATCGAGACTGGTGATGGGGCACCAGCACATGGCCCCGAGCACCGCGTCGCTGTAGTCTCTGGCCGCGCCGATCTGTTCAAGATACGGGGTGTAGAGTTCACTGTCCCCGCTGGCGCCGAGCACCGCGCTCTGGGCCCCGCCGCCGCTCATGCCGCAGCAGAAGAGCGAATTCGCGTCGCCGGGAAGCAGCTCATTGTTGTACCGGAGAAAGCGGATGGCGGCCTTCAGGTCCGTGACGCCGGCGGGGGCGCCGTGTTCCCTGCCGCGGCATCCCGCAACCGCGAGGACCATGCCCTCCTTCGTGTAGTCCGTGACACTGCCGTAGCCGAAGTTCGAATCATAGGATTCCGGCGCGGACATGGCGGAGTACCCCGGCGTGTTGACCGGAAGGATCATGGGAGCCGTGTCGGCGATGTAGCCTCCGCACTCCGCGTTGTCCTCCTTTTCACAGGTCCAGGTGCCGTCTCCGTTATCCGTTCCCGCGAAATAGGCTCCCGGCACAAAGAGTCCCATCGTCTCATACTTTTCGTCCGCGGGCGACGCGCAGTAAGGGATGCCCACCTGCCAGTAGACATCATCCTCCGCGTTATACTGCCACTTTGTCATGTCCACCATGGGCAGGCCTTCGATCACTTCCGTCGTGAGTTCCTTCTTTGCGGAATCCGAGGCGCCCGTTCCGGCAGCCTGTCCTGCCCCGGCGCCGGCGGACGCGGAAGTCTCCTCCGCAGCACTGCCGCTGCCTCCAGGGCCGCCGCTGCCTGCCGCGCCGCTGTTTCCGGCTGCACCGCCGCCCGCCGCGCTTCCGCAGGAAGAAAGGATCAGCATCGTCACAAGAGCGGCCGCTGCCGCTATGTTTTTTCCAGAATGTCTTCTCATTATAAAACCTCCGATAATAGAAAGAGCGCACCGGGGCGCGAATTATTTTTATTGTAGCATCTATTTTTGAAGTAAGTGTGAAAAATCCGTACAATTCTAATATGATGCGTACAAATGACTGCCCGCCTTCCGGAAAAAGAACAGGTGAAAAAGCTCCGCCCGGATGATATGATGGAATCACTGAAATGCCCTTGCGGAAAGGAACCGGTACATGACGACACCGATCTATGATTTTGTGACGAATTACATTGCCTCCGGCACCTCCCGGCTGCACATGCCCGGACACAAGGGGCATGGTCCGCTGTGCGTCGAGAACCGGGACATCACGGAGATCGAGGGCGCGGACGTGCTCTGCGAAGGCACCGGCATCATCGGAGAAAGTGAGGCCAACGCTTCCGCTCTCTTCGGCACCGGCACGACACTTTACTCTACAGAGGGGTCCAGTCTTGCGATCCGCGCCATGCTCTACCTGGCCCTGCTCCGCAGCGGACAGCAGGATCCTGCCGCAGGCAGACCCGTTGTCCTGGCGGCGAGAAATGTCCACAAGGCCTTTCTGTACGCCTGTGCCATGCTGGACTGCGACGTGGAATGGATCTACCCTGAGAACACGGATCTGGATTCTGTCTGTTCCTGTCATCCGACTCCGGAGCAGGTGCGGTCTTCCCTGGAGCAGATGGCTGCCCGGAGCCGGCTCCCCTTCGCGGTCTATATCACCAGCCCGGACTACCTCGGCACCATTGCGGATGTCCGGGGAATCGCGGATGTCCTGGAATCCTTTGGTGCGGAGGCGGAACCGGGGCCGGATATCCCCGCGGAGGCGGAACCGGGGCCGGATATCCCCCTTCTGGTGGACAATGCCCACGGGGCGTACCTCCGTTTTCTGTCTCCTTCGCTCCATCCCATGGACCTCGGTGCATGGATGTGCTGCGATTCCGCCCATAAGACCCTTCCTGTGCTGACCGGCGGCGCTTATCTCCACCTCAGCGAAGCGGCAGCGGCGGAAGTCGGACACGAAGCCCGTCAGGCCATGGCGCTTTTCGGTTCCACAAGCCCCTCCTACCTGATCCTCCAGTCTCTGGATCTCTGCAACCGCTATCTTTCCGGAGACTTCCGGAAGAAACTGACGGAGACCTGCAGGAGAGTCTCGGGGCTGAAGACCTATCTCGACATGCTGGGGATCAGCACGTTGGACAGCGAACCTCTGAAGCTTGTCATCAAGGCGGCTCCTCTGACCGGAAAACAGCTCGCCGGGATCTTCCGACGCTATGGAGCAGAGCCGGAGTTTTCCGACATCCACTATCTGGTCTGCATGTTTACACCCGAGAACTACACTGAAGATTATATGCGGATCGTTCAGATCTTCCGGGATACCACAGACGTGTGGGAGGCCATCACGGACGCAGCTGAATTCGGCAGACTCCCCGGCATTCCCGCGGAGCTCTCCTCACAGCCGCTCGTCCTGCGGCCGCTGGAACGCGTCATGTCCGTCCGGGAAGCTGTGTTCTCGTCCCATGAGACCATCGACGTCCGGCAGAGCGCCGGAAGGATCCTGGGCCAGATCTCCGTCTCCTGCCCCCCTGCCGTCCCTCTGGCAGTCAGCGGTGAACGGATCACCCCGGACCTGATCCCGCTTTTCCTCGCATACGAAACAGAGACCGTCAGCGTTGTACGCTGACGGTCTCTGTTATTTGCATCTTCTTTTCCTTAGGCGTTTTTTCTCCTTTTCACAAAATCTGTACCCCTGTTTTATCCAAAAAGGGGGTTCATTTTTCAGCAATTTCACGCATGCGGCGTCTTAACGAACACCCGCACCTCAAGCACGGTCTCCCGCCCCACCTCTGTACAGACAAGCTGCCGGCGCATCTCCGGAAGACTGGTGAGTTCTGCCGCCTCCAGTGCTCTTTCATAGGCATTTCCCAGCGCGTCCACAGTTTTGCTTCCGCCCCTCCGCTCAACGGAAAGGAATCTCCCGCCGGCCTTTAAAATGGCAGCGATTCCTGATGCGTAAGACCTGAGGGCCTCAAAGCAGGCTTCCTCATACTGCCGGAGCAGGTCCGCGGCAGTTTCCGTACCCGCCGGCGCATTTTCAGGTCCTTCTGCCGTCGAAGCAGCCTCCGGCTCCTCCACATCGCAGTTCTCATGCATGGTGCGGAGGGAAAACACCACGTCAAAGGCGCCGGCTTCCAGTGTATCTGCCGCTCCGTTCACGAAACGTACATTGGATAGGCCGAGCTTTTCCGCCAGCTTCTCCGCCGCGGAAATGCCTTCCGCGCAGAGATCTGCTCCTGTCACCTCCGCGTCAGGATAGCGCTGCGCGATAAAGCAGCTCACGATCCCGCAGTCGCAGCCAGCCTCCGCCACACGGAAACAGGGATGCTCTGCCGCACGGACAGCAGACCCCTCCGCGGCATCCGGCCGGGATCTTTCAATACCGGCTCCAGACAAAGGACAGAACACCTCCGGCGTCGCATCGATCAGCCCGCAGGCCTTCCGAAGCACGTCGCCCCCGAAAGCCCCGCTGACTGTAAGCGCTGTATCCAGCGTCCGGTTCTTGACCCGGTAAAAGGCCTGAGGATCTCCCTCCGTTTCTTCCGCGGTCAGTACTTCCTTCAGGGTCTCCGGATCCATGACGTTTCTCAGCTGCTCCAGGGCGCCGGAAGGCGATTTCGCGGGAAATATCCCCAGCTTCAGCATATACTCCAGCGCTGCGTCTTTTTTCTTCTTCATCTTCCCGGGCCTGCCTCAGAAGGATTTCAGCGTTACCAGCTGCCAGGCATGATATACGATCTGCACCGGTGCCGGAAGCAGAAGGTCCGCTCCTGCTTCCGCGAGGATCCTCAGCCGCATCTTTCTCTTCAGCGCCGGATCCAGCTTTCGTGTCGACAGCTCCTTGGCATCCACCTTATGGTTCCGGAGCGCCTCCTCCAGAAGGTGCGGGTCCTGGATGCGCTGCAGACGATGAAGAAGCTCCTGCCGCTCCTCCTTCAGTTCCTGCTTTGCTTCCCGGATGGTCTCGGGATCCAGCTCTTCCAGAATGCCCACCAGCGCATCCCGGCTCAGGGAATGACGGATCATCAGCCCCTTTGTCGCCGGATAGACACGTACTTTGTGAATGCCCGCCGTGCGGGACAGAATAGCGCAGATCGCGTCCCCCGTGCGCTTCGACGGCTTGTCTCCCGCCATCCGTATCCGCATGGAGGATGATGTCTCATGTTCCACAGTAAATTTCATGAATGGACTCCTGTTTCGGTGATCACAGAAGGGTCTTCACATAGGAAGCGATCTCCTCGTCCTTGCAGTTCGCGAAGAACAGCTCCTGGAACTTCTCTCCTTTCAGAGCTCCCTTCAGGAGATCCTGATCGATATCCTTCAGTGCGTCGATCAGCGGACGCATGGTCTTTGCACGGACCTCGTCCAGAATGCGCTTGTTCCGCATCTCCGGTTCCACGCGCTCCTTCGGATAGCCCTGGCCGTGGCCGAAGCCAAACAGCTTTTCAAAAATATACTGCAGCTTCAGCTCACCGCCCCAGCCAAAATTCAGCGCGAAGGGAAGAGAAACGGCATTGCCGTCGTTGATATGCGCAAAGGTGTATGCATCCAGGGCATCAGCCACATGGCCGCAGATCACGCCCGGGAAACTGTTCAGCGCGAGCATGGCTCCCTCGCCGGTACCGCAGCCGGTGACGACAAAATCCGCCGCGCCGCTGTTCAGAAGGATCGCCGCAAGGATCCCGTTCTGTACATAAGTCAGCTGAGCCGCGTCGTCCGCCGCGTACATACCGTAATTAAACACTTCATGGCCCATGGGCTCCACGACCTTCTTCAGTGTCTCATAAACGAGCGCGTTCTTTGCTGCCTGGCTGTTTTCATTGATAAGTGCGATCTTCATTTTCTGCCTCCTGTTTGTGTTGATGGGGCCGGATCAAAGCCCTGCCTTTGTTTTCTGTGTGATGTCATTACCATTTTATACAACGGGTTCAAAAAATACAATGCACGTATTATCCGCCCATGCTATCATGGTAGCAGAGTCCGGTCTCCGGCCGGATTCCACTCTTGAGAGCTTCGGTCTCTGACCGGGCATTCAGTTAAGGAGAATATGATCATGAACTATGTTTTGTTTGATATCGACGGCACCCTGTGGGACGCCGTACCGCAGATGCACGCTTCCTGGAACGCGGTACTGGAGAGCCGGCCGGAAAGTGCAGGCAGGACTCTCTCACTGCAGGAAGTCTATTCCCTGATGGGCCATACCGGCGAGGAGATCGCCGCCTACACCCTGCCCCGGCTTCCTGAGGAGCTGCGGATGGACATCATGAGTGAAGCCTTCGCCCGGGAACACGAGGACCTGAAGACCATTCCCGGCACCTTCTATCCCGGTGTCGGAGAAACGATGCGGCAGCTTTCCGCCGCCGGTTACGGCATCGGCATCATTTCCAACTGCCAGGACGGTTACATCGGCATCATGCTGTCCCACGGCGGTTTCCGGGACTTTGTGATCGATTCCGAATGCAGCGGCCGGACCGGTCTGCCGAAGGGCGACAATATCCGCCTGCTTCTTGAAAGGAACCATGTCCCGGCGGATGATGCTGTCTATGTCGGCGACACCTCCATGGACGAAGCTGCCTCCCGGGCGGCAGGTGTCCGCTTCGTATTCGCTTCCTACGGATTCGGCAAGGCTTCCTGCCCTGACGCGGTGATCCGCTCCATTTCGGAACTTCCGGACGTCCTCACCGGTCTTTTCGGCGGCGGTCTTCTTGGGGAAAGCTCCGCTGAATTCACATCGCTCCTGGCTTCTCCCTCCTCCGTCCCCGGCGGCGGAGGCGCCAGTGCCCTCGCAGGCGCCATCGGCGCTGCTCTGGGCGACATGGTCGGGGAGCTCACCCTCGGGAAAAAGAAGTACAAAGATGTGGAAGATGAGATCCGCGAGGCCATGACCGCGGCCCGGGACCTCCGCGTACGTCTCCTCTCCTGTGTCGAAAAGGACGCCGCCGCTTTTGAACCGCTCTCCCGGGCCTACGGCATTCCGAAGGACGACCCGGACCGGGAACGTGTCATGGAAGCCTGCCTCAAGGATGCCGCTGCCGTCCCTGCGGAGATCTTTGACCTCTGCTGCGAAGCCATCGCGATCCAGAAGGTCTTTGCGGAAAAAGGCAGCCGCCTCATGATCTCGGATGCCGCCACCGGCGCTGCTCTCTGCCGGGGCGCTCTGTACGGAGCCGCCATGAACGTCCGCGTCAACACCCGCCTCATGAAAGACCGGGACTACGCGGAACAGCTGGACCGCCGCATCAGCGACAAACTGGAGACCTACGCTTCCCTGGCGCAGGAGATCTACACGAATGTGGAACAGAAACTGAGCTGACGACTATGCTTTTGAAAGGAAATTGAACTGATGGCATTACTGTTGAAAGGAGCGCCGGTGGCAGCCGCGCTGACAGAACTGGCAGAACAGAAAACGTCCCTGCTGAAAGAGCAGGGGATCGTACCCTCTCTCGCGATCCTCAGGGTCGGCGAACGCGATGACGACCTGAGCTATGAACGCGGCGCTATGAAGCGCTGCGGGAAGGCCGGGGTCAGGACTGTCCAGGCTGTCCTTCCGGAAGATGTGTCTCCGGAAGTCTTTTTCCGCACGCTGGATGATCTGAACCGGGACCCGGATGTCCATGGGATCCTCATGTTCCGCCCCCTTCCCCCGCAGCTCGACGGAGAGAAGGCGCGGCAGATGCTGGAGCCCGCGAAGGATGTGGACGGCTGCACCGACGGTTCCCTCGCCGGCGTTTTTACCGGGACAGCCTCCGGATTTCCGCCCTGCACTGCCCGGGCTGCCATGGAACTGCTGAAATATTACGGCATTGACCCCAAAGGAAAACGTGCGGCTGTGATCGGCCGCTCCCTGGTGATCGGACGTCCTGTGGCGATGCTGCTGATGCACGCCAACGCCACCGTCACCGTCTGCCACACCCGGACCGTCGACGTTCCCTCCGTGACCCGCGATGCGGACCTGGTGATCGCTGCCTCCGGGCAGATGGAAAGTATCGGTGCCTCTTATTTCCGCCCCCTCTCCCCGGGTGCCGGGGCAGACGGCAACGGTCAGGTGGTGATCGATGTCGGCATCGGCTGGAACGAAGCAAAGCAGAAGCTCTGCGGCGACGTGCGGTTTGAGGAAGCGGAACCACTGGTCTCCGCCATCACCCCTGTGCCGGGCGGCGTCGGTGCCGTCACCTCCGCGGTCCTGGCGCTGCATACCGTGGAAGCGGCCCTCCGGCGGGTGAAGTGAAAGCCGTCTCTGTGTACCGAAAAAAAGACGTGAAAATTACGTGAATTTATTCACGAACCGCGTGACAAACCTTTTTTCTCTGTTATAATGAAGTTGCTTAAAGGGAAGAAGCAGCTCCACCGCACCGCAAGAGGGCGGAAAGAGAGTCCGATGTACCTGAGTATGGACGTCAGGACGGCGGGAGCCCGGAAGCATGAGACCAGCAGTTAAAAGCTGTGAAACGGCAGCAGAAAAAACGTGAAAAGGTGCTGCCAGCCATCGTTGTATCCGCAGAGTGCGGAATGACAGAAGGAGGAAAACTGAATATGAAAAACAACAGATTTGATGCAGTCTACATTGCTGAAATGGGCCTTCTCATCGCCATCGAGCTCGTCATGAAGCTCACCGGGCTGGGAAGCGTCCCCGTCGGACCGCTGTACATGTCGTTCCTGACCGTGCCCATCGCCATTGCCGCGATGCTCCTCGGGCCCATGGCCGGTGCCATCACCGGCGCTGTATTCGGATTTGTAAGCTTCTATGATGCCATGACCGGCGCTTCTGTCATGACCGGCGCATTCTTCCAGATCAGCCCCCTGAACACCTTCATCCTGACGGTGGGCATGCGTGTGCTGATGGGTACCTGCGTCGGCTGGCTGTTCAAGATCTTCAAGGCAGCAGATCCTACCAGGACCGTTTGCTACCTGCTGGGCGCCATTTCCGCACCGCTCCTGAACACCTTCTTCTTTATGGGTTACATCGTTCTTGTGTTCTACAGGACCGAGTACATCCAGAACCTGGTGGCAAAGCTCGGCGCGACGAACCCCGTCTCCTTCGTGGTGATGCTGGTCGGCGTGCAGGGCCTGATCGAAGCAGTGGTCTGCGGCATTGTCGGCACCGTCGTGGCAAAGACCCTCGCCCACGTGATGGTAAACCAGATCGGCAGAAGAAAAGTCGCTGTCTGACGCAGCATCTTCCACTGAAACAAAAGAATCCGCCTCAGCTGTTCCCAGTCAGCTGAGGCGGATTTTTTAATATTCAGTTTTTCTCCTTTCTCACGCTCCTTCTCCTGCATTGGTAAGAAAGTCCTTCCACGCCGTTTCCTTGCCGGCTGCTGCGGCACGTTCCTCACAGATCCTTCTGATGTTGAGGATGTAAATATCGACGGCGTCCTGGGCTGCATGAAAAAGATCACTTACTTCCGCAGCTGCCTGTGCGACAGAATCGCAGCTGCTGATCCTCTGATCCCTGTCGCGGAGGACCGCTTTTGCTTCTTCTACCTCCTTTCTAAGACGGTCGATCTCCTTGCTCTGTTCGAGCATCAGCTCGAGAAGTTCTTCTCTGGTAAGCTTTCTTAATCTTCTGTCTTCCATCGCGGTTCCTCCTGTTTTACTCATCCCTTTTACCGAGGCGTTCTGTCCTCTTACCCATTCCCTTTTGTCGAGACGTTCTGTCCTCTTACCCGTTCCCTTTCATCGAGGCTCTGATCTCTTTAACTCTTATTTCTATTATTTACCCGTTTCTGTCACACGACTGTCATATCATGTTCTCTATGATTCTAATTATAGGGATCAAGTGTCAAAAGATGCGTCCATGGATAAGTGTTTTTTATAATTTTGAGACGGAAAAAGACTGCCGCCCGGTCCGGGCGGCAGTCCTGTTTCAGCAGTATATTCAAGGCATGAGATTTCGTTTCCATTCGGAAAAGTTTTCCGGCAGCGCAGTGAAGGTGAGCGTCAGGACCCTCTTGTCTTCTTCTCCGGTGTACAGAAGGTCTGTCACCTTCACGTCCAGTTCCCCGCCGATATCCAGACGGAGGTTGTCAAAAAGAGACTGCTCTCCGCCGGTCTTGAGAAGAGCCCGCTTCCCTGACAGGGCCAGCAGCTCCCCTCTGTATTCCCGTTCTCCCACCTGCTTCCCGTCCATCTTGAAAAACCTGACAGGACACGGAACAGGAAGCGCGCGGAATACATCCTGTTCTTTCTTTTCTTCTTCCTCAAGGTACAGACCGTAAGGTCCTCCGATGCCTCCCGCTTCGGAGATCGTGATATCTCCCCTGACCCCTTTAAAGGACATGGAGAACTCACTCCGGACAATGAGATCCTTTCCCACTGCCGCCCGGGTCGTCGGCGAGACCAGGATCTGTCCTCCTGTGGTGCAGCCTTCGATCCGCCCCGCCAGGTTGACCGCAGCTCCCATCACCCCGTACTTTGTGCGGCGTTCCGACCCGATATTGCCGAGGATCACGTTGTCGGTATTGATGCCGATCCCCATGGAAAGCCGTTCAAAACCGTGTTCCTCGTTCCACTCGTTGACATACTTCATCCGTTTCTGCATCGCCACTGCAGCAGCGACCGCATTGGAAGCATGATCCTCGCAAGGCGTTGGCGCACCGAAAATGATAAACATTCCGTCTCCGAGAAACTCTATGATTGTCCCGCCGTAGCGGCTGATCTCCTCGTACATTTCGGCGAAATAATGATTGAGCATCGTGATGAGCCGCTCAGGCTCCATGCGCTCGCACATCATCGTAAAGCCCCGGAGATCGCTCATCATGATCGTGATCCTGCGCCGGCTTCCGCCCATCTTCATCCCGTCCGGAGTGTCCAGGATCTCCCGGACAATGTCGTCGGAAAGATACCGTCCGAAAGTCTCCTTCAGCAGCCGGTTTCTGAGTTCCAGCTGCTCGTTCAGGGACCGGATCCTTTCCATGGCCTTCACCGCGTCCCGCATGCGGTTCAGCTCCGTGATGTCGCTCAGGACCAGGATGATGCCGATCAGCTTCCCGTTTTCTCTCAGATAGGACGAGACAACACGCAGCTGCTTCTCCTTTTCCCCACAGAAATAGGAAACGTAGCTCTCCATCCGCCTGCGTTTTTCATAGATCGCGTCCAGGACCGTCTGCGCGAAGGCGTCGTTCCTCTCATCGTCAAAAAAACAGGACGCAAAGGAGCGGCCTGTCAGCTCCTCTCTTTTCTTTTCGAGAACAGCCAGGGCCGCATCGTTTGCCAGTTCTATGATCCCGTTATAGCGTATCGCCATAACGCCTTCAGACATATCCGTTATAATGCTTTCCCGTATAGTCTGATGTCCGTCCATTCAGAGCCTCCCTCATGTAAGCGGAACTGCGCCTGCAGTACAGGATCTCAGTAGTACATGGTGTTGTTGTATGCCTGCGCCATGATCGTGTAATATTCGATGCTCTTCATGTACTCTTCCGCCAGCTCTCTGCCGTGCTCTTCCGCATCCACCATCTTTTCCACCGTCTGGCAGGCCTGGACATAGTCCACAGTCAGAGTTCTCAGGCGGGAGGAAAGATGCTGCAGTGCCATCAGCACCATGCTGGGCGCTTTTTTGCAGAGGCCTTCCAGATCCGCTTCGGTGATGACCTTCAGGACAGTTCCGTTGGAATCTGCCACAGCAGCGGCGCTGCGGGGGAGCTTTTCGATCATGCCCATCTCACCGAAGAACTGGTTCGACTTCAGCGTCGTCAGAAGCTTCTCGTCATCGGTCTCATAATTCGCATAGATCCCGACCGTACCGGAAGCGATATAATACATGCAGTCAGCCTCATCCCCCTGACGGAACAGGAGTCTGCCTTTGCCGCAGTGGATCTTCCTCAGTCCGTCGGCATCCGCCTCATTTTCATCCGGAAGCACTGCATCCTTGCCCTTCGGCATCCGGCCGCCCATACGGGAGACCAGGTAAGCTGTCTTCAGGAACTTCTCGATCCTGGACAGAAGACTGCCGCTCCTCAGGACCTCGCCGCTGGTCTCCTTCATCTCCCGGATGGTTCCGCACACTTCAAGATAATCATCCGTCAGTTCTCTGAGCCGGCTGCTCAGATTTGCCATGATATTGCGGATCTGGGCCGGATCCTCCCGGAAAAATTCACTGACTTCCGCGGTGGAGATCTCCATCAGGGAAGTATCGTTCTCGCCGGCAACGACCGTCGCGGATCTCGGATACGCTTCCAGGACCGCCATCTCTCCGAAAATGCTTCCTTCGTCCAGCGTGGTGAGATGCCTCTCATCCTCTGTCCCGTATCCGAGAAACACATCCGCACTTCCGGAGATGATCACATACATGCTGTCGGCAAGATCTCCCTCCCGGACGATGATCTCCCCCCGGGAAAAAGTTTTTTTAACCATAGCTTTCACCTTCCTTATATGATAAGAGCCGCTGCCAACGGGTCATTCTCTTCTCCCGCGACAGCGGCACCAGTATCAGGATCTGCCAATCCCGTTATGCTAC
This sequence comes from uncultured Lachnospiraceae bacterium, assembly GCA_902780465.1. Classification (GTDB taxonomy): domain Bacteria; phylum Bacillota; class Clostridia; order Lachnospirales; family Lachnospiraceae; genus Moryella. The sequence goes on from CACZFV010000039.1 coordinate 15,044, forward strand.
ATTCAGATAGATGACCATCTTGACGTGATCTTCCGTGACGCCGACCCGAACATCAGACGCAATGTTCGCGACGATGGACTTCTCCAGCTCATCCCACCGGCCTTTCGCGGAATCATCTTCCTTCAGAAGCTTCTGCACGTTCGACTTGTACTGTTTCAGAGACCAGGCATACTCTTCCCCGTCCTCACCGTCAAAGCGGATCGTTCCGAGTTTTCCGTAAAGAAGCTCTGCTTCTGAGTACGTCATTCCTCTGGCTGCTTCCATAACGGCAGCTTTTCTGTTTTCCTTCAGGGCTGCCTTGTAATGCTTCCAGATCCTTGCCATGATGCCTTTGCCGGCAGTGTTCTCCCCGCTGCTGGAAACTGAAAGCAGCTGTGCTTCTTCCTGCTCTGTGATATCGGCGTCTGCCTGGAGGATGATCCTGTACTCATCTTCTCCGCTTTCCGCCCAGAACTTCGCGGAAAACTCTCCGACGATCGCCGTCACCATGCTGAAGGTCTCCTCTGCCAGAAGACGCAGATGCAGCCTGTCCTTCCTGGCAAGCATGCCGACGTCCGCCAGTCCTTCGATCCTGTTCAGTGCAAGCTGTACGCCGTTTCCATTGCTGTCGATCGTTGTAATATCAGTTCTCATTGCCCGTCCTCCGCACTCAGACTATGGTAAGGATATCAACAAAACCGGTAACCTCAAAGATCTCCTGAATATCCTCCTGGACATTGCAGACGACCATGGAACCCTGCTTGTTCATGACCTTCTGAGCGTAAAGAAGGACACGAAGTCCTGCAGAAGAAATATACTCTACTTCCTTAAGATCAAAGACCAGCTCTTTGACGCCGTTCAGCCCTTCCTTCAGTTCTGTCTCAAGCTGCGGCGCGGTCTGCGTATCAAGACGGCCTGCCATCTGAACAGTCAGCTTTTCTCCATCCTGCTTCTTGTTGATAATAATCATTTCCGTCTTTCCTTTCATTATGTAATAGTATTGCA
>CACZFV010000040.1 GCA_902780465.1 uncultured Lachnospiraceae bacterium
AGCTGCAAATCCCAATCTTTTTTTTTGGAGGAGTTTCATTTATGAGCAAGGGTACTGTCAAGTGGTTCAACAATCAGAAGGGTTATGGTTTTATTTCTGATGAAAAGGGAAATGATGTCTTCGTCCACTACACCGGACTGAACATGGAAGGCTTCAAGACTCTGGAGGAAGGCGCACAGGTCGAGTATGACATCGTCGAAGGGGCAAAAGGACCGCAGGCTACGAACGTAACTGTGATTAAATAATAGATATGCTTCGTTGTTGACCGAAAGAACCGTTCCGCAGGGAACGGTTCTTTTTCGTGCCGGTCAGACCTTTCGTATTATGATTCCCGGAGACCTGCCGAGACCAGACATTCCTCCGCCAGGAGAAGCAGCGCATTTTCACCGGCCTGTCCCAGGCTTTCGAGGTCGGACCACCGCTCCCTGCTCTCATAAGAAGGGCGGAACAGCTTCAGCCCGGAGGGCGCCGTTCCCGTGACGCGGAAAAAGATCCCTTCCTTTCTGGCAAAGGCAGTCCGGGCTGTGGCCCTGACCTTTGCGGACCGGTCCACAAATTCGGCTACGCTTTTGTGGATCACGCGGTCCTCTTCGGGAAGACAGTAATAATCCCTGTAATTGTCGTAAAAATAGAGAAGTTCGCCGGAGAAACAGGGAAGAATGAGCGTCAGACGGTCCTCCTCCGCCTCCAGAGAGAAGGTCTCCCCCTGGAAGGAAACAGGGACAGGAAGGCAGCAGCTGCCTTTCAGACGGATCCGGAAGGAAGGAGTGCCATCGTCGTTTTTCTCCTCCGCTTCCTCCTCCGAGAAGCTTCCGAGGAAGAAATCGCGGTAGGACAGGAGGGACAGAAGGACTGGCAGCCCGGTGACGTCCTCCTCGTTGTGGAGCAGCAGCTGCTGCAGGAGGGCGGTTCCTCCCGCGTTCAGATAATTCTGGTAGACAGAGATCAGTTCCCCGCCGCTGAAGCGGTCCGCCCTGGAAAGCCCGAGGAACAGTTCCATGCTTTTCTGATTGATCCGGCCGGTTCCGAAGACCTTCCGGTAGGGACGCGCGGCGCGGTACAGGTCCAGACTGTTCATTCCCTCAAAGGGGTGCGGAATGCCGTACTGGGCGGCACAGCGCATAAGAAATGGGAGGTCAAAGCCGTCTCCGTTGTAGTGGACCAGCGTTTTGAAAGAAGAGGCGAAGGAAAAGAAAGCGCGGAGGATCTCTTCTTCAGAGGAAAGACTGTCCGCGAACCACTGCCGCAGGGTCCAGCCCGTGTCCTCCGTGTGGGACAGGGCGCCGATCAAGTAGATCTGGGCGGTCTCGGGCGTCAGTCCTGTTGTTTCAATATCCAGGAAAAGAAAATCGTCCGGGTTCCCCAGGGATCTGAGGGGGTAGGACATGATGACCGCTTCCGGCCGGGTGAATTCTTTCATGGGATGTCCTTTCTTTCGGCATTTCCATAAGTATACCTCTTCGTTGTCAGATTTAAAACCCTGTGCTAAACTTGGGGGAAGGATCAGGAGGAACAGAGAATGATTTCATTTGTGCAGGGGACCCTGGCCGCCAAAGAGGGCGATCTGATCGTTGTTCAGGCAGGAGCCGTGGGACTGAATATACATGTACCGCTTACCGTGACGGAGCAGCTGCCGAAGACGGGGGAGGAAGTGATGATCCACACCTACCTCAAGGTGGCGGAGGATTCGCTGACGCTCTACGGATTTCTGTCCGTCCGGGACAGGGAGATGTTCTGCCGCCTGATCAATGTGAACGGGATCGGACCGAAAGGCGCCCTGGCTGTTCTTTCCACTTTGACGCCGGACGACCTTCGTATGGCAGTGCTGACCGGGGACGCGAAAGCAATCGCCAGAGCTCCTGGCGTCGGTCTGAAGACAGCCCAGAGGATCCTCCTTGACCTGAAGGACAAGATCTCCTTTGAGGACCTGGAGACCTTCGCGGATCAGGGAGCGGCGCAGCCGGCAGGAAGGGCAGCGGCGGCAGGTGCGGCTTCCGAAGCTGTGGAGGCGCTGGTGCAGCTTGGATATTCGCTTTCAGAGGCCGGCAGAGCAGTGCGGGCAGTGGAAGGCGCGGAACAGATGGACAGCGAGCAGATCCTGAAGGCAGCGCTGAAACAGTTCCGTTTCTGAGGAGAGTGGCATGGAACGACGGATCATAACGACTGAGGTGCAGCCGGAGGAAAAGAAGCTGGAACAGAACCTCCGCCCTCAGCTTCTGAAGGATTACATCGGACAGAACAAAGCGAGGTCCGAACTTAAGATCTATATCGACGCAGCGAAAAAAAGGAATGAGACGCTGGACCACGTGCTGTTTTACGGCCCTCCCGGACTGGGAAAGACGACACTGGCCGGCATCATCGCCAATGAGATGGGCGTAAACATCAAGGTGACCTCCGGACCGGCGATCGAAAAGCCCGGGGAGATGGCGGCGATCCTGAACAACCTCCACGAGGGGGATGTCCTGTTCGTGGATGAGATCCACCGGCTGAACCGTCAGGTGGAGGAAGTACTCTATCCGGCAATGGAGGACTTCGCCATCGACATCATCCTCGGGAAGGATGCCGGCGCGCGCAGCATCCGGCTGGAGCTCCCGAAGTTCACTCTGGTGGGGGCGACCACCAGGGCAGGCCTTCTTTCTGCCCCTCTGAGGGACCGCTTCGGAGTCGTTCAGAAGCTGGAGTTCTACACAGCGAAAGACCTGCAGGAGATCGTGGAGCGATCAGCGAAGGTCCTCGGGGTGGAGATCGACCCGACGGGCGCAGCCGAGATCGCCAGGAGAAGCCGCGGGACGCCGCGTCTCGCGAACCGCCTTCTGAAGCGGGTGCGCGATTTCGCCGAGGTCCGGTTCGACGGCGTCATTACCCGGAAGGCCGCGGACTACGCTCTGGACATCCTGGACGTGGACAAGCTGGGACTGGACGCCGGGGACCGTTCGATCCTTCTGATGATGATCGAGAAATTCGGCGGAGGACCGGTGGGACTGGACACTCTCGCCGCGGCGCTGGGAGAGGATCCCGGCACCCTGGAGGACGTCTATGAACCGTACCTTCTTATGAACGGCCTTATCATGCGCACGCCCAAGGGCAGGGTCGCAACTGAAAACGCATACCGGCATCTGGGGATCCTGATGCCCGGACAGGAGTAAGATCATATGAAAGAGATCAGAGAGAACAGTCTTCCCGATAATGAGACCTCTGCTGAGGTGGTCATCGACGGGAAGGTGATCCCGGTGGCAGGAGGAGAGACAGCCTATCTCCAGAAGGTTGCCGCCTATATCGACGGAAAGATCGCCGCACTGAAAAAGACCAGGCAGTACGGAAGGCAGAATTCGGAACTCCGCAGCGTGATGCTGTGGCTGAATCTCGCTGACGACTACATGCAGGCGAGGGAAGAGGCTGACCGGCTGAAGGCGGAGGCCGAGGAGCGGGAGACGGAGATCTACGCCCTGAAGAGGGAGCTGGTCGGGAAACGTCTGGACGCGGAGGCCGCCGAGGGAAAGATCAAGGAAGCGAAACAGAAACTGAAAGAGGCGAACGCCAGGATCCAGGAACTGGAATCCGAGGTCAACGAGCTGCTGGAGAAATGATGGCTGACAGAAAGACAGGACAGAACAGAAGAAAGGTCCCGGAGCTGCTTGCTCCGGCCGGTTCCCTGGACTCGCTCCGGGCAGCGGTGAACGCCGGCGCCGACGCGGTCTATATCGGCGGCAGGAAGTTCGGCGCCAGAGCTTACGCGGAAAATCCGGAGGAAGATCTTCTCAGGGAGGGGATCCGCTATGCCCACATCTACGGCGCCCACGTCCACCTCACGGTCAACACTCTGCTGAAGGACGGTGAGATGCGGGAGCTGAAGGGCTACCTGATGCCCTATTATAAAGAAGGACTGGATGCTGTCATTGTCCAGGACGCGGGGGTGATGGACTATCTCCGCAGACATTTTCCGGGGCTCCCTCTGCATGCCAGCACCCAGACGACTGTGACGGGGCCGGAGAGCGCGGAGTTCTGGAAAAAGCTGGGAGCGGTCCGCGTGATCCCGGCAAGGGAGCTGTCCCTGAAGGAACTGAAAAAGATCAAAGACAGGACCGGCATGGAGGTGGAGACCTTTGTCCACGGCGCCCTCTGCTATTCCTATTCCGGACAATGCCTCATGTCGAGCCTGATCGGAGGGAGAAGCGGAAACCGCGGCAGATGCGCACAGCCCTGCCGGCTTCCTTATGTCCTGACAGACGGGGACCGGAAGCTGAACCGGAAGAACGAGACGACCCTTTTAAGCTGCAGAGATCTCTGCAGTCTGGATATCCTCCCGGACATCATCGAGGCCGGCATCGACAGTCTGAAGATCGAGGGGAGGATGAAGAGCCCGCGCTACACAGCGGGGGTGACGGAGATCTGGAGAAAGTATCTGGATCTCTATGCCGCGGAAGGGCGGAGCGGGTACCGCGTGGACCCGGAGGACCGGAAGGCGCTTCTCAGCCTGTTCGACAGAGGCGGCCAGACCGCGGGCTATTACTTCCAGCGCAACGGCCGGGACATGCTCGCACTGAAGGAAAAGCCTGAGTTCCGCGAGGGAGACGAAGTGCTGAACGCGCGCCTGGAGAAGGAGTATGTCCGGGGGACCCGGCAGCTTCCCGTCCGGGGGAAGGCGGTCTTTGCCCCGGGAGAACCGATGCGCCTTACCGTGTCTGCAGAGACCGGGGGAAGGATCCTGAATGCCGAAGCTTTCGGACCCGAGGTGCAGCCCTCAGAGCGGGCGGAAGCCACCCCCGAGGAAGTGCGGAAGCGTCTGATGAAGACAGGGGGGACAAAGTTCACCTTTGCCGCCCTGGAGACAGAGGTGGCGCCGGGGGTGTTCCTTCCGGCGGGACAGCTGAACGCCCTGCGGCGGGACGCTCTTTCCCTGCTGGAGGAGGCGATCCTTTCCTCCTTAAGAAGGGAGACGCCGGGACCGGCGGAAGAGAAGACAGATGTCTCTGTGTCCGGAGAAGACCCGGCGGAGACAGCCGCGCAGGAAACAGCCCTGCGTCTCCATGTCACTGCGGAAACAGAGGAGCAGCTGACGGCCGCCCTGGAGGAGGAAGAGGTCACCGACCTTTCCTTTACAGCGGAGGCGGTTCCGCCGGAGCGGTGGAAGCAGACTGCCGGTCAGATCCGCGCCGCCGAGAAGAAAGCGGTGTTCTGTCTTCCTCAGATCTTCCGGGAAGAAGCGGCACGTTTCTTTGATATGCACAAAACAGACCTCGCCGCAGCTGGATTCGATGCCTTCGTGGTCCGGTCCCTGGAAGAACCGGGATACCTGAAGAGCCTGTTCCGCAGTGAGGAGACTCCGCTCCCGGAATTCTGGTTCGACTGGAACGTGTACGGAATGAACCGGAGGGCGGAGAAAATGCTGCTGGAGAGCGGTGCCGCCCGTCTCACTCTTCCGGTGGAGCTGAACTACCAGGAACTGAAGGCGATCGGCTGCAGGGGCAAAGAGCTCGTAGTGTCAGGCCGCCTTCCGATGATGGTGACGGCCCAGTGTCTTAAGAAGACTGGGCCGGGCTGTGACAGAAGACCCGGGATCCTTTACCTGAGGGACAGAAAGGGGCAGGAGATGCCGGTGAAGAATTCCTGCATGTTCTGCTGCAATACGATCCTGAACAGCGCTCCCTTAAGTCTCTGCAGAGAGGCTTCCCGGATACGGGAGCTTGGCCCCGCGTCTGTCCGGGTGCTCCTCACGACGGAAAACGGCCGGGAAAGCCGCAGGGTGATCCGGGCTGCCGCGGATGCTTTTATTCTGGGCAGGGATACCGGAGAACCGTATGAAGTCTTTACCCGGGGGCATATGAAACGCGGCGTCGAATGAACGGCGGATCATTATGACTGAAAAATACATTGAGGAAACGGAAGAATAAGTATATACTGTGATTTAAAATATCTGGGCTATGAAAACGCGCAGGAGGGATTGCAATGATCGAAGCAACGAGCTGCGGCGGTATCGTGATATTTCACGGAAAGATTCTGCTGTTGTATAAAAATTTCAGAAACCGTTATGAGGGATGGGTGCTGCCGAAGGGCACCGTGGAGCAGGGAGAGACACATGAACAGACAGCTCTCCGGGAAGTGCGGGAAGAGACCGGCGTCAGCGCCAGGATCGTGGAGTACATCGGCGCCAGCGAGTATACCTTCAGCGCCCAGGCTGACGTAGTGGAGAAGAGTGTGCACTGGTACCTGATGAGTTCCGACAGCTATTACAGCAAACCTCAGAAGGAAGAATACTTCATGGATTCCGGATATTACAAATATCACGAAGCATATCACCTTCTCAAGTTTTCCAATGAAAAGATCATGCTGGAAAAAGCCTACGCGAGATACCAGGAACTGAAACGGAGCAGTTCCTGGAATTTGCAGCACTGAGCTGAAGAACTGCCGGAACACTCCCGGAACAGAAAGGAGACCTATGATCCTGCTGGAACGAACCGCTGTCATGAATCTGGAAAACGCCATGCGGGGAGCCAGGAATCCGATGAATTCCTGGAACCGGAGCGACAGCTATTATAATGAAGCGCACGAATACGTGCTGGGCCCCAACGACCTGGGACTTGCCATGCGTCTCAGGAAGGCAGGCAGCGACCACAGGAAGTTTATCCGCCAGATCTTCGTCTCGGTGGATATCACCGCCCCGCTCTACTGGTGGAAGGAATACGACACCTACAAGGTGGCGACAGTGGCAAACTCCACGTCCACCATGCACAAGATCCACGCGAAGCCCTTTGAACTTTCCGATTTCTCCCACGAGAAGCTGACAGACAGAGGACTCAGGGCTCTGGAGGACCTGATCGCCGTCATGGAGCAGTACCGCACAGAGTTTATCGCCACGAAGGACAAGACAGCCTGGTACAACATGATCCAGCTGCTGCCGACCTCTTACCAACAGATGCGGACCTGCACGATGAACTACGAGACTCTGGTGAACATCTACTATGCGAGAAAAAACCACAAGCTTGAGGAGTGGCATACCTTCTGTGACTGGATCCGGACGCTGCCTTACGCGGATCAGCTGATCCTGGGCCTGGACCCGGAAGAGGGAGAGAACGGAGAGGGCAAAGAATGAGGATGGTCGCGCTGACCGACCGGAAGTGGGCTATCGGAAAAGGCGGGGACCTTCTGGTCCGGATCCCGAAGGATCACCAGCTGTTTCTGCAGGAAACGCTGGGATGCCATGTGGTGATGGGAAGGAAGACCTTTGAGAGCCTCCCGGGGAAGCAGCCGCTTTACGGGCGCATCAACGTCGTTCTTTCAAAAGATCCTTCCTTTTCCCCGAAAGGCGTCATGATCTGCAGGAGCATGGAGGAAGTGCTGAAACGGCTGGCGGATGTCCCCCGGGACCGGATCTGTGTGATCGGCGGGGAGAGTATCTACCGCCAGTTCCTTCCCTACTGCAGTACGGCGGACATCACTGCGGTGGATTACGTCTACGACGGAGACCGCTTCTTTCCGGACCTGGACAGGGACCCGGAATGGAAGCTCGCCGCGGAGAGCGAAGAGGAGACCTATTTTGATCTGGCATTTACCTTCCGGCAGTACAAAAGGATCGCCGGAGGAAAAAAACATATGCAGCAAATCAGTTAAGGATTAAAGGAGAGTGAGCAACATGTACCGCATTCTGAAAAAACGGAAACTGGCGGAAAAGATCTGGCTGATGGATATCCAGGCTGACAGAATTGCAGGAAAATGTCTTCCGGGAGAATTTCTCATCGTCAGGATCGATAAGCAGGGAGAAAGAGTTCCGCTGACGATCTGCGACTACAACCGCGAGACCGGTGTGATCACCATCGTCTTCCAGGTAGTGGGCGCCAGCACCTACCGGATGGCAGAGGAACTGAACGAGGGCGATGCCTTCCAGGACGTGGTGGGACCGCTCGGCAGGCCCAGCGAACTGACGGAGAAGACCGCGGAGGAACTTCAGAAGATGAACATCCTCTTCGTGGCCGGCGGCGTCGGGACCGCGCCTGTGTATCCCCAGGTGAAGTGGCTGAAGGAACAGGGAGTTTCCGCGGATGTAGTGCAGGGCTCCAAGAATAAGGACCTGGTCATTCTGGAGGATGAGATGAAGGCTGTCTGCGGCGATCATCTTTTCATCACCACCGATGACGGCTCCTACGGCTTCCACGGCATGGTCACGGCGAAGATCGAGGACCTGGTGAAGAATGAGGGAAGAAAGTACGATCTCTGCGTGGCTATCGGACCGATGATCATGATGAAGTTCGTCGCCCGCCTCACGAAAGAGCTGGGCATCCCCACCATCGCCAGCATGAACCCGGTCATGGTGGACGGCACCGGCATGTGCGGCGCCTGCCGTCTCCTTGTGGGCGGCAAGGTGAAGTTCGCCTGCGTGGACGGTCCGGAATTCGACGCCCATGAGATCGATTTCGATCAGGCGATGAAGCGTTCCAGAATGTATCAGACAGAGGAAGGAAGAGCCTTCCTGAAGGCCCAGGAGGGTGCAACGCACCACGGCGGATGCGGAAACTGCGGAGGTGAAGCGTAATGGATATGATGAAGAAAGTGCCTGTCCGTGAGCAGGAACCGCTGGTAAGAGCAAAGAATTTCGACGAAGTATGTCTCGGATACAACGAGGAAGAGGCTGTCGCGGAAGCGCAGCGCTGCCTGAACTGCAAGAATCCCCGCTGCGTGCAGGGATGCCCTGTTTCCATCGATATTCCCGCGTTTATCCAGGAAGTGAAGAACAGAGATTTCAAGGCTGCTGCCGGCGTGATCGCGAAGAGCTCCGCTCTTCCCGCAGTCTGCGGCCGTGTCTGCCCGCAGGAGACTCAGTGCGAAGGCGTCTGCGTCCGCGGCATCAAGGGCGAGGCTGTGGCCATCGGCAAGCTGGAGCGCTTTGTGGCTGACTGGGCGAGAGAGAATGGAATCGCTGCAGAGAATGAGTCCGTGAAGAACGGGCAGAAGGTCGCCGTGATCGGCGCCGGCCCCGCCGGTCTGACCTGCGCAGGAGACCTGATCAAGCTCGGATATGAGGTGAAGATCTTTGAAGCCCTGCACGAGCCGGGCGGCGTCCTGGTCTACGGCATTCCGGAGTTCCGTCTTCCGAAGGATTCCGTCGTGAAGACAGAAGTCGAGAACGTGAAGAAGCTGGGCGTGGAGATCGAGACCGACTGCATCATCGGAAAGTCCGTCTCCATCGACGAGCTGATGGACAAGGAAGGCTTTGACGCAGTGTTCATCGGCTCCGGCGCCGGCCTCCCCATGTTCATGAACATCCCCGGAGAGACTGCTTCCGGCGTCTTCTCCGCCAACGAGTTCCTCACCAGAAACAACCTGATGAAGGCATTCCGGGAGGACTATGACACCCCCATCCACTGCGGAAAGAAGGTCGCTGTCGTGGGCGGCGGCAACGTGGCGATGGACGCGGCGAGGACCGCACTCCGTCTCGGCGCAGAGACCCACATCATCTACCGCAGATCCGAGAAAGAGCTTCCGGCGAGAGCGGAGGAAGTCCATCATGCCAAGGAAGAGGGAATCATCTTCAACCTTCTGACCAACCCCACCGAGATCCTGGTGGATGACAACGGCTGGGTCAAGGGAATCCGCATCATCCACATGGAACTGGGCGAGCCGGATGCCAGCGGCAGAAGAAGACCCGTCGAGATCCCGGGCAGTGAGGAAGAGATCGAGGTCGATACCGTCATCATGGCGCTCGGCACTTCCCCGAACCCGCTGATCAGCTCCACCACAAAAGGTCTGGACGTGACGCGGAAGGGCTGCATCGTGGCGGAAGAGGCGAACGGCCAGACCAGCCGCGAGGGCGTCTTCGCCGGCGGCGATGCGGTGACCGGCGCTGCCACCGTGATTCTCGCCATGGGCGCGGGCAAGGCCGCGGCAAAGGGAATCGACGCGTATCTCACTGCGAAAAGGGGCTGAACAATCAGGGCACAGAGCCCATGAAAGTATTTGATATTCCCGAAGGAATGGATTATACTCAATCTGTGTGACCCGCTGAAGGCAAGCCGTCCGGACCACCGGGCGGCTTTTTTCAGGCGAAATCCGAAACAGGTATTAAAAAGGAAAAACAGCAGGAGGTAGTTGATTTATGAGCAAGCTGGATCTTACGAAGTATGGCATTACCGGCACAACGGAAATTGTCTACAACCCCTCTTTTGAGGATCTGTACAAGTTCGAGATGGATCCGTCTCTCGAAGGCTACGAGAAGGGTCAGCTGACTGAGCTTGATGCCGTGAACGTCATGACGGGTATTTTCACCGGCCGTTCCCCGAAAGACAAATTCATAGTCATGGACGAGAACTCCAAAGACACCGTTTGGTGGACCTCCGATTTCTATCCGAACGACAACCATCCGGCGAGCCAGGAAGCATGGGAGTCCTGCAAGAAACAGGCCCAGGCCCAGCTGTCCGGCAAGAAGCTTTATGTTGTGGATGCGTTCTGCGGCGCCAACAAGGACACCCGCATGGCGATCCGTTTCATCGTTGAAGTGGCGTGGCAGGCACACTTTGTAAAGAATATGTTCATCGTTCCCACGGACGAGGAGCTCGCTTCCTTTGAGCCGGACTTCGTCGTCTACAACGCTTCCAAGGCGAAGTGCGAGAACTGGAAGGAGCTGGGACTTCACTCCGACACCGTCGCGATGTTCAACATCTCCAGCCGTGAGCAGGTCATCCTGAACACCTGGTACGGCGGCGAGATGAAGAAGGGCATGTTCTCCATGATGAACTACTACCTGCCGTTAAAGGGCATCGCCTCCATGCACTGCTCCGCGAACACCGACATGAATGGTGAGAACACCGCCATCTTCTTCGGCCTGTCCGGCACCGGAAAGACCACTCTGTCCACCGATCCCAAGAGACTTCTGATCGGTGACGACGAGCACGGCTGGGACGACGAGGGCGTGTTCAACTACGAGGGCGGCTGCTACGCGAAGGTCATCAACCTCGACAAGGAGTCCGAGCCGGATATCTACAACGCCATCCGCAGAAACGCTCTGCTTGAGAACGTGACCGTGGACGCGGAAGGAAAGATCGACTTCGCTGACAAGAGCGTCACGGAGAACACCCGTGTGTCCTATCCGATCGAGCACATTGAGAACATCGTGAAGAAGGTCCGCCCGATCTCTGCCGGCCCGGCTGCGAAGAACGTCATCTTCCTGTCCGCCGACGCGTTCGGCGTCCTGCCGCCGGTTTCCATTCTGACTCCGGAGCAGACAAAGTACTACTTCCTGTCCGGCTTCACGGCGAAGCTCGCCGGAACCGAGCGCGGCATCACCGAGCCCACCCCGACCTTCTCCGCGTGCTTCGGCCAGGCGTTCCTGGAGCTGCATCCCACCAAGTACGGCGAGGAGCTGGTGAAGAGAATGGAGCAGAGCGGCGCGAAGGCTTATCTCGTGAACACCGGCTGGAACGGCACCGGCAAGCGCATCTCCATCAAGGACACCCGCGGCATCATCGACGCGATCCTGAACGGCGACGTGCTGAAGGCGCCCACCAAGAACATTCCGTACTTCAACTTTGAGGTTCCGACAGAGCTTCCGGGCGTTGATCCGGCGATCCTTGATCCGCGCGACACCTACAAGAATGCAGGCGAGTGGGAAGAGAAGGCGAAGGATCTCGCGGGACGCTTTGTCAAGAACTTTGTGAAGTACACCGGAAACGAAGCGGGCAAGGCCCTGGTTGCCGCCGGCCCGCAGCTGTAATATTCTCCGGGAAATGCGAAAAGAATCTGTATAAATATTAGTGAAAAGGGAGCGCTCCGGCGCTCCTTTTTTCGTGCGCCTTTTCGGGAGAAGGTTTACCGTTGCTTGACTTTTGCTGACTCCGTTGCTATGATAACTGATAACACTGCGCGGCGAAGGCGGGCGCAGGGGGAAGTGCCGGAGGAATGTATTATTATGAGGATTGTTTTTTCACTGCTGATGGACAACACGCCGGGTGTGCTGAGCCGCATCGCAGGACTTTTTACGAGGCGGGGCTACAATATTGAAAGCATCACCGCAGGTGTGACCGCGGATCCGAGATTTACCCGCATGACGGTGGTTTCCACAGGGGACCGGGACATCCTGGAGCAGATTGAAAAGCAGATCCGGAAGCTGGAAGACGTGAGGGATATCAAGCGCCTCTATGACAAGAACAGCGTTTTCCGTGAGCTGGTCATGATCAAGATCCGTGCCACGGCACAGCAGAGAGAAGCTGTGAACGCTGTCGCCACCATCTTCCGCGCCAGCATCGTGGACGTGAGCAAGGACTCCATGACCATCATGATGACAGGAGACCAGGACAAGGTGGACGCCCTGATCAACCTGCTGGCTGACTACGAGATCCTGGAGCTCGCCAGGACCGGGCTTACGGGCCTGTCCAGAGGCTCCGACGACGTACGGTATTTCGACTGAAATACGGACGCCGCAGGACAATGTGATCTTTCAGCACCCCGGCTCCGGAGCGCTGGATCTTTATAGTTTCTGATCAACAAAGATACGGAGGAAAGCATCATGGCATTAAAGATCTATTATCAGGAAGACTGCAATTTAAACGCCCTGAAGGGACACAGAGTCGCGATCATCGGCTACGGCAGCCAGGGACACGCTCACGCGCTGAACCTGAAGGAATCCGGCGTCGATGTCCGCATCGGACTCTATGAGGGTTCCAAGTCCAAGGCGAAGGCGGAGAAGCAGGGCCTTCAGGTCATGACCAACGCCGAGGCTGCAAAGTGGGCTGATATCATCATGATCCTGATCAATGACGAACTGCAGGCTGATATGTACAAGAAGGATATTGAGCCGAACCTGGAAGAGGGCGACATGCTGATGTTCGCACACGGCTTCAACATTCACTTCGGCCTGATCACACCTCCGGCAAATGTCGATGTCACCATGATCGCTCCGAAGGCTCCCGGCCACACCGTGAGAAGCGAGTTCCAGGAAGGCAAGGGCGTTCCGATGCTCGTCGCTGTGCAGCAGGATGCTTCCGGCAAGGCTCTGGAGAAGGCGCTGGCTTACGGCGCAGCCATCGGCGGCGCGAGAGCCGGTATCCTGGAGACCACCTTCCGGATCGAGACCGAGACCGACCTGTTCGGTGAGCAGGCTGTCCTCTGCGGCGGTGTCTGCGCTCTGATGCAGGCAGGCTTCGAGACCCTGACCGAGGCAGGCTATGATCCGAGAAACGCTTACTTCGAGTGCATCCACGAGATGAAGCTGATCGTCGACCTGATCTATCAGTCCGGTTTCGCGGGTATGAGATACTCCATCTCCAACACCGCGGAGTTCGGCGACTACATCACCGGCCCGAAGATCATCACTGCAGAGACCAAGAAGGCCATGAAGCAGATCCTGTCCGACATCCAGGACGGCACCTTCGCTTCCAACTTCATCCAGGATATGTCCTCCACCGGCCGTCAGATCCACTTCAAGGCCATGCGGAAGAAAGCTGCCGAGCATCCCTCCGAGAAGATCGGCGCAGAGATCCGCAAGCTGTACAGCTGGAACAACGAAGAAAGCAAGCTCATCAACAACTAAGCACAAAAAATACGCCTGCGGCAGCAGGCGTATTTTTTGTGCGCCGCTGACGGCGAGCGCAGCGAACCGTCAGGACCTCTAATCAGACATCTTTCCGGCTGCGGCGAGACGGTCCGGCCCTCCGTCCCTGTCTACCGCTGTCCGCACCCCATCCGCCAGTGATCCTGCAATCTCATGCATGGTTTTTCGGTAAGGACCAATTCTGCTGTATCTTGTTTTTCTGATGTTAAATGTTGCGTCCGTTACCTACATTTGCTTGCTATTCCTTCTTGTAAAAGGTACAATTATATCTGTATCAGTTTGTAAATATTTTTTAACGGAGGTTGCAAAGATGAGTCATTCTAATGATTCAACGGCGGCAAAGAGAATCCGTGAAGTCCTGGATAAAGACAGCTTCGTGGAGCTCGGCGCATACGTCACCGCGCGCAGCACAGATTTTAATCTTGCTGACCGTGATACGCCCGCTGACGGCGTTGTGACGGGCTACGGGACCATCGAAGAAAAGCTGGTCTTTATTTACAGCCAGGATCCCGCGGTCCTCGGCGGTTCCGTCGGAGAAATGCATGCGAAGAAGATCGCGAACCTGTATGATCAGGCGCTGAAGATGGGAGCTCCTGTCATCGGACTGATCGACTGTTCCGGTCTTCGTCTGCAGGAAGCCTCGGACGCTCTGAATGCTGTTGGTGAACTGTATCGCTGCCAGGCTGTGGCAAATGGTGTGGTTCCGCAGATCCAGGCAGTTTTCGGGGCATGCGGCGGCAGTATGGCGGTGAGCGCTGCGATCGCGGACTTCACCTTCATTGAGACCGAGAAAGGAAAGCTGTTCATTCATTCTCCGAACGCTGTCGCGGGAAGCACCGAACAGGATCTGGATACCGCTTCCGCAGCCTTCCAGACCGAACAGAGCGGTGCCGCGGACTTTGCCGGCACGGAGGAAGAGATCTATGAAGGGATCAGGGCGCTGGTCTCCATCCTTCCGGCGAACAATGAAGATGATCTTTCTTATACTGAATGCACTGACAGCCTGAACAGACTGGTCCCGGAGATCGAGGGAGCAGGCGCAGCAGAGCTGCTGAAGGCTGTCTCCGATGACGGATTCGTCTGCGAGCCGAACAGCGCGTACGGTCTTCCGGTCGTCACGGCCTTTATCCGCCTGAACGGATGCACGGTCGGAGCTGTTGCGAATGCGGATCCGGAGGCATCCTGGAAGGGCCTCGCGAAAGCAGCGAAGTTCGTGAATTTCTGCGACGCCTTCAATATCCCGGTCGTCACTTTTGTGAACACCTCCGGAATGAAGAAGACAGAGTGCACTGAGCTCTACGGAGCAAAGGCTTCCGCGGCTCTCGCATGTGCATACGCGAACGCGACTGTGCCGAAGGTCACCGTGATCACGGGAGAAGCCTACGGAACCATGTACAGCGTCTTTGGCTCCAAGGCTGTCGGCGCGGATGTCGTCTACGCATGGCCTCAGGCGAAGATCGCCCTCATGGAAGCCGGCAATGCCGTTAAGGTCATGTACGCGGAGGAACTGGAAACGGCGGAGAACCGCGGAGAGTTCTACCAGGAAAAGGTGGCTGCGTACACCGAACTGCAGGGAAGCGCTCTCGGCGCCGCGAAGCGCGGATACGTCGATGATATCATTGAGCCGCAGGTCACAAGAAAGAGGATCATCGCCGCGCTGGAGATGCTGTTCACCAAAAGAGAGGATCGTCCCGTAAAGAAACACGGTACGGTTTAAGCGAGGTGCAGGCATGAAGCAGAAAATGAAAAAATTTCTCCTCTCTGTGCTGCTCTGCGTCACTTTCGGACTGATCGTCCCGCTGGCAGCACTGGCGGCGGATGCTTCCAAGCCGGAAGAGGCTGATTATGTACTGAAGATGAGCCGGCAGGTCATCCAGGAGATCACCTCCACTGACAGCGCCATGCTCGATGTGTACATCACCGAATTCGAGAACCAGAAGCAGACAGCGGTGGCGAGCGGACTGAAAGCCCTGAAGGAGCTGACTGCGGACATCGGCCCTGTGGTCTCTGTGGATGAGGGTGAGATCAGGGAGACAGAGGACGGATACATCAGTTCCTTTGAAGTCACCTGCGAGAGCGGGCGCACCGCAAGGGCGACCCTGGGCATCAACACTGCAGATGGTTCATACAGCCAGCTGACCTTCGACAAGAATCAGACGATCGGAGAGAAGATGCAGGCCGGCGCGTTCAACCTGGTCGTCGGTATGGGCACCGTCTTCATCGTTCTGATCTTCATCTCCTTCATCATCTCCCAGTTCAGGCATGTGAACGCCTGGTCTGCCGCCCAGGAGAAGGTCAAAAAGGAAGAAGAAGCTTATTACGCAAAGGTGGAAGCAGCCAAGAAGCTTCCCGCTGTCGCAAAGAATGTCTCGAAACGGATCTCCGCAGATGCGGTCCGTGCGGCGCAGATCCCTGAGGGCACCGTGGTCAGGCTGATCGAGGGCGATAAAGAAGACACCGCGGCGATCCAGGAATTTGAGGGCAACAATGCCGGACCGGACGGTCTGGTGGTACGTTCCATCCGGAGAGTCTCCGGAAGGAGAAGATAAGAAATCCGAATTTAATAAAAAAACAGTAAACGGGAATACCGATCAAGATTACAAAATCAGGAGGAAATATCATGAAGAACTATACCATCACTGTGAACGGTCAGACTTATGTTGTCCAGGTTGAAGAAGGCATCACCGCAGCAGCACAGGCAGCTCCGGTCGTAACCATCCCGCAGGCACCGGTCTATGCAGCTCCGGCTCCGGTCGCAGCACCGGCTCC
>CACZFV010000041.1 GCA_902780465.1 uncultured Lachnospiraceae bacterium
GATCATGGACAGGATGTCCTGGTTGGAATTCTGCAGATTCCAGAAGTATTCCTCCAGCTGCTCCTTCATGGAGCTCTCTTTCGAGTCGGAGTTCCCGTGCATGATCTCACCGACAGGATAGCGGCAGGCTCCCGACGCATAATATCTCAGTTCCTGTTCATACATCATCAGAGCATCATCCGCCTGTGTCACAAGACTCTCGGCAAGTGTCTCGGCCCCTCTGACGGAAAGACTGCGCACATAGGCCTGGGCGGCATGGAATGTAGTAAAAAGGACCGCAAAGATCAGGGCTACCATGCAGATCAGCTGAAACAGGAGACTGCTTCTTATTTTTCGCAGCATATCAGTTTAAGCCTCTCCCACGAAATCCTTTCTGTAAGGATTGAAGATATCCAGCAGGACGCCCGCTTCCAGGCAGACGCAGCCGTGGACCACGTCGTTCATCTTCAGCATGGTGTCGCCCTTTTTCACGATCTTCTTCACCCCGTCGATCTCGAACTCGAACTCGCCGCTCACCACATAGGTGATCTGGGTGTGGGGATGATGATGCAGGGAACCTACAGCCCCCTTCTCAAAGGTGTTCTCCACCACCATAAGGTCATCGGAATAAGCGAGGACACGGCGCACCACGCCCGCTCCTCCTGCCTCCGGCTTCGCGTCTTTATAGAATACCCATCTGTCGTTCTTCATTGTGTTCCTCCCTGAAATGATCAGAAACATCAATTATGATACGCTGCGATTCAAGTATACCATGCTTTTTCTTCCGCTCCTGCTGTTTTTTCCTTTTTTGTGACTGCAAACTGCCATTTTCTGTTATGATAGATACAATAAGAATCCTGCCCTCAGGGCGAAAGGAGGCAATATGATCAATAAGAAACTTCTTTGCTCCGCGTTATCTCTGGCTCTGCTGGTCACAGGCTGCGGATCTGCCGCAAGCTCCACCACAGCCGCTGACAGAAATATCCCGGCGGATACGGCCGCTGCCGCGGAAGCATCTTCCGGCGCGGAGGAATCTTCTGCCGCGGAAAGCTCTGCTGCGGAACAGTCCGAGGCCCCCGCAGATGAAGCTGTCGCGGATGTGCCCGGCACTCCCGAAGAAGAGACTGCTTCTGCCGCGGAACAGGCCGTGGAAGAAGTGGCTCCGGAGGCGGCCCTCATGGAGACCCTCTCCCAGTGGTCCTTCATCTTTACCAGCGGCGTCGGCGCGTGGCAGACCTCTCTTGATATCGGAAAGGACGGGACCCTGACCGGAGAATTCACCGACCAGAACGCCGGAGAGTCCGGAGAAGGCTATGACGGCACCCTCTGGATCTGCCAGTTCACCGGAAGGATCTCCAACCCGGAGCAGACCGGACCCGACACCTGGAAAGTCAGCTTCACCGACCTGAAATACAATCAGCCTTCCGGCACGGAAGAGATCGAAGACCGGCTCCGCTACGCCTACACAGACGCCTACGGTCTTGAGACCGGCGGCGCTCTGGAGATCTATCTTCCCGGCGCCGCAGTGGAGAACCTGCCCGAAGCCTACATGAGCTGGATCTCCCCGCTCCTCTTCTCCGGTTACTTCCAGGACAGCTTTATTGACGACGTTCCCGACGAGCTTCCCTTCTGCGGTATCTACAACCCTGAAGGCGAGTACGGCTTCTTCTCCGTCCCCAAGGACGAGACCAGAAACATGAAGTTCCTCGTGAACCGCGGCAGCTTCCCCGGGATGAAGAACCAGACCCTCGAAATGAATGAAGACGGGACCTACCTCTGCGAGGATATGGACGAAGGCGGCCTGCACCTGGTGCGGAACCTCTGCTTCCGCGTGCCGGAGAACTTCCCCTCCATGTACTCCGATCCTGAAGACTTCTGCCGCGCCTGCGCGGAAAAGCTGACCGGCGGCGATCTGGATGAGTTTTACTGCTACACCTCCACCAAGGACGCCAGCACTCTGAACAACTACATGTACTTTGTGGACGGTAATATGACTTACTACGCCATCTGGGATGAAGGCTCCAACGAGGACACCCGAAGCTGGACCGCAAAGATGCTTGAGAACGACGGCTTCGTCTACGTTTACGGCATCTCCCTGAGCGAGTACGATGAAAGCATGGCAGGTGAAGCCCGCAGCTTCCTCCTTTCCTCCCTCTCCTTCACCGGCAAGAAGGACCGCATCTCCATGGCTTCCGACAGCGAGGAAGGCGAGTCCTTCACCGCCTGGCTCAGCAGAGATCCCGCCGCAAAGAACAGCATCCGCTGCGAAGAAGCCATCTGGGTCTCCTCCGGCGATGAAGAAGCTGTCAAAGAGTACGGCCTCGATCCCGCACAGATGTATGACGACTACGCCATCGTCCCCTCGAACAAAGCACCCTACACCCTTTCCTTCGCGGACGATGCCACCTGCTACGTCCAGCTCCCGGAGGAGAACGCTGTGAAAAGACAGCGCAGCCTGGACGAGCTTCTTGCATATCTCGACGCGCACGCCTCTGAGGAAGTGCCCGGCGTCTTCATGAAGGTGATCCTTAACAAGGACGGAAAGGCCGCCTTCGTCTACGAGCCCTACAGACCGTAATTCACCGCATACTGTGCTCTGATGCTGTGATCTACTCCAGCCGCTTCCGGAGTGCGGAGACCTGCGTCTCCTGCGCTTCCCGGAAGCGGTCTTTTTCTTCTTCCGCCGTGATGCCGTAGCGGAGGCGCAGGTAGTCCTCCTCGCTCTCCCGGATCCGCTGCAGGACCTCGTCCGCCTGTTCCGTCAGTTCCGCATTCAGGTACAGCTCCTCCGTATTCAGCGAGTAGCGCGCCAGTTTCTTCAGCACGAGCTTCTGGAGGCTTAAGATCACCGCGGCGTGGGAAAGTCCCGTAAAATCCAGCGCTTCCCGCATGGTCTTCCGCTCTCCGGACCAGGCGAGGTACTGGACCAGCTTTACGTCGGAGAGCTCCAGCCCGGCCTGCATGGCAGCGGCGTCAAGATACCGGTCCAGGACCTTCCCTGTGTAGTAATGGTCCGTGAAGACATTGGTCAGAAGGCCTCCCCGCACCTCCACCGGCACCAGCTCCTGCCCCAGTTTTTTCGTGCTCGGAAGGATCGGGTTCGCGCCGTCATCGCCCGCGTAGGCCACGAGGAATTTCATGATCTCCGGACGCCTCCGGCGGTATTCCTCCTCGTCGTAGAGCCTCCGGTAAAAATCGTTGTAATAGTTGATGACGTTCAGTTTCATGTCGACGATGCCCTGGACGTTCATCCCCTGCTGCACCAGGGACCCCTCGGTCTTCACATAGTAATAGACAGGCACCGGCAGCACCGCGATGCGCTCGGTGTGCAGCACATACTCCATGTTGAAGATGAAATCCTCGCACCAGTGCAGGCTCTTGTCCATGCGGAGACCGTACTCCTCCAGAATATCCCGCCGGAACAGCTTGTTCCAGAGAACGCCGTAGTAGTAGTCCGCCGGGTTCTTCATCATAAAGCTGCCGTACTCTTCGCGGGTGATGACCCTGGACGTCCAGATGTCGCCTTTTCTGGAGGTGTTCTCCCCCACCACGCGGTAAAAGTCCGCGATGACCATGTCCGCGTCGTTCTCCTCCGCCGTCCGGACGAACAGCTTTGTCGCGTCCTTCGTGATCCAGTCGTCCGCGTCCAGGAACTGGATCCAGTCGCCCCGGGCCATGTCGAGGGCCATGTTCCTGGTGGCGGAGACACCGGAGTTCTCCTTGTGCACCACCCGGACCCTTTCGTCCTTCTCCGCGTACTCATCCAGGATCGCCGGAGAACCGTCCTTGCTTCCGTCGTCCATGAGGAGCAGCTCAAAATCGGTATATTCCTGGTCCAGCACGCTGTCGACACAGCGCCGGACCGCCTTCTCCGCATTGTAGACCGGAATGATGATGGACACCTTCGGCGTCCGTTTCTCTTCAGCCATTTGTTTCCTCCCCTATCCAGCCTCGTCTCACACATCTCCGGAAGTCCCAGCCGTACTTCCAGCTCTCACCCGCGGTCAGTTTTCTGTTTCCGCAGAGCTTGTAGCTCCAGTAGATCCAGCCCGCAGTGCTTTCCCAGGCCCGGAGCTCCATTTCCGCCACCTTCCGGTACCGCTCCCGCTGCTTTTCCTGCAGTGCTTCCTTCCGCTCTCTGAGAAACTGCTCCACACTCTGTTCCACGCTCTGAAGGGCTTCTGCTTCCTTCTGCTCCAGCTTTCCCACCAGACCGCGATGCCGGTCTGCGTCTGCCATCACGCTGTCCGTAAACTCCGAGAGTTCCTTCAGTCTCGTTCCCAGGATGTCCGTCCCCTTTCCCTCGTACCTGTGGTTCCTGAGAAAAGAGGCGTGCCGTGTACAGATGCACCACTCGCCCACCAGGACCGGCACCGCCTTATGCACCTTCCGGATCTGCTTCTCCGCATGCCCGAGGAACAGGCGGTACACAAAGGGCCGGTGCAGCGGCAGGAACATCTCCATGGCCCAGATGTACTGATGCGTGTCCAGATACACGTTTTTCATGCCGCCCCTCCGGAAGAAGGCATTCCATGCCGTAAGACGGAAGCCGTCATGGAACACCACAGCCTTGTCCTCCGGCATGACCTCCCGGAGACGCCGGTAGGCCTCCAGGTAGAAGGTCCTGAGGAACTTCAGCGGTACATGGCCGGAGCCTCTGGACTCCTCCCTGTCCCTCGCCCTGCCTGTGGTCGGCGCCGTGTGGTACACGAGCCAGCTGATGGGTTCGTTCAGGACTTCGATTCCGAAGAGACCCTTCCGGTTCCCGTAGCGCTCCCCGAGCCGCGTGAGTACTGTCAGGACATACTCCACTTCCTCCGGATCCCTGTGCCAGCGGCACACTCCGACCAGGCCTCCATTGTCATAGCCGTTCTGGTTCCCCGGTGTGGTATGAAGATCGATCAGCACCTTGAGTCCGTACCGCTCCGCCCAGAGAAACGCCCGGTCGAGATACTCCACACAGCTTTCATAGGGCGCGCGGTCCCCGAACAGGAACCACGGCACCGGGATCCGCACCAGGTTCAGTCCCTGCCCCGCGATCCACTTAAGATCTGCTTCCGTGATCCAGCTCTCCCTGTGTTCCTTCAGCCGCCGTTCCAGCTCCTTTGCCGGAAGAAGCCGGCGGAGCCAGGTCTCATCTTCCGCGTCCGTGCCCCGGAACAGCTCCGGTTCCATCCACCGCTCCAGCACCAGCCAGTTTCCCAGGTTGACGCCGCGGATCTTCTCTGCTGTCATATCTTCCTCCTGTTTTCCGCAGCCTTTTTCACGTCCTGCCTGCGGGACCTGCCCGCATGTGCAAAGTACAGACGCCCCGCAGGAGCGGGGCGTCCGGGCAATGCTTTTCAGGCTTTACTTTCCAAAGACCTTCTCGTAGTCCTGTCTGAACTTCTCGATTCCGATGTCTGTCAGCGGGTGCTTCAGCATCTGCATCAGGACCTTGTAGGGCACCGTGGCGATGTCCGCGCCTGCTCTCGCGCAGTCGATGATATGCATGGAGTGGCGGACGGAAGCGCTGATGATCTGGGTGTCGATGTCATCGTACATATCGAAGATCTCCGCGATGTCCGCGATCAGCTGCACGCCGTCGGTGCCGACGTCGTCCAGTCTTCCGAGGAACGGGGAGACATAGGTCGCGCCGGCTCTCGCCGCCAGCAGCGCCTGGGCCGGGGAGAACACCAGGGTCACGTTGGTGTGGATGCCTTCCTTGCTGAGCACCTTCACTGCCTTCAGTCCTTCGCCGGTCATCGGGATCTTGACTACCATGTTCGGGTGCAGCGCCGCAATCGCTCTTCCCTCTTCGATCATACCTTCCGCCGTCGTGGTGGAAGCCTTCACCTCGCCGGAGATCGGTCCGTCGACGATGGTGGTGATCTCTTTCAGCGTCTCGATGTAGTCTCTTCCTTCCTTTGCGATCAGGGACGGATTCGTGGTCACGCCGCAGATAATGCCCATTTCGGCTGCTTCACGGATCTCCTCAACATTGGCGGTGTCGATAAAAAACTTCATGCTCTTTCCTCCTTGATGTCTTTATGTTTTGTCACACTGGTGGTGCTGCTTCCTCTGATGCAGGCGTCACTTTCCTTCGATCATCGCCAGGGCGCCGTAGATATTGGAATCGTCGCCCAGCTCCGCGATCTTCAGCTCCACGGTGGAACGGATAGACGGCATACAGTAGCGGTCCACTTCCTTCAGGATCTTCTCCAGGAAGATCTCTCCGCAGGCCTCGATGACACCGCCGCCGTACACCACGATGTCCGGACTGATGGTGTTGATCATGTTTCCGGTGGCGATTGCAAGATAATGGCAGGCGCGGTCCACAGCCTCCATGGCCACTGTATCCTTCGCCGCCAGAGCCTTCTTCAGGATCTTGCTCTTGAAGACGCCGCCCTGGACGCTCTCCTTCATCATGCTCTCTCTGCCGCGGGCAGTCTGCTCCCGGATATAGGCGGACATGCCCTGCTTGCTGGACAGCGCCTCCAGGCATCCTCTCTGGCCGCACCCGCACAGCGGTCCTTCCGGCTCAAGGATCATGTGGCCGTACTCCGCCGCCTTGAACTGGTTGCCCGTGAACAGCTTCCCGTCCAGGATCAGGCCGCCGCCCATGCCGGTGCCCGGGAAGAATCCGACCACGTTTTTGTAGCCCCTGGCAGCGCCGTACTTGAACTCGCCCAGCACGCCAACGTTCACGTCGTTGCCGATGAAGAACGGCACGCCGAACTTCTTCTCGATGGGCGTCTTGATATCGTAATCTCTCCACGGAAGATTCGGGGAAAAGAGGACGATGCCCTTCGCGGAATCAATGACGCCCGGGGCGCCCGCCGCGATGGCGCTGATGTCCTTCTTTTTGATGCCGGAAGCCTCCAGCATCTCCGCCACGACGCTGATGATGACTTCCTCCACGTTCTCCTTGGAGTCGCCGCCCTCTTTCGTCTTCTTCTTCAGACGGTATACGATCTCTCTGTTCTTGTCGAAGATCGCTCCCAGGACCTTGGTCCCGCCGATATCAAGACAGATATTATATTTTCCGGCCATGCGTGTTTTCCTCCCTGATCAGACAGTAAAAAGGCTCATATACTATTACTATAATAGATTTTTATCCAAAAAGGAACGGAGGCCGCCCCCATTTTTTGTAGGTTTTTTATGATGCGTCTGCGATCCTCAGAGTTCGTACAGCAATGTCATCAAGGGCATGGTGACAAGGCACATCATCGTGGTCACAGTGTTGATGCGTCAGAACGACGCATCATTCATCCGGCTCCGGTCAGAGCGACGGATCGTCGACAGACGGCACCCCGGTCAGGAACAGTTCCAGTTCCTTCATGCTGTCAACAACAGGGGCCGCCCCGGCTTCCTCCAGTTCGCCCGGGGAGGCGTAGCCCCATCGGACGCCGACGCAGGGGATGCCGCAGATCTTCGCCCCTTCAACGTCG
Organism: uncultured Lachnospiraceae bacterium; assembly: GCA_902780465.1. Classification (GTDB taxonomy): domain Bacteria; phylum Bacillota; class Clostridia; order Lachnospirales; family Lachnospiraceae; genus Moryella. Next base: position 7,410 of record CACZFV010000041.1, read on the forward strand.
TACTTCGTGTCGCCCACCAGGACGGTGTTCTCTTTCGACGCGCCCAGGCCTTCCATGGCCCTGGTCAGGATCTCCCACTTTTTGTCGTTGTTGGGGCCGATGAAGCTCCCCACGACGATATCGAAGCAGTCCGTCAGCGCAGACCGCTCTATCAGCTGCTCCGCCATGTTCTGGGGCTTCGACGTCGCGACCCCCGTGACCAGACCCGCTGCTTTCAGAGACAGGAGCAGTTCCCGGATCCCCGGGAAAGGCGCGCTCTCAAAGATCCCCACCGGCGCGTAGCGCTCCCGGAACACCCGCACCATCTCCAGCGCTTCCTTCTCCTCGAAGCCGTACACTTCCATAAATTTTTCCGCCAGCGGCGGCCCCACGAATTTCCTGAGATCTTGGAGCTCCGCATCCATGCCGCGCTTGTTGAGCGCCCACCGGATGCTCTTCGTGATCCCTTCCGCAGTGTCGTAAACCGTTCCGTCAAAATCGAACAGGACATACTTAATCATTCTTTCCGTTCCCTCCGGTCAGCAGCCGGCTGAGCCAGCCTCCCTTTTTCTTTTTTTTGCGTGCGAGGATCTCTTTTACACAAAAGATGCCGTGGTCCTGCAGCTTTAAGATCCTTGCAGCCTGCTTCACATGCTTCTCCTGCAGTCCGCCGGTCTCTTCTTCAAAATCTGTCCGCACCCAGAAGGGCAGAAGACCCTGCTCCCTGAAATCAAAACTGTAGTCGTCCAGGATCACGAACCTTGTGATCTCCGGGTGCCCCTCCAGATACCGGAGGATCCCGGCGCCCCGCTCCGCCCACTCGTCCTCGGTCTTCGCGGAGATCTTCATCCCGTACTCCCCGAGCCTTTCGTCCAGATACACGCCTTCCTCTCCATGCACGGTTCCGCCGTATCCCTGCTCCGGCTCCCAGGCCTCTTTCCAGGTGGAGGTCATGACGATCACCGTCTCATCGGACAGATCCCAGATCTTCCGGAGACGCTCCAGCATCGCGTCCTCGACCCCGATGATCTTTCTGCCGGGGATCGTGACTGTGGTATAAAGATTGTTCAGGACACCGTCTATATCAAGAAAAATCGCCGTCATACACCTGATTCTCTCTTACTTCTTTCGTGCCGCCTGCCGGTTCTATTTTATCATAAAAAGAGGACCCGGCGGAAATGCCGGATCCTTCTTTCTGAATTCGAGTCCCGCTTGCGGGACTTGTGCGCCGCGCGCGGGTTGCCGTCAGGCAACTCCTTCCATACCGCACGCGTGCGCATCATAAGCGGAGCGTTTATCTCAGTGGGAGATTGGACTCCCACTGAGATTACTGCCCGTCGCTGACGCTGATCTGATACTCTGCCCTGCCGCCTTCGATCAGGACGTAGTAGACGGTCTCCGGCTTCAGGTGGTCAAACATCATGAAGCGGGGCGTACCGTCGCTTTCCACATCCATCCATAAGGAGTTCATGACGCTGTTTCCTCTCCCTTTGGAAGATCAAACCAGAAATCCACGCCTCCGGATTTTCCGGGGCCGTCCCCCGGTTCCGCGCACAGAAGTGCGGGCACTTCCTCCGGCGGCACGTTCCGCACGCCGTATCCCATGCCGTGGGCTTCCATCACCGCCTTGACGATGGAGAGGCCGATGCCGGTCCCTCCGTAGGTGCGGGTATGGGCTTTGTCCACTTTATAGAACTTGTCCCAGATGTGGCCGATGTCCTCCTCAGGGATGCGGCTGCCGGTATTGAACACATGGGTCCGCACAGTACTGCCGTTGTCCTGTACCGTGACCTGGATCCTGCCGCCCTGATCCACGTGGTGGACCGCGTTGCTCAGATAGTTCGACAGCACTTCCTCGATCTTGAACTCGTCTCCCGTCACCAGGACCGGGCCGGAGATCTGCTCCCTCCTGCCGGCATCATCCGCGGGTCCCTCCGCCCGGAAACTGACGGAAGCGCCGCGCTCCTCCGCCATCACCTTCATACTGCCGGCCATTCCGGCAGCCTCCTGAGCCAGGTCAAAGGTCTCCAGGTCCAGGTCCGGCGCGCCGGACTCCAGCTTCGAGAGCGTCAGGAGCTGCTTCACCAGACTGTTCATCCGGTTGGACTCGTCAATGATGACGTCCAGGTAGTATTTTCTGCTTTCCGGATCCTCACAGAGTCCGTCGTTCAGGCCCTCCGCGTAGCCCTGGATGAGGGCGATGGGGGTCTTCAGCTCGTGGGACACGTTGGCGATGAAGGCCTTCCGCATCTCATCGATCTCTTCCTTGCGGCGGATGTCCTCCTGCAGCTGGAAGTTCGCTTCTTTCAGAAGTCCGTTGGCGTGCTTCAGCTGAATATTCTTTTCCTTCAGTTCCCGGAAGGTCTCCTCCAGCTTCCCCGCCATAAAGTTCATGTTGCCGCCCAGAACGCCGATCTCGTCCTCCCGCTGCCCTTCGTAGCGCGCGGAAAAGTCAAGCCGGCCCATTCTCTCCGAAATGGCGGCCAGTTCCCGGATGGGCTCTGTGACCTGCTTCGTCATGAAGAACACCAGCAGGAACCCGATGAGAAGGGCCCAGAGACCGGCAATGCTCAGAAACCGGTTCGCCAGCTGCACGCTCTCGTGCATGTTCGCCACCGGGGTGGACATGAGGAGCATCGTCCGGTTGTCGCCGCAGTAGGCAAAGCAGTCAATGGCGGCGGGTCCGCCGTTTTCCTCCTCAGTCATCATGACTGTGTAGTTCGGTTCCTCCAGAAGGACTATGGACTGTTCGCGGAACTCGCTGTTGAACAGATATTTCTGGATCCTCTGGAACAGGAAGTCCCCGCTCCGCTCTGTGGACTGCAGGGACTTAGAGTTCGCGGAGTCGATCACGGCAATGCTGATATTGTGCGTGTCCGAATACTCCTCCAGCACTTCCTGCAGACGGCTGCTGTCGGCCCCCTCTTCCATCACGATCCCGTTCAGCACTTCGTAGGCTGCCTGGATCTCCTTCAGCTTCTGGTTCCTGTAAAAGCGTTCCAGGCCAAAGGTGTTCATGAGGAACGCGGCCAGAAGCACCGCTGCGATCACCACCAGAAAGGTGCAGGTGAAGCGTGTCCGGATGGATTGACGCATGACTCTCACGCTTTCTCTTCGTCGGGCTCGAACTTGTAGCCCATCCCCCAGATCGTCCGGATCAGGGCGCCCTTTTCACCCATCTTCGCCCGCAGCTTTTTCACATGGGTGTCAATGGTGCGGGCGTCGCCGAAGTAATCGTAATTCCAGACATTGTTCAGGATCTTCTCTCTGGACAGAGCGATCCCCTGATTTTCCATAAAGTAAGCCAGGAGCTCGAACTCCTTGAAGCTCAGCTCCACCGGGTTCCCGTCGATCTTCACCTCGTGGGCGGTCTTGTCCAGCACGATGCCTCCGGCGGAAAGGATCTCCTGCTGCCCCGCGCCCGGCAGGCTTCTCCGGAGCAGCGCCTCCACTCTCGCCACAAGGATCTTCGGGCTGAAGGGCTTGGAGATGTACTCGTCCACCCCCAGCTTGAAGCCCAGCAGCTCGTCCCGTTCTTCTCCCCGGGCCGTCAGCATGATGATCGGCACCCGGGAGTACTGCCGGACGGCTTTTACCACTTCCCAGCCGTCCATCTTCGGCATCATGACATCGAGGATCAGGAGAGCGATCTCCCGGTCCCCCATGAAGCGTTCCACTGCTTCTTCCCCGTCTGCAGCTTCCAGGACCTCGTAGCCCTTGGCGCCGAGGAAATCCTTCACAAGCTTCCTCATGCGGGGTTCATCGTCCACTACCAGAATCTTGATCGTTTCCATCATTCCTGGTCAGTCGTAAAACGGATCGCAAGCTCGTCGAGCTGCTTCTTTTCCACAGTATCCGGCGCATTCATCATCATATCAGACGCATCCTTCACCTTCGGGAAGGCAATGACGTCGCGGATGGTATCGGCGCCAACCATCAGCATGACCACGCGGTCCAGGCCGTAGGCCAGTCCTGCGTGCGGCGGGACTCCGTACTTGAACGCCTCAAGCAGGAAGCCGAAACGCTGCTCCGCCACTTCTCTCGTGAGGCCCAGCACCTCGAACATCTTCTCCTGGATATCCGCCTGATGGATACGGACGGAACCGCCGCCGATCTCCGTGCCGTTCAGGACGATATCGTAAGCCTTCGCGCGCACCGCGCCGGGATCGGAATCGATCTTGTCCCAGTCCTCTTCCATCGGCATGGTAAAGGGATGATGCATGGCCTTGAAGCGGTTCTCCTCGTCGGACCACTCCAGCAGCGGGAACTCCGTGACCCAGAGGAACTGGTAGTCGTCCTTCTTCATGAGCCCCAGCTGTCTGCCGATCTCCAGACGGAGAGCTCCCAGCACGTCCCAGACGACTTTTTTCTTATCTGCCGCGAACAGCAGAAGATCGCCGGGCTTTCCGTCCATGGCCTTCACCAGGGCGTCCATCTCCTCCGGCTTCATGAACTTCGCGAAGGAGGATTTCACATTGCCGTCCTCCTGGAGGGCGATGTAGGCAAGGCCCTTTGCGCCGTAGGTCTTCGCGTATTCGACCAGCGCGTCGATCTTCTTTCTCGGCATACCGCCCTGTCCTTCAGCGTTGATGCCGCGCACCGTGCCGCCCGCCTCAATGGCGCCGGTGAAGACGCCGAAGCCGCAGCCGCGGACCAGGTCCGTCACATCATGCAGCTTCATGCCGAAGCGGAGATCCGGTTTGTCGGAGCCGTACTGGTCCATGGCGTCCTGCCAGGTCATTCTCCGGAAGGGGATCTGAAGATCCACGTTCAGGACTGACTTGAACAGGCGCTGCATCAGACGCTCGTTGACGTCGATGACATCGTCCACGTCCACGAAGGACAGCTCCATGTCGATCTGGGTGAACTCCGGCTGGCGGTCCGCGCGCAGATCCTCGTCGCGGTAGCAGCGGGCCAGCTGGAAGTAGCGGTCATAGCCGGAGCACATCAGCAGCTGCTTCAGAAGCTGGGGCGACTGGGGCAGAGCGTACATGGTGCCGGGGTGCACACGGCTGGGGACCAGGTAGTCCCGGGCGCCCTCCGGCGTGGACTTGATGAGGGTCGGAGTCTCGATCTCCAGGAAGCCGTTCTCCGCCAGGAACGCGCGGGTCTCGGTGGCAATCTTCGAACGGGTCATGATGTTCTTCTGGATGTCAGGTCTTCTGAGGTCCAGGAAACGGTACTTCAGGCGAAGCTCCTCCCTGGTCTTCGTGTTCTCCTCGATCGGGAAGGGCGGGACCTCGGACTCGGAAAGGATGCGGAGGGTCTTTGCCACCACCTCGTACTCGCCGGTCGCGATCTGCTTGTTCGGTGCTTCGCGCTTCTCCAGGGTGCCTTCCACGGCGATGCAGTACTCCGCCCGCAGGCCGGCTGCTCTCTCGAAGACAGCGGTGCCGCATTTGTCCTCCTCAAAGACGATCTGAAGGATGCCGCTGCGGTCCCTCAGGTCCGTGAAGATGATGCCGCCCTTGTTGCGGCTTCTCTGCACCCAGCCCATTACGGTTACAAACGCGCCTTCTCCCGCGCCTACGACCTCAGCGCAGCGGTGGGTCCTGTGAAGGCCCTTCATTGACTCTGCCATAGCTTTATCTCCTTTGGAAAGTAATAGTTGTATTTACACAAAATCCACGAACTCTGTATAGCCCTGCAGCGCGAGCTGCTCTCTCTGGAACTTCTTGTTCTTTGCCATTTTGACCACCAGAACGTCCGCCCCTTCTGCCCGGGCTTCCGCCGCTTTCTTCAGAACCTCGGAAAGCCGTTCTCCGTCAAGCTTTTTGTCAAAGAGGAACGCCTTCTTCACCCGCTGGCCGGGAATGCGGAACTCCGTGTCCATAAGGATGGTGATGATGCGCTCGAAGCCAATGGAAAAACCGCAGGCCGGCGTATCCTGTCCGGTGAAGCGGCCCACCATCTTGTCATAGCGTCCGCCGCCGGCCACACTGCCGCCGAAGCCTTCCATGGAGACCTCGAAGATGGGACCGGTGTAATAGCCCATGCCGCGCACCAGCGTGGGATCGAAAGAGATCCCGAAGGCGCCGCCTGTGACCTGGGCCACGGTGTCCATGATGCCCGCCAGGTTCCCGGCAGTTCCCTTCTCCAGGTGCTCTCCCAGCGTCTCCTCCAGGCCGCGGACCGCGTCCGCGTCGTTCCCCAGGGATGCCAGCAGAGAAAGATATTTATCCGCCGCTTCGCCCGCGAAGCCGTTCTCCATCAGCTCCTGCTTCACGCCCTCTTCTCCGATCTTGTCCATCTTGTCAAGGGTGATGAGCACGGAATCCGCGGCGTCCTCCGGGAATCCCGCCCAGGAGACAAGGGCCTTCAGGATCCTGCGGTCGTTCACGCGGACCGTGAAGGAGTTGTCCGGGCAGATGCGCTTCAGAGCTGTGCCGGTGGCGGTGATCAGCTCGATCTCAGCGAGACTGGAGGCTTCGCCCAGAATGTCGATGTCGCACTGGGTGAACTGCCGGAAGCGTCCCTTCTGGGGCCGGTCCGCTCTCCAGACGGAACCTACCTGCAGCGCCTTGAAGGGCTGCGGCAGCTTCGCGCCGTTGTTTGCGTAGTAGCGGCTGAGGGGCAGGGTCAGGTCGTAGCGCAGGCCGCTGTCCGCCAGGTCGTTCTCTGTCGACTCGCTGTCGATCACCAGCTTCTCCCCGCGCTTCAGGATCTTGAAGATCAGCTTCTCGTTGTCGCCGCCCTGCTTGGAGGTCAGGTTCTCGATGTGCTCCACACAGGGAGTCTCCATGGGGGTGAAGCCGAAGCTTCTGTAGGTGTCCTTGATGATACCGATCAGATAATCCCGGAGTTCCATCTCCTCCGGAAGGATGTCCTTCATGCCGGTGACCGGCTTCTTTTTCATAGCCATTTGCTTGTCTCCTATCTGTTGATGCAGGCAAGTCACAGGTAACTGCTGCGCCTGCTGCATGAAAGTTCTAACCTCTCCGCTGTCAGCCCGGACGGGATCGCTCCTGCGGAACTCACGCGGAAGTAAACTCTCAGTTAAATATACTGTGCTCAGACAATCCTCGGAGCGATCCGGGCTGACCGCGGTTCGCTAAGAACTTTCAGCTGATGCAGGCTTCGCAGTTATCTGTACTTGCCTGTCCAGTCGGATATGAGACGGCGCTTCCTCTCCGCCATCTCCTCTGCTTTCTGCACATAGAGCAGAGGGTCTTTCACGTTCTCAGCGCGTTCGTACCGGTTCTCCTCCGGGAACATTACCCGGGTGGTGGTGCCGGCGCCGGCGCCGACGATGGTCTGAAGCTCCTCCATGATAAGGATGTTGTAAAGGCCCTCACGTCCTGGCTTGCACCATCCCACGTTCTCCAGGTTTCCCGCCATGTTCTTCTGGCGGTACAGATAATAGGGGTGGAGCCCCATGCTGCTGCAGTACTCCGCAGCCAGGGTGATCATGTCAGAAGCGCTGCCGTAATGAACGTCCGCGTAGTCTTCCCTCCGGGTGTTGAGGCGGGAAGCCCGCTTCAGCGCCAGGCTGTGGATCGTCACGTCGTCCGGGGAAAGCTCCCGGATCCCCTCCATGGTGCGGCGCATATCGTCCGCGGTCTCGTTTGGAAGACCCGCGATGAGGTCCGTGTTGATATTGTCAAAGCCCAGGGACCGCGCCAGCCGGAAGCACTCCCGGAACTGGTCCACGGTGTGCCGCCTTCCGATCAGGTCCAGAGTCTCCTGCTTCAGGGTCTGGGGGTTGATGGAGATCCGTGTGACGCCGCATTTCTTCAGTGCCTCCAGCTTCTCCGCAGTGATGCTGTCCGGCCGCCCGGCTTCCACCGTGAGTTCCTTCAGGTACTGAAGGTCGAAGCACTCCCGGACAGTGCCGAGGATGCGCTCCAGCTCCGGCGCTTCCAGGCTGGTAGGCGTCCCGCCGCCCATGTAGATGGTCTCCAGCTTCCTGCCCCGCATCATCTCCGCGATGGCCCGAAGCTCCCCGCAGAGGGCATTGATGTAGGCTGTCACCTGATCCGGTGAGGACCGGTCCTCCGGGACACTTCTCTTCTTTCTCGCCGCAGCGATGGGGTAGGAAGTGAAGGAGCAGTAAAGGCAGGTGGTGGGACAGAACGGGATACCGATGTACAGGCTCCAGCCGTTCATAAGGTCCAGCCCCTGCACCGCTTTCAGCTCGTTCTCCGCAGTCCTGACGCAGAGATCGGTCCGGCTGTCACTCACAAAGTAGCGCTCTTTCAGGTGTGCGCGCACTTCGTCTGCAGTCACGCCTTCCATCAGCTCCGTCAGCGCGAGCTTCGCCGGGCGGATGCCTGTCAGCGTCCCCCAGGGAAGGGTTCGTCCGTTTTCTCTGCAGAGCACCCGGTAGAGGACGCGCTTCAGGGCGTTCTTGGACCAGAGCCGCTCCTGGTAGCGGATGGAAGAAAAGCTTACGGATCTTCCGCTGCGGGTAATCGTCATCCGGTACAGGCCCTCCGCCGTCTCCGGATCCGCCTCCGGCGCGGTCTCCGGAGCATCTTCCGCGGATGTCCTGTTCAAACGGGACATCCGTTATTAGCAGCGCGATCATAAAATGGGATTATACCTCTTCTCAAAACCGATGGTCGTCTCTTCCATATGGCCGGGGAACACGACCACGTCATCCGGAAGAAGGAACAGTTTCTCCTTCAGGGACTTCTGCAGGTCTGTGAAGCACCCGCCCGGCATGTCGTATCTTCCGAAGGACGCCTGGAACAGCGTATCTCCCGCGAAGAGGACCTTCTCCTCTTCAATGTAGTAGCAGCAGGAGCCTTCCGTGTGGCCCGGGGTCCAGATGACCTTCCACTTCTCTCCCAGGAAGTCCAGCATCTCTCCGTCGTGCAGCCACACGTCGGCGCTGATGGAAAGATGCTTCCGGTAAAAGCGGGCGTCCCCGTTCAGGTAAGGATCCGCCAGGGTCTCCTGCTCCTTGTCCAGGGCGTAGATCTTGATATCGAACATCTTCCGCACTTCATCCGCCGCGTCGATGTGGTCAAAATGACCGTGGGTCAGGAGGATCGCCACCGGCGTCACCCCCAGCTTGTTCACCGCCATCCGGATACGCGGAGCGTTGTCCGCCGGATCCAGGATCACGCACTCCTTCGTCTCGGGATTGATGACATAGTAAACGTTGGTCTGGACCGGTCCCAGAACCATTCTCTTGATCTCGATCTTCATATCTTTCTCCTTCAGCCCGTGCTCCGCTCCACATCCATCACTCCGCCGATCTGCCTGAGCTTCGTGATCAGGGAATGAAGTTCCTCCACGCCGCCGATCTCGAAGGACACCATCACGGTGGCGATGCCCTGCTTCGAAGTTCTGGTGTTGATGGTGAGCATGTCGATCTCCCGCTCCGTAAAGACCTTGGAGATCTCCACGAACAGGCCGACCCTGTTGCGGGCGGTGATCCGGATCTCCGTGCGGTACTTGACCTCATCCCCTGCCGCGGCAGACTGCCACTCGGCGGGGATCAGGCGGATCCGCTCGTCCTCCGGAAGGTTGATGATGTTCACGCAGTCCGTCCTGTGGATCGTGATGCCCCGGCCTCTTGTCACGAAGCCGACGATCTCGTCCCCGGGCACCGGCGCGCAGCACATGGAAAAACGCACTGCCAGATCGTGGACACCGCGCACCACGATGCCGTTCCCGGATTTCCGGACCGACATCTCGGGGGTAGTCTTTCCCGCGGCGGCCTGGGCATTCGCCAGCACCGTCTCGTCGGAGATCTGCTTCTGCAGGTCCTTCCGCCGCTCCTCCATCAGCCGGTTCACGACCTGGCCTTCCTTCAGGCCGCCGTGGCCGATGGTCGCCAGGCAGGATTCCCAGTCCTTCAGGGCGTAGCGCCTGAGGACCTTCTCCTGGTACTCCGGTTTGTTCAGCTCTGTCCAGTCGAAGCCCTTCGCTCTGCAGTAGGCCTGGACCAGTTCCTTTCCGCGGACAATGTTCTCTTCCTTCAGCTGGCTCTTGAACCACTGGTTGATCTTGTTCTTCGCCTGGGTGCTCTTGACGATCTTCAGCCAGTCCCGGCTGGGTCCCCGGGAGTTCTGGGAGGTGATGATCTCGATCCGGTCGCCGTTCTGTATCTGGTAGTCGATGTTCACCAGCTTTCCGTTGACCCGGGCACCCACCATGCGGTTGCCCACAGCGGAATGGATAGAATAGGCGAAGTCCACGGGCGTGGAGCCCATGGGCAGGTCCTTCACGTCACCCGTGGGGGTGAAGCAGTAGACCGTATCAGAAAACAGCGAGAGCTCGCTCTTGATATCCGACAGGAACTCCTTGTTGTCGGACATATCCTGCTGCCACTCCAGGATCTGGCGCAGCCAGCTCATCTTCGCGTCCTCTGCGCTGTTGGCAGTCGCGTCCTTGCCCGCCTCCTTGTATTTCCAGTGCGCCGCGATACCGTATTCAGCGATGCGGTGCATCTCGAAGGTCCGGATCTGGATCTCGAAGGGCTGGCCGTTGTGATAGATCAGCGTCGTGTGAAGCGACTGGTACCGGTTCGGCTTCGGCATCGCAATATAATCCTTGAAGCGGCCGGGGACCGGCGTAAAGTGCTCGTGGATCACGCCGAGAGAGGCGTAACAGTCCTTCACGGAATCCACCAGGACCCGGACTGCGAACAGATCCAGGATCTGGTCAAAGCTCTTGTTCTGGTTCACCATCTTTTTGTAGATGGAGAAGAAATGCTTCTGACGGCCGTAGACCGTGGCGGTGATCCCGGCCTCATTCACGATGCCCTGGATCTCCTTCACGATGCCGTCGATAAAGCTCTCCTGCAGGTCGCTCCGCTCCGCGACCTTCCGCTGCAGCTCCTCGAACACTTCCGGCTGCAGATATTTCAGCGCCAGGTCATCCAGCTCGATCTTCACGCGGCTGATACCGAGGCGGTCAGCGATGGGCGCATAGATCTCCAGCGTCTCCCTCGCTTTTTCCTTCTGCTTCTCCGGCTTCATGTACTGGAGCGTCCGCATGTTGTGAAGACGGTCCGCCAGCTTGATCAGGATCACGCGGATGTCCTTCGCCATGGCAAGGAACATCTTTCTCAGGTTCTCCGCCTGGATATCCATCTTGTCGTTGGTCCAGGTGATCTGAGTCAGTTTCGTGACACCGTCCACCAGAAGCCCCACGTCCGCTCCAAACACACGGCTCAGCTGATCATCGGTGAGGATCGTGTCCTCCACCACGTCGTGCAGCAGTCCTGCGATGATCGTCTCCTTGTCCAGCTCCAGCTCCGCCAGGATGATGGCGACGCAGAGGGGGTGGATAATGTAGGGTTCGCCGGATTTTCTGCGCTGATCCATGTGGGCATTCTTTGCTGTCATGTATGCCCGCTCGATCAGGCTGATATCGTCAGAGGGATGATAGCGCTGTATCGTTTCGATCAGACGATTGTAGAGAAGGTCCGGATCGGTAAAATCCTCCGGTTTTTCCAGGACTGGTCTTTCTGTCGGCAGAACCATGCCGGAAAATGTCATCTGTTCCATCAGCGCCTCCTTTCCCTGTTGTTGGCAGTTCAAAAATATTAAAGCACCTGCGAACTCGGGAGTTCGGGTGCTCCTGCGCCTCCGGACTCGGGCCTCTGCGAGGCCTTCGTTTCGGGGTGGCCTGTGGCGCTCAGCGCCCAGGCCACTCTGGAAAAATGTGCGAAAGCGGGACGGCAAGCTCGCTTGCCGG
>CACZFV010000042.1 GCA_902780465.1 uncultured Lachnospiraceae bacterium
CTCGGAAGCGATGACGCCGTCGATGATGCCGGTACCGAACTTCTCCGGATACTTGGAGCGGTTGCGGGCTGCGGTGTATGCCAGGAGGCCGGAGGTGGAACCGCCGATGCCGGGCAGGATGCCGATGCCGATACCGATCGCAGCGGAGATGATGGTGTTCGGGATCTGCTCCATGAACTCTTTCATGGACAGACCGTAACCCTTCAGTTTGTATTTCTTCTTCTCCATCTTGTCCGCCAGGTGTTCCCTGCCGAAGCCGGAGAGGATGATGTCGGTGATAGCGAAGACACCGATCAGGAGCACCGTGATGTCAAAGCCGGACATCAGCTGGTAGTTGCCGAAGGTAAAGCGGACCACCGCGTCGATGGGAGCCATACCGACCATGGAAAGGGCGATGCCGATGAGACCGGCGATCAGGCCGTTCAGCATGTCCTTGCCGGAAAGGGAGGCGATGATGGACAGCGCGAAGACCGCGACTGCGAAGTAATCCGCCGCGCTGAAGAGAAGGCAGACCTTCGCGAGCAGCGGGGAGACGAACATCAGGGCAAAGATACCAAGAACGGAACCGAGGAAGGAGTACAGGATGCCGACGCCGAGAGCGCGTCCCGCCTCACCTTTCTCCGCCATGGGGCCGCCGTCGAACACGGTGGAGATGGAGGAGGGAGTTCCGGGGATCTTTAAGAGGATGGCGGAGATCAGTCCGCCGGAGATGCCGCCCATATAGAGTCCGCAGAGAAGCGCAAGACCCTGGGTGGTCTCCATGCCGAAGGTCAGCGGCAGGAAGAGGACCACTGCCATGGTGGCAGACAGGCCGGGGATGGAACCGAAGATGATTCCGATGATCGTGCCGAACCAGATGAGGAACAGACACATGGGTGTAAAGGTATTCGCAAATGCTTCAGCTACCATATTCGCAGGTACCATTGTTCAGTTCCTCCTTTCTCAGAATCCGATGATGCCCTTGGGAAGCGGCATCTTGATGACGAAGACAAAGAGCGCGTCCACTGCCACAGGCAGAAGGATGGAGACAGCTGCGAACAGGGGGAGGTTCCGGTTCTCATTGTTCGCGAACCAGTTCATCAGGGCGAACAGGAACACGACGCTGGAGACGATGAACCCGACCGGCTCGAAGGCCAGCATATAAGCCAGCATGATGAGGATGGTCACAACACCGCCCTTGGTGCTGGAGTCGCTCTTCTGCTTCTTGTTGTCATCCGGGTCATGTCTTGTCAGGGTGATGATCAGCTTTGAGACAGATACTACGATAAGGCAGCCGGCGATGAAAGCCGGGACATATCCTGAACCGACGTCGCTTGCGATCTTGTGCTTCACGCCCTGGGACTGGATGAACATGAAGATACCGAATGCAAGAAACAGAACGGAGGTCAGGAGATTACGCTGTTTGTTCGTCATACTCATTTACTCCTTTTTTCGTGCGCTGCCGGAGTTGTCTGCTCCGGCCTTGATCCCTGCCCCCCGGCTGAACCGGTTCAGGGGATAAAAAGCCGCCCGGCCCGCAGAGGGTCGGGCGGCATTCTGAACAGTTCTCAGGTTGCAGCTTCTATTGTTTCAATTACTGGAGGTTTGCCTTCAGCTCCTCGACCTCAGCCGGATCCTCAACGTTCATGGTAGCGGCATCGCGGTAGTAGGGCTCTGCGTAGTACTTCTTCAGGACCTCTGCGAACTCCGGATCCTCAGTAACTTCCTTGCACAGCTCGGAAAGCTTGTTGACGATCGCCGGATCCGTGCCCTTCGGGAACTTGACTTCGTACTTCTTCGCGTTGACAACATCGTAGCCCTGCTCCTTGAAGGTCGGGAAGTCGATGCCGTCGACCTTCTCCTCTGCCATGATGCCGAGGCAGATCAGGTCGCCTGCTTCAATGTAGTCAGCAACGTTCATGTAGTTGTTTGCGCAGAGCTCGACCTGGCCGCCGAGAAGAGCTGCAAGACGGTCACCGGTGGAGGTTCCGACGTCGATGTTGTCGAACTGGATGCCTGCCAGGGTCTCAAGACGCTTGCCGACGTACTCGGTGGTGGAACCGAACACGGTGGAGTAGCGGAGCACGCCCGGGTTAGCCTTGGCGTCAGCGATCATGCCTTCCAGATCGGTCCAGCCTCTGCTGTACTGCTTGTACTGGCCGGTGGGAGAAACAGCGCACAGAGCGTAGGTCTGGTCCAGAGCGACGGTAGCGCAGTTGTCGAAATCGTTGGTGTAGGAGAACTCAGCGGTTCCGGTTGCTTCCTGAACCAGGGATGCGCCGGTGTGGTTGAAGAGGATGGTGTTGCCGTCCGGCTTCTTGCCCATGACGTCCATAGCTGCGACCATGCCGGATCCGCCGGTCAGGTTGGTGACGACGAAGGTTGCGCCGGTCTTCTTCGCGATGCGGTCAAACAGAGCGCGGCAGTAGGTGTCGGTGTCGCCGCCTGCGTTGTAGGGGACCGTGACGTTGATGGTGCCCTTCGGCCAGTCGATGTCGCTGGCAGCGGCCGGAGCAGCGGCAGCGGCCTCAGCCTTGGTCTCAGCCGGAGCTGCAGCAGCAGCGGTGGTAGAGGGAGCAGAGGAACCTCCGCAAGCGGTCAGAGCGGTGAGGGAAAGAGCAAGAACAGCAGCAAACAGTTTTCTCATAGCAGTAACTCCTTTCATATGGTTGATTCGGTTTGGTTCGGTTTTAACTTGTTACGATTTATCTGTTGTTTTCTGTTTCTGGTTACATACTACACCATGTTGTAACATGTTTCAAGTGCTTTTTTCAATTTTGTAACTTTATACAATTTTGTCCCGGTTTTTTGTGCATTATCACCGTATTGACTTTTCAGAGATACTTCCGGTTCACGACATGCGCGCAGTCCCCGGTCGCCGCGAAATCCCGGATGTCCTTCGCCAGCATCGGCATGATGATGTCGCCGATGTCAGCCGTGCCGCCGCCCACATGGGGCGTCACCACGATGCCCGGCGTCGTGAGCAGCTCGTGTCCTGCAGGAAGCGGCTCCTCTTCCACGCCGTCCAGTCCCGCGCCGAGAAGCTTCCCGGCTTTCACCGCCGCGCACAGCGCATGATCGTCCACCAGGCCGCCCCGGGCGGTGTTGATGAGCACTGCGCCGTCCTTCATGGCTCTGAGCTGATCCGCCCCGATCATATGCCGGGTGGAATCCAGCAGCGGCACATGCAGCGTGACCACGTCCGAAGTTCTGATCAGCTCCTCAAGTGAAACATATTTCATCCCGCACTTCTCTTCCATCTCCTCCGGAAGGCGGAACGCGTCGTAATACTGCACTTCAGCGCCGAAAGCCTGCACCTTCGCCGCCACCTGGCGGCCAATGTTTCCGCCGCCCACGATCCCCACCAGCTTGCCGAACAGGCTGAAGCTGGAATTCAGGTAGGTGTTCATGCTCCATACACCTTTTCTCAGAGAGTCCGTGTGGACCAGGATCTTCCGGTACACTGCCAGCATCAGCGCCACGGTCAGCTCGGACACGGCGTTCGCGTTGGCGCCGGGAGTATTGGTGACCAGGACGCCCTGCTTCCCGGCAGCCTCCACATCCACGGAATCAAAGCCCGCGCCCCACCGCATGATCATCTTAAGCTTCGGATTCCTTGCGATCACTTCCTTCGGCGCCTTGAAGATCCTGAGGATGATGATCTCGGCGTCCGTCATTGCGTCATAGTCCTCCTGCCGGTCCACTTTCACAAAATCGAACTGATCCTCCGGGAGAAGCTTTTTCATCTTTTCATAAGTATTTGCGGGATAGGTCCCCGCGAGAACGACTTTCAGCATATCTGTTCCTCTCTCTCCTGCTTTCCTTTATATGAAACAGTGTTATTTCATTTTCGCCGCGACTTCCCGGATCAGCGCTTCGTTTGGGTTCTTCTGGTTGATGGCAGAGACCTCGCAGATCAGCTTAAAGAGATTGACCTGCTCTTCCTTCGCGACTGCCTTGAAGGTCTTCAGGAAGCTGGAATGGCAGCCGGAGATGCCCAGAGTAAGGTCGAGAGGCGTCACCGGGTTGTGATAATCGTGCTTCGCCATGGCAGGCTGCAGACGGGTATCGATGAAATCCAGCATGCCGAAAAGATCGATGTCCTTCATCTCGCCATAGCGCTGCATGATGGCCACGCAGATCTCCGTCGCCAGGTTTCCTGCACTTCTCGCCATGCCCATGAGGCCGCAGTCCAGAATGTCGGCTCCGGTCTCATAGGCAGCGACTGCGTTTGCAGCGGAAAGGCCCAGGTTGTTGTGGCAGTGGAACGCCACCGGGATCTTCACTGCAGACTTCAGCTTCTTCGTGTACTGCACCACCTGATCCGGCGTCATGGTCCCGGCGGAATCCATGATGGTGATCTCGTCGAGACCCGCCGCTTCCAGCTTCTTCGCCTCTTCCGCCAGCTCATCCGGGGTCAGGAGATATGCCTTCATCAGGGAATAGAACGCCTTCAGTCCGGCTTCCTTGATCTCCTTCACAGGCTGGACGGAGATATCCGCATCACCCGCGTCCGCGCCCACACGGAGAAACGCGAGGCCGTTGTCCTTCGCCTTCTGCACATTGTAGCTGCGGTAGCGCTTCGCGTTCAGGAACATGCCGATCTCGGATCCGCGGTTTAAGTACTTCTGAACGATCTCAAGGTAAGTGTCGTCGGTCTCCGCCTGGGTGAAGCCCGCCACCTCATAGGCGCCGATGCCGCCGGCGTTTCCGAACTCGATGATCGGCACACCCGCCGCTGTCAGACCGTCCAGCACCATGTCGGTGATCTCCGCGTCAAAACCTTTGCCAACTACGTTCGCTCCGTCTCTCAGGGTGCAGTCCATTAACTTTACGCTCATTTTTTTCTTCCTCCTTTTCCGGATGTTCCGATCATCCAGGTTCTTTTCTTTAATCCCAGTGTATGCCCCGCCAGCCACAATGTCTAACAGGATAATTTTCATATTCCAACAATAAATTTATTGTGGTATATACATCATCTGCGTCGCATTGATCCAGATGGGAACCCGGGCCCCGCTGAAACGAAAAGAAGCCCCCTCCGGCACCGTTTGCCGAAGAGAGCTCCCATAATACAGATACCCCGCCGCGGCACTCGCGCCGCAGCGGGGTATTGTTTTTACACGCCTGCTTTACCTGCCCTGAGTTCCTCGTTCGCCTGCTCCACATTGAGCCGGGTGAGGATGAGGGTGATGAGAAGGTTGAAGATCATAGGCATCCAGAGATACATGATATGCAGCATGTTCAGCGTTGACGCGCTCTGCTCCGCCGCCTTACCCACATAGCCGCTGAAGGCCAGAAGCCATCCGGCAAGGGCGGTGCCGATGCCGCCGCCCAGCTTGGTGCCGAGGGAGGTGCAGGAATACATGGTCCCGTCGACCCGCTTCCCGCTGGTAAGATAAGTATACTCCGAGCAGGTCGCGATCAGCGCGTTCATGTCCCCCTGCAGGGGGCTCATGCCGATGGCGGCGACTGCCGTGCAGGCCAGCATCAGCGGAACAGATCCCAGGTATCCGGCGATCATGACACCAAGCCTCCCCAGGGTGCCAATGGTATATCCGGTCAGGTTCAGCTTGTACATGCCGCCCCACTTTGCCACCAGTGCCGGCGTAAACAGAAGGCCAATGATCATGGGGATATTGATGGCCCAGGAGAACACACCGAGCAGGTTCGCGTTTTTCAGGACGTAAGTCATATAGTAGATACCCATGTTCAGCGTCGCGGAATAGATCTGCATGAGAATATACGCGGCGCAGATCATCAGATAATACTTGTTGCGGATCAGCAGACGGAAGGCATCCGCCAGACTGTACTTCTCTTCTTCCTTCTTCTCTTCTTCCTTCTTCTCTTCTTTTCCGGCTTCCCCTTCCGCCAGCTCCTCCGGGGAGAGTTCCTTCACGGACAGGACGGAAAGGGTGTTGGAGATCACGCCGACGATGGCGTAGATGACCGCCACCGTCCGCCAGGCAGCCGCGCCGCCGCCGAACTTCGCCACCAGGCCGACCGTGATAGTCTGGATCAACATGCTGGTACCGAAGGCGAACATGAAGCGGATCGAACCCATCTGCACGCGTTCATGATTGTTTTTGGTCACCAGGGCCGTCAGTGCGGAATAGGCGATGTTGTTCGCCGTATAGAAGCCGGCGTTCAGAAGGGTGTAGGCGATAAAGAACCAGGCATACTGGGCGGTGGGGCTGAGATCCGCCGGGATGCAGAAGATGGCGACCAGACAGACCGCGCAGCCAAAATAGCCGTACAGCATCCAGGGCCGGGCCTTGCCCATCTTTGTGTTTGTCTTGTCGATCAGAGATCCGAAGAAAATATCACTCACGCCGTCAAACAGCTTGGATACAGCGATCAGGGTGCCGACGATCCCGGCGTTCATCCCCACCGTGTCCGTGAGGAAGATCATGACAAAGACGGAAAGCAGCGCATATACGACGTTTCCCGCGATATCGCCGGATCCGTAGCCGATCTTGTTGTACCACTTCAGATAAGTCTTCTCGTTCATAAAATCCCCCAGAATTACAGATCAGGTCCGGTCTGGCCCGATCAGAAGCGCATTCACAGGTCAGACACGCTCCGGTCTGATCAGAAATGCGAAACGGTAAGTGTCTTCGTCAATACGGTACTGTTCGGACAAGTCCGGACCGCAGCTCTTCGATCCGATGCCGGCCATCCGGTGGTCGATGCAGAGCACCGTGCTTCCGCAGGGCTCCAGCTCATAATTGTGTCTCTTCTGTTCCAGCTCCTCCTGGGTGAAGACAGAAGCATTGAAGGAGAAGGGCTCCCCGTCCGCAGTCGCCGCAGTGAAGGCCATACCCTCTCCCGTGAGACGCACGTAATCGCAGCCGCAGCGGCTGCCGCTCTCCTGGGGCCGGATGTAGTCTTCCTGCAGCTCCTCGAGGGATGCCGTGAAGCGCCCGTGATGTCCCGCCCGGCATTTATCAACGTAGCTTTCCCACGGCCCGATGCCGTAGTACTCCGCGTGGTCCAGCGCAGGATCCAGGAAGAACCGGAGGCCCAGCCGCGGCAGCGTCCTGATCTGGGGGTCCTTCTTCATTTCCGCCTGCATCAGGATGGTCCCGTCAGGCCGGATCAGATACTCGGCGGCGGTCCTGAGAATGGGCTGGACAGACATGGCTGCTGTCGACTGCCGGACCTTGAGCCGGACAGCATCGCCCACTTCTTCGTAAGCCACTTCATAGGCCCGGGTCACGGTATGATCCAGTCGTTCCAGTTTCCAGCGTTCCTCCACTGGCCGGTCGTTGTCCGTCGGCGCCCGCCAGAGGTTGAAGTCCGCCGGCGCCTGAAGGAACTCCCGGCCGCCTGCCCGGAATGAGGTGAACAGGCCGGACAGGGTATCCATCCGGTATTCAAAATCCTCCCCGGAAATGATGAGACTTGTGTCCTCTTCCCGGACCCCGGGCCGCGCCTGCCGCATTCCCTTTTCCTGTGCTCCCTCCGGCGCAAGCTTCTCTGTTCCCTCCAGTGCAAACTTCCGCGCCCCGTCTTCTTCCGGGAAGAGGGACAGTACTCTCTGGTTCCGTTCGTCCCGGGTGCGGACCTCGATCTCGTCCGGCCCAAAAGCATCCCCCGCCCGGAACCCTGCGAAGGAGCTGTCCGCGATGTAATCGATCTGCAGGAAGCAGCGGCCCCGGTCCGGAACCTTCGGAACCAGCGGCACGCGCCCCTTTCCATGAGGTGTGATGGAAGGAAGCAGGAATTCTCCCACGTCCGCCGTCTCCCCGTCGGCAGTCAGACGCCAGCAGGCCTTCACCCGGCCGCCGGGATCCAGGAAATCCAGATGATTTCCGATCACCAGACTTCCTGCCGCCGCATCGAAGTCCGCCCGGAAGGGGCGGTGCACGTTTTTGTATTCCAGGAGGCCCGTGTGCGGCCGCCGGTCGGGATACACCAGTCCGTCCAGGCAGAAATTCCCGTCGTGCTGCAGTTCTCCGTGATCCCCGCCGTACCAGTACACACGCTTTCCGTTTTCCGCGATGCCCTTATATACCGCGTGATCGCACCACTCCCAGACGAAGCCGCCGCAGAGCCGCGGATACTTTTCGATCAGCTCCCGGTACTCCTGGAAATCGCCGGGACTGTTGCCCATGGCGTGGCAGTACTCCACCAGAAGCAGCGGCTTTTTCGGATCGGCCTCAAGATACTCCGTGACCTCATCAAAACCGGGATACATCCGTCCGACGAGGTCGATGTTGTCCAGCTCGTATTCCCGGTCTTCGGGCAGGTACCAGGCGCTCTCATAGGTGGTGAGCCGGGTCGGGTCCGTCTCCTTCGTCCACCGCAGCGCCGCCTCGAAGGTCCGCCCGTAGCCGCACTCATTCCCCATGGACCAGACCAGCACGGAAGGGCGGTTCCGGTTCCGCAGCACCATGGAGCGCACACGGTCCAGCGTCGGCTCAATGAACGCCGGGTTATCCGCGATCCGCACGTGGGCCAGTTTCATCCTCTCCGCATAATCTTCTTCCTCATAATTAAGCGGCGCTGTGCCGTGGCTCTCATTGTCCGCCTCATCGATGACATACAGGCCCAGGGCATCGCACATCTGGTAAAAATACGGGACATTCGGATAGTGGCTTGCCCGCACCGCGTTGAAATTGTGGGCCTTGATCATGTCCAGATCCTTCCGGACCTGCTCCATGGTCATGCACGCGCCCGTCACCGGATCGGACTCGTGGCGGTTGACTCCCCGGAATATGACCGGCGACCCGTTCAGGAGCACCACGCCGTCCCGGACGCAGACCTCCCGGAAACCGACATACTCTGTAATCGTTTCGTGATCTGTTTCCAGGACCAGCCGGTACAGATCCGGCGTCTCCGCAGTCCAGAGAAGGGGATCCCTGACCTCCATTCGCACCTCTTCCGCGCCGGTGTACACCGTTTCAATGATCCTCTTCCCGGAGTACAGCTTCAGGCACACCGGCACCGCCCGGCCGCGGTATTTAAAGCGGATCTTCAGTTCCGCCGTACTCAGGTCCTCCGAAAGCGCTGTCGTGATCACATAATCTTCAATGTGGTCCTCCGGGCGGTTCAGGAGATACACGTCGCGGATGATGCCGGACATCCGGAATTTGTCCTGGTCCTCCAGATAACTGCCGTCACACCATTTCAGGACCAGGACTGCCAGAAGGTTCTCTCCCTCCCGGAGCAGGCCGGTGACGTCAAACTCCGAGGTATGATGCGTGACCTGGCTGTAGCCGACGTAAGTACCGTTCAGCCACACATAGAAGCAGGAATCCACACCCTCAAAATTCAGATAGCTGCAGGGCGCCTCCGGATCTCTGTGCCACTCAAAATGATGAAGATAAACGCCGCAGGGGTTTTGCTGCGGAACAAAGGGCGGGTCAAAGGGGAATGGATAGCGTATGTTCGTGTACTGGTTCTCATCGTATCCCCGCATCTGCCAGCAGAACGGGACCTCTTCCCGTCTCCAGTCTTCGTCCGGCGCGAAGCCTTCCCGGAAAAATTCCTCCTTCAGGTCATGAATGCTTTTGTAATACCGGAACAGCCACTCGCGGCCGCTCAGCATCGTGAGGCGTCCGGAAGCCTCCCTCAGCGGCTGATCTGCCGGCGAAACACATTCCCCGGAAGCCGGAACATAATAAGCCCGGACCGGAAGCGTATTCTCGTGGAGCACGGAAAGATCCTCAAAATAATCCGGAACGATCAAATAAACCCCTCCTTTCCTGCTGGTTTTTCCCCTCGGAAGTTCTCCCCCGAAAGAAAAAAGAACGACATTCTCCTATTTGAAGAATATCGTCCCGTATTTTGAAAACATATGAACAAACCGATTCATTTTCTGACGTTTTCTGCAGAACACTTTTCGGATATGGAAAACCGAAATGGAAACCGCTAAAATTAATAATCAGTATCATTTGCATTTTCAGGAAACCCCTGAAAAAACCCCGGATACGGAAGGACGGTACCGCAGGATGTACGTAAACTCAGGATATCTGCACAATTCCAGAGTTCCTTTTAAAGAAACAAAAAAAGCGCTCCGCATTCTGAGCGCCGGGACTTATCAGCTGCATACCTGGCCGAAGCTGCCCACCTGGCGTCCCAGGGGACGCGTGGACTGGCAGCTGGTCTATGTTGCAGCCGGAGTGGGTCATTTTATTCTGGACGGGAAAGACGTCGCTGTTCCTGCAGGAAACATGGTCCTTTACCAGCCAAAGCAGGAACAGCATTACTATTTTCTGGGTGCCGACCATTCCCAGTACTGGTTCGTGCACTTCACCGGCCGCCAGGTAAAGAACATCCTGAAGCGCTGCGGTATCCCGCTGGACGGATACATCATCCGCACTGGACTCTCCTACGAATACGAGGATCTGTTCCGGAAAATGCGCGATGAACTGACAGAGTGCGCCTGGGGCTATGAGGAGGTCCTGACCTATTACCTGCGGGAGCTGCTGATCACAATGAACCGGCGGATCCATGATGAGATCCCGAAGGTCACCGGCTTTGTCCAGGATGAGATCGACCACGCCAAAAACTATTTCCGGGAGCACTACAACGAGGACATCAGCATCGAAGCGTACTCCGCCTCCAGAAACATGAGCACCAGCTGGTTCAGCAGGTGTTTCCGGTCCGCGGTGGGCGAATCCCCGATGCGCTTCATTCTTCTGCTTCGGATCCGGAATGCCCAGGTCCTTCTGGAGACCACCGACGGGACCGTCAGCGAGATCGCACGGATCGTCGGCTACGAGAATCCCATGTACTTCAGCTGCCTCTTCCGGAAGGAAAAGGGTGTATCCCCGCTGAAATACCGGAAAGCCTTCCGGGCGGGGCTGAGAGAACCAGATCCTGCTTCCGGGACCTGAAGGAAGCTTGTCCCCTCCTTTGTTCGGTGATAGGATTAAAAAAAGCCCCTCCGGCTCTGATCACCGAAAGGAGTCCCATGAATCTAAGGAGTATTGAATACTTTCTCGTCGTCGCCGAGGAACTGAACGTCACCCGCGCCGCAGAGCGACTGGTCATCAGCCAGCAGGCGCTGTCCAGCCATATCAAGCGCCTCGAGGATGAGTACAATGTAGAGCTGTTCTACCGGAAGCCGGTGTTCCGCCTGACTCCCGCAGGGCAGCAGATGGTCTTTTTCGGGAAGCAGATCCTGCAGTCCGAGGCGTCCATGCGGGCGGCATTTTCCGATATCACGGAGAACGCCCGGGCGACGCTGCGCTTCGGGATCTCCCGCCTGAGGGCAGATATCTTTTTCCCGATGATCTGGAAGCGCTACGCCCCCTCCCACCCCAATATTTCGATCGAGCTGATGGACGGCAACAGCGAACGGCTGGAGGAGCTTCTCCAGTCCGGAAAGATCGACCTCTATGTGGGACTTGACGCTCCCAGCGGCCTGAACCAGCACAGGATCAGGCTGGCGGAAGAGCAGCTCCAGTGCTGCTTTACGGAAAGTCTGCTGAAAGAATACTGTCCGGACAACTGGCAGGAACTGCTGGAATCCTTCCGGGACGGCGCCGACCTTCTGAAGATCATGCATCTGCCTCTCATCTGCCTCCGTCATGGAAACAAACTCCGGACGGCCCTGGACCAGTTCCTCTCCCACTACACCAGCCCTCATTTCGTGCTGGAGTGCGAGCAGCAGAGTATTATCTGCCGGGCCGCTCAGGACGGACGCGGGGTAGGGCTCCTTTCCCCCGTCACACTGTATACGCATAATGACCAGCCGGATGACCCGAAAGACCCGTTTTACACTTTCCCGGTGAAGAACAACATCCAGCCCTATGTCACCTGGCTGGTGTACCGGAGCGACGTCCCTTCCCCCAGGTTCCTGCAGGACTTTATCCGTGACACCCAGTCTGTGTTCCGCACCTATGCCCGGACCGTGACGCAGAACTACTCGGTTTCTCCCTGACCCGCAGTGCTCACGCCCCCTTTTCAGAAGACCTTTACATAATCCGGCCGGGCTTCCGGCACGAACCCGGGACCGTAAGAGCCAGTCTCCTCAAAGGAGACCGTGCTGTGCGATTCCGGTTTGTCCCAGTCATGCCAGCCGGCGGGGTTGATGTGCTTTCCAAGGTAACAGTTTTCCAGGCGCACCTTTGCGTGGTTCCGCCAGGGCCTGCCGATATAGCAGGATCCCTCCGGCACGTTTTCCGCTGCCGTGAACCTGCAGTTCCGCGCCACGAACCCCTCTTCTTTCCCTTCCGGCGTGCAGGGCGCGAAAACATAGCCCGGCTCCACATTTCTGAATTCACAGTTGTCAAAATACGCCGTGGCTCCACCGAAGATAAAGTCGATGCCCCCTTCGATCAGGCAGTTCCTGAAATACACGGTGCGGTCCGTCCGGGGAGTGAACTCTTTGGGTCCCACAAATCCGTTTTTCAGGAACGGTTTTAACGGGAGCGGCGCCAGAAACAGCGTGTCCTGATGTCCCCGGAGTACACAGTCCGTCAGCGTGATGCCGTCACCATCGAGATAGAGGGCGATGGCCTGCCCTGCAGTTTCTCCCGGTCCCGCGCTGTTCTCGAAACAGCAGTCCCGGAAGGAGATCCCGCTGCCGTCCGCAAGCACAGTGTAAGTACGGAAGGTATAAAAGGGTCTTCCGTCAGGATGGATCATGCGGGCGCCGTAACCGCCCTGAAACGTTCTGCCGCAGATCTCTTCCCCGTCTTCATGAAAATAAAACTGGCTCATTTTTAATGGTTCCTCCGGTGATATTATGCACGCGCACAGCGCGCAAGTCCCGCAGCTGGGACTTGAATATCATGGTCCTTCAACTGCAAATATGCAATGGAAAAAACAGACATCTTTACGCAGAAAACACAGAAAAACACCCCTGTTTCTGAAACAGGGGTGTCATGCTTAAAACATCTGATTATTCAGCCGTGCTTCGCCTGGGGCGTATGTCTGTATATATGATCCAGCACAAAATCAAAGTCCTGTCCATCCGCATAGACCTGGTTCCTGCCCAGCGTCTCGTTCACTTTGATCACATGCGCTCCCCGTTTCGGGATGACCGACTTCACTTTGCTGAAATCAGAATACATGCTGTCTCTGGTGGCCGCCAGCATACCGGCACCGATGGTGGAGAGGTTCCCCGACGCAATGCCAGCCAGAGCGGCGACCCAGCCCATCGCCTTCGTTTTGTCAAACTGGCTCTTCATCTGCCGGTGGTTCACACCCTCTTCGTTCATCTCAAACAGGGCGACGTACCTCCACCCATAGGAAGCTGCCACGACCAGATAGGCGATGACGACGACCGGGCCAAGCAGGACCGCGAAGCACAGCACTGCGTACTTGCAGTCATCCCACTCCGGAAGAAAGAGTCCGTCCCCGGAAATGATGCTGAAGAGATTGATCAGCACCATCACGATGACGAAGGCCATCAGCATCACTTTCCACACTGTGAAAAGGATCGTCGGATTCCGGATCATATCGAATTCATAGAACCACCGGTACATTCCGTCCGGACACAGGTAGATATTCTCCGTGACCTTCCGGCCTTCGATCCGTCCCTCCCACTGCTGACCTTCGATCCGTCCTTCCTGCTGCTCCTGAGACCCGGCTCCCGGGGCCTCCGCGCGGGATCCCGGGAGAATGACCGGCGCGCCGCAGTTCTCACAGAACTTCGCATTCCCTGTCAGCTGTGCTCCGCATTTTTCACAATACACGTTTTTTCCTCCTCTGCAACTGTGTCCTGTGCCTTCAGTTTAATTCCTTCAGACCTGTCCTGTCAGCCGTGCCATTTTAATGTCAATGACAATTCCCGTCACACGCCCCGCCATTCTCTTGATGCTCTTTTTCCCCCGGGATAAGATGGGTAAAGGCGGACACTCGCAATCCGCTGCGGTTCAAATACAGACCTTGAAGGAGGGGCCGATGTTTTCCGACAGACTGAATCTGCTGATGATACAGCTGAACGCTTCCGGTGCGCAGATCGCGAAATATGCCGGCTTTGACAGAACAAATGTAAGCAGACTGCGGAGCGGGGCGAGGATCCCTGTTTCCGGCGGACCGACAGCAGAAAAGCTGATCAGCGGTATTTACCTTTTTGCAGACAGTAACAACAGCCTGCCTGTTCTCTGCGAGATCACAGGACAGCCCCTTTCCGCTTCCGCGGAGGAGAAGATGGCGGGTCTGTCTGACTGGCTTTTCGGGGGAGAAGAAAAACAGTCCCCGCGCCCCGAACGCCCGAAGAAAGCCGCCGCCTGCCGCACCTTCGGAGAACGTCTGGATGCAGCCATGTCTCTTGCCGAGCTGTCCAATATCCGCCTCAGCCAGCTGATCAATGTGGACGCATCCCTCATCAGCCGCTACCGCACCGGTGTCCGCACCCCGCGCGCCAATCCGGAAATGACCTCCCGTCTGGCGAACGTCCTGTGGAACCGTATCCTGAAAAACAGGAAAAAGGCTGAGCTCTCCCATATGATGCGCTTCCCGGAAGCCGAGACAGATGAAGCTTATTTCCTGGACTGGCTCTGTGACTTTGACGCGTTCCAGCAGGTCGGCATCTCTTCCGCGGAAGATCTTCTGGATGCCTTCGACTCCTATTCCGCAGAGACCAGTATCGCTCTTCCGCCCATTGAGGCCATGGTCCCGCCGGAGCTTCTCCGGGACACGCGCTCTGTCTACAGCGGGATCTCCGGTCTGCAGGAAGCCGTCCTCCGGTTTCTCGGAAACGCGGTACTGGAACAGCCAAAGGAACTCTGGCTGTACTCTGACCAGAATATGGAATGGATGACTTCCGATCCTGTATTCCTGAAAAAATGGGCGTGCCTGATGAGTGCCTGCGTCAGCAGCGGGATCAGGATCAGGATCATACACAACGTGGACCGCAGTCTGGATGAAATGAACGCGGCGATCACCAACTGGCTTCCTCTTTACATGTCCGGCATGATCGAATCCTATTTCAGCCAGAAGGTAAAGGACAGCCGCTTTTCCCACACGCTGTTCCTTTCCCCCGGAAGGGCATGCATCGAATCCAGCCATGTGATCGGAACTGAATCTGTAGGGCAGTACCGCTACTATACGGAAGAACATTCCCTGGAGCTTTGCCGCGTCTCTTTCCTGAAGCTGATGGAAAACGCGAAGTCCCTGCTCCGCATCAACCGGCCCGGCACTCTGGAGATCCGCGGTTCTGAACTGACCCTGATCCAGAACACTCTCTCCATATCCACCATGCCGGAGGATCTGGTCAGAAGTTTCGATTCGCCGGCACTTTATGAAGAATGGACGCACAGATCGGAATTGCTGCATCAGAACCTCGCCTCCTCCCGGCTGACGGAATGTATCGCTCTGCCGGAAGATGAATCCCTGTTCCAGGGCTCCGCTCCAGTGGAGGCTGTTCCCGGAACGGAGGGTCTTTGTTACACTCCGGAACAGTACGCGATGCATATCCGGAATATCCTGCGGCTGTCAGGGCAATATCCCTCCTACCGGTTCTATATTCTTCCGGAAGTGCCTTTCCGGAACATCCGTCTCCTGATCAGCGAAGAAACTGTCACTGTGGTCCGGTCTGTCTCGCCTTATCTTTCCATGAGCTTTACCCATCCGCTCATGTGCCGGGCTTTCCGGAGCTATGCCGATCAGATCAAGGAACGATACAAGGAAGACCGCGAC
>CACZFV010000043.1 GCA_902780465.1 uncultured Lachnospiraceae bacterium
CGCCGCGGCCGCTTTCATGGCCTCCTGGGCCGGGATCATGGCATCCAGCATGGTCTTCTCGCCCTTGACCGCCTTGCCGCGGAGCTGCACGCCGCCGATAGCCTCATCCATCATGACGATGAAATCCTCCAGGCTGATCTCGTTCTTGCCCGCGGCCTTCGCGCCTGCCTTCATGAACGCGGTGCCGTAGAGCGGTCCGGAGGAGCCGCCCACGGTGGAGACCAGGTCCATGCCGACCTTTTTCAGGATCGCACCGATGTCCTTGCCCTCCAGCCCCGGAAGGTCTGCGTCCACCTTTTTAAAGCCTCTGGCCATGTTGATGCCGTGGTCGTTGTCGCCGATCGCGGCGTCCAGGTCCGTCAGGAACTGGGCGTTCTCTTCAATGGCAGCAATGATATTTTTCAGAATCGCGATTACTTTTGCGTTGTCAGTCATATCTTTCCCCGATCTTTCAGCTTACTCTCTTTCCCTGGTCTTTCAGATCACTTTGAAGGCAGGCGTATCTGCCGGAGCGTCCAGAAGCGCCTTCAGTTCGTCGTCCAGCTTCAGCAGGGTGATGGAGAAGCCCTCCATCTCCAGAGAGGTCATGAACTCGCCGACGAAGGTCTTGTAGACCTTGATGCCCTTCGCTGCAAGGATATCGTTCACGTGATTGTTGACGATGAAGAGCTCCATCAGGGGCGTTCCGCCGCAGCTGTTGATCATGACTGCCACTTCGCCGCTGAAATCGATGTCTGCCAGGATCTTGTCCATCATCATGTCGACGATCTCGTCAGCGGGCTTCAGCGCCTCCCTGTGGGTGCCGGGCTCGCCGTGGATACCGATGCCGATCTCCATCTCGTCTTCGCCCAGTTCAAATCCGGGCTTTCCTGCCGCGGGAACCGTGCAGGGCTTGATCGCCATGCTCATGGTGCGGACGTTGTCAATGACCTTCTGCGCGGTCGCCTTTACTTCCTCCAGGGAAGCGCCGGTCTCTGCCTTCGCGCCGGTGATCTTGTGCACGAACACGGTGCCTGCCACGCCGCGGCGTCCCACGGTGTACAGAGATCCGTCCACTGCCACGTCATCGTTCACAATGACTTCGTCCACGGTGATGCCCTCGTCCCGGGCCATATCCGCCGCCATCTCGAAGTTCATGACGTCGCCGGTGTAGTTCTTGATGATCATCAGGACGCCCTTGTCCGTCGCCACAGCCTTGATTGCCTCGTACACCTGGTCCGGAGTCGGGGAGGTGAACACCGCGCCGGGAACCGCGGCATCCAGCATGCCGGTGCCCACATAGCCCGCGTGTGCCGGCTCATGGCCGCTGCCGCCGCCGGAGACCAGGGCGACCTTGCCTTCCTTCTTCTCCGCGCGTGCGAGGACGTTGGAGCCTTCCACCCGCTTTACATACTGCGGGAATGCCTTCTGCAGGCCTTCGATCATCTGCTCTTCAACAAGTTCGACGGAATTGATGATTTTCTTCATGACAATTTCCTTTCTGCGGTTTTCTCCGCAAACATAGTGATATTGCACATGGTTTTCTGGAAACAAACGTCCAAATTTATTTATATTTTACTATTTTCGTTTTCTTCCGTCAATGCGGGAGAGCCCTTTCAGCAGGCTCCCTCCGGCGTGAAATTTGTGGCACGGTTTTTGCTGTCCGGAATGGCGCCAGCCGGCTTTTCGCATTCCTGTATCACAGATACTTCTTCCACTCCCGGACTCTGGAGAGCATTCCTTCCACGTCCAGCACGCCGTAAGCGAAGCCTTTCCGCACCAGCTCCTCCGGCACAAAGTCATCGTATTTTTCGAACACCGGGACCTCCTCCGGGTAAAGGAGCTCCATGGGATCCGGCGGATCCGCCGCGTTCTCCGTCAGCACCTTGAAAAACGTCCGCCGGTCCGCCTTCATGGTGAACTGGATGAAATAGGGCTTGGAGGAATCCATGCCCTTCAGCCCCAGCGCCTTCTGGCAGCGGATCTTCAGGAACCTCTCCAGCGCCATAAAGGCGTAGGTCCCGAGCCATGGGAACAGCACCCACATGTTCCCGCCGAGGCAGATGAGGGGCGTGCCTTCCCTGGCCCGTTCGGAGGATCTATCCCGCAGATCCGGCACAATGCGGGCCATCCGGGCCGCCTCCCTGCCGCTCTTCAGCCGCGCTGCGGCGTTCTTCATGAGATAGGGCCAGACCTTGTCCTCCTCCAGGACTTTCCGCATCCGCTCCAGGATCTTTGTGTTGATGTCCCCGGGGCAAAGCCCGAAAAAGGCCGGGACGCTGCCCTTTACCAGCGTGCAGTAGACCGTGTGATGCAGCCGGTCCACCTCCTCCACCACCCAGACATGACCCGCGATGGCGATCTTGTTGCCTACAGGCGGCGGTTTCACGATGGTGCCGATCTCCTGGGATTCGCTGCGCACCGTGTACTCTTCGTTCTCCTGGAACACCGCGTAGAACTTGAAGCTGTTGGTCATCCGCTCCCCGGCGAGCCCCACGATGAGGCCGCCCCGCTCTGTCCGCTGGATGTGGTCGTGCTTCAGAAGGTGCCGGAGCAGCACCTGGTAGTCCTCCTTCGTGATGCGCCGGAACACGCTGAGCGTCAGCACCCGGGACGCCAGCTCCGCCGCCGTCATCTCCCCGCCCGAGGCGAGGGTGCACATGGTCTGGTGATACAGAAGGCTGTAGGGCAGACGGTCCAGCCGCGGCGGCTCCACCCAGCGCTCCTCCACATAAAGCTGCACCAGGGAGATCCCCTGGATCAGCTTCCAGGGGATACAGGCCGGCAGCATGGCCCGGGCTTCCGGCTGCTCCTCCCGCATGACGAACCACATCTCCGGCGGCAGATCCCGCCTGCCGGTGCGGCCCATGCGCTGCAGGAAAGAAGACACCGTGAAGGGCGCGTCGATCTGGAACGCCCGCTCCAGGCGGCCGATGTCGATCCCCAGCTCCAGCGTCGCGGTGGTCACGGTGGTGAAGAAGCTGTCCTCGTCCTTCATCTCCTCCTCCGCCGTCTGACGGTAGGCCGCGGAAAGGTTCCCGTGGTGGATCAGGAAACGGTCCGGCTCATGCTTTACCTCGCAGTAGTGCCGGAGCGACGTGGTCACCGCCTCCGCCTCCTCCCTGGAGTTCGAGAACACCAGGCACTTCTTTCCCCGGGTGTGCTCAAAGATGTACCCGAAGGCAGGGTCCGCGCCCCTCGGCGCGGTGTCCGTGGTCTGCTCTTCCCCGGCCGGAGAGGACATTTCCCCTGTTTCCCCTTCTTCCCTGGCGGGCAGGGACAGCATCTCCTTCCCTTCCTCTTCCGGCGGTGCGGACATCTCCCGCACGATCTTCAGAGCCTCCTTCAGCACCGGCGACTCCGCCTTCTCAGGCTTCTCAGGTTTTTCCTTTTCCGCCGCCTGAGGCCCCGAAATATAAAAGTGCTCCATGGAAAGGCGCCACTTCTGGCTCACCGGAGGGATCCGCGGGATCACCGTCCCCCGGCCCGTGCCCGCCGCCAGGAACCGCCCGGTCGTCTCCGGATCGCCGATGGTGGCGGAAAGACCGATGCGGCGCGGATTCACGCCCGCCATGCGGGACAGCCGCTCCACCAGGCACAGCGTCTGGGCGCCCCGGTCCCCGCGCATTAAAGAGTGGACCTCGTCGATCACCACGAATCGCAGGTCCCCGAAGAGGCGGGTGATGTCCCCGTGCCGGTGCATCAGCATGGCCTCCAGGGACTCCGGCGTGATCTGCAGGATCCCCGAAGGATGCTTCATCAGCTTGTTCTTGTGGGACTGGGACACGTCGCCGTGCCAGTGCCAGACCGGAATATGCGCCTCCTCGCAGAGCTCGTTCAGCCTGAGGAACTGGTCGTTGATCAGCGCCTTCAGGGGACCGATGTACACCACCCCCACGGAAGAGGGCGGATCCTCCTCCAGCAGTGTGAGGATCGGAAAAAAGGCTGCTTCTGTTTTTCCCGACGCGGTCGATGCCGAAAGCAGCACGTTGTCCCCGGAATTGAAGATGGCATCACCCGCCGCGACCTGGATGGCCCTCAGGTTCTCCCAGCCGTTCTCATAGATAAAGTCCTGGATGAACGGCGCGTATCTTCTGAAAATCTCCAAGGCGCACCCCCTTTCCTGTTCTTTCCTGCTCTTTCCTGTTCTTTTTGCTCCTCAGGACACAGAACGCTCCGCGTTCTGTGTCTGACGTAGGACAGAGGTGCTTCGCACCTTGTCCTCCTCAGGAATCAGGTCGTCTTCTGAGCTGTAAGCCAGCTTCCAGTTCAGAAGACTCCCTTATTCCTGAGGAGCTGGTCATATTTCAAACTCAGCGAAATCTTCTCCTGCTCTGCCGCCCATGCCGGCAGCATCTCCCGCGCCCGCCCCCGGCATCTCCGGTGCCGCGAAGCTGAACTCCTCCGAGGAGAGAAGCTCCGAAGCCTTCCGGTCCGGGTTCTGGTAAAGAATATCCAGAAGCTCGATGAAATCCCGGATCACTTCACGGGGGGTGATGTGGGAATCCGCGCCGATCCTTCCGTATTCAATGCGGATGAACATGGCAAGATCCTCGTCGGTCAGCCCGGGCTGATAGCCATAGAGCTGACCGTGAATGTCTGAGAGCTTCCCCGTCAGCACCAGCATCTCCTCCGCCGTCAGCGGATCCAGCCGGATCACCGGGGCCAGCATGTCCCGGGCGCCTTCCCTGGAGAATTTTCCCTCCTGCAGCCTTGACCGCAGTGCTTCGTAGCTGTACACGCCCCGGCGCCGGTCCTCCACGCACTGGGGCGTGCCGCTCATGATGATGCCGAGATACTGCGCCTTGCCCTGCAGCGTGTCGTTGTACATGGTGAGGATCTTCTCATAGTTGTACTGGCGGGAGATCGCGTTGGGGATCTTGTAGACATTCACCAGCTCGTCCACCATGATCATGAGTCCGCTGTAGCCCGCCTTTTTTAAGAACCAGGCGAAGAGTTTGATATACTCGTACCAGTCGTCGTCGGTGATGATGATGTTCACCCCCAGCTCCTGCTTTGCCTCGGTCTTTGAAGTGTATTCGCCCCGGAACCACTTGAGCACCAGGCCCTTCTTCTCGTCGTCCCCCTCCGCGGAAGCCTGCCAGTACCGGGTCAGCAGCCGTGCGAAATCAAAGCCGTGCACCAGCTCGTTCATGGAGCGGATCACCTCCAGGATCTTCTGCTCCACCGCCTTTTCAAACAGCGGATTCCCCGCGTCCGGGCCTTCCGGGCTGAGTCCCGTCTCCCGTGCCGTCTCCGTCTGCACTGCGCTGATCCAGCGGTCCAGGATCAGCATCAGGGCGCCGCCCTCGGGGCGGGTCTTCGTGGCCAGGTTCCGGATCAGCTCCCGGTAAGTCGCAAGCCCCTGTCCCTTCGTTCCCTGCAGCCGGCGCTCCGGGGACAGGTCTGCGTCCGCCACCGCGAAACCGCGGTCCATCACATAGCTGCGGATGGTCTGCAGCAGGAAACTCTTGCCGCTGCCGTACTTGCCAACAATGAAGCGGAAGGAGGCGCCTCCATCGGCGATGATATCCACATCGTGCAGCAGCGCTGCGATCTCGTTCTTTCTTCCCACCGCGATGTAGGGGAGGCCGATCCGCGGCACAACGCCGCCCTTCAGGGAGTTGATCACCGCCCCCGCGATCCGCTTCGGGATCTTCCTTTCTCTTTTCTCTTCCATGGTCTCTCTGTTCCCATATTCTGCTTATCCCGGGATCACTTCCTGCGAAATGATCTTTATTCCGGGATCATCTCCCGCAGCTCCTCTGTGTAGTCCTCAATGATCTCCGGATCGTCTCCGGCGAACTCGATCACCGTGTCCCCGATGAGATCCATCATCTTCTCGTTGATACCGTCCGCCAGCATGGACATCTGGATGTGCCTCTCCTTCAGACGGGATCTCCACTCCTCCCCGTACAGAAGCGCGTGCAGGAAGAAATACTCGTCCGGGTCGAAAGGCGTGTCCGCGGACGCGGGCGATGCCGGCGCGGCCTGTGGTCTTTCCGGCTTCTCTGCTTCCGCTGTTGCCCCAGGTGCAGCTTCGGGCTCCGGGAAGACATTCTCTTCCTCCACGATCAGGGAATCTCTGGTCACCGCCGCGTCCCGCCGGATCTCCCCGAGACGGGACATGTCGATCTTCACACTGTCGAACATGGCTTTCCGCGCAGCTTCCCTGGCCGCTGCTTCCGCCGCTTTCGCCGCGGCCGCCGCGCGTTCTTCCCGCTCCTCCCTGTATTCCTCCACGAGATCGGCGATCATCCCCTCCACCGCCGGGGAGACACTGCTGTCCTTCAGCGTTCTTCCCAGATGGAGCTGCTGTCTTGCCTGGCGCTCCATCTCGCGGCAGATATTGCCGAACTGTTTTTTATACTGCCCGTCCTCCCGGTACATCTCCAGCATCCAGATCCCGTCCCGGCACCGGAAGACCTTGCCCGGGGATACGGCATAATCATAGCACCTGTAATTCCGATGGTCATGGAACACCGCCGACCGGAACATCCGGTAAGTCCGGACCGCCCTCCTTCCGAACCAGAGTTCCTGCAGGGGCTCCCTGCTCTCAGCTTTAAGACGCCCTGCCAGCCCGCAGATCGTCCGGACAAAAAAGACCGCCGCCTCCGCAGGATCTTTTTTCAGCAGGGCAGATTTCCGAAGATCAAAGGCTGAAACATCCGCCATGGCCCGGAAGAGTTCCTCCGTATCCGTGCCCTCCGGGAGCCGTACCCGCTCTCCCGGCTGAGGCGCCGCGGCTGAATCCAGAAAAGCTGTCAGCAGATCCTTCCCCTGGTCGGATACCGTATCCACATAGCCCGGCGCCAGATCCGAGGGCAGGTCGTAGTAGACAAGGTAGTCCGGGATCCACACCTTCAGGTGCTGCCGCATCACAAGGTCTCTGTTTCCGTAGAGCTTATCGATCTGAAGGAGCTTTTCCAGTCCTTCTTCCGGGGTAACGCCGATGCCGTTCAATATCTCATAGATATAAATATAGACCAGAGAGGACGGCACCTCCTCCACCGGCTGCCCTGCCCGGAAGCGGGTGCGCCACCCGAAATATCCGCGCAGCTCATTGTTTGTCAGGGCGCTGTAAGTGGGATAATATCTCCGCACTGTGCCCCGGAAGCAGTAATCGTCCTCATAGTCCGCGGCAAAAACGCCCTGTTTGTAAAACACCAGGGCAGAGGCTCTGTCATTGTAATCGTAGGAATTGGCCATTTCTTTCATGGCCTTCAGCTTCTCCGGAAGGCTGACAACGGCGCCTGCAGCTGGCCGTTGAAAGCCTGCAGGCGCCGGTGGAATGATCTCTTCTGAATAATAATCTGTAAAGCGCACCTCAGACATAAGTTTCTCCGGACTGCGAACATATGTTTGCATCTTATGAAACCATTATAGCGCGCCTTTGTAAAATGGCAAGCAGGAATCCCGCCGAACTTCTCCGGGAACCTCCAGGACCTCAGAAAATGCTTCCCATCTTGCTGAACACATCCTTCACGAAAGTCAGATGTTCCAGCTTGTCTGAGATCCGCCGGATCCGCTCCGCATTGTCCCCGCTGAAATCCCCTTCCCGCTGCTTCAGCTCTTCTGCCAGCGCTTTCAGCGAAGCTTCCCGCACAGCTTTGACGTCATACTCCGCCGCTTCTGTCTTTCCGGCATTAAAAAGCCTCGGGCCCAGTTTGAGCAGTGCCTCTATCTCGCTGCCGCTCACATCGTCTTCAGCGGTCTGCTCGATCTGCGCGGCGCCCTCCGGTAAGGCTTCCAGCTTATCCGTGATCCGCGCCTCAGCCTCCGCAAGGTACTCAGTCAGCGCCATCTGATCCCCTTCATTTTCACGAAGGATCTGAAGGACCGAGCGGTACTCCTCCTCCAGCTCGTCATACATCTCCTCATACCGGGCCTTCGCGTCGGCATAGGCCGGGGAATTGCGCATACGCTCCGCGGCAAGGTTATCCTTCTCCTTCTTTTTATCGTCAAAGAACATCTCATCCAGGAAACCGAACAGGGACTTCATTCTTTCTTTTTCTCCTTCACAGATGTAAACTTATCGGTCCGGCAGTGATTTTTGTCATGTCTTATCATAACACAGTCCGGCCTTTGATTCTGCCCCCCGTTCGTGGTATGATTTTTCTGGTCTCATTCTTTACAGGAGGTTTTCAGATCGATCATGAAATGTAGTAAATGCGGAAAAGATCTTCCTGATGACGCAAAATTCTGTACAAAATGCGGGACTCCCCTCCGGATGCAGCCGCCGCGGAATGCTCAGGGGCATCCCCCGGCTCCAGGCGCTTATCCCGGAAGAAACTACCAGAACTATCCCGCCTACGGCACACCCGAGCCGCCGAAAAAGCGCCGCGGCTTCCTTCTGCCGCTGCTCATTGTCCTGCTGCTTCTGCTGGTCGGCGGAGGGGGCGTATTCGCCTTCATGCATTTCCGCGATTCTGCCGAAAGCAGTTCCATTTCCGAAGACAGGGATGACAGGGACAGGAAAAAGAGCAGGAAAAAAGACAACGACGAGGATGAGGATGAAGGCCAGGAGACTGAAAGCACAGCGGCGGCTTTCGCACTCCCCGAGACGACCGCAGCAGCCGCTGAAACCACCGCAGCCGCCGGAACTGCTGCCGCGGCAGTGACCTCACCCGCTTCTTCCATGACTTCTGCCGCCGCGGCGCCGGTCATAACCACCGCGCCTGTGCCGTACAGCATCGCGCTGTACATGCCTGATTATATCAGCCCCGGGCGGATCCTTCCGGTGAAACGAACCAATGTTTCCGCCAGCTCCATGCTGAATGACACCGGATACGACCATTCCGCCTATATGGCCTTTGACGGTCTGCCTGAAAGCAGCTGGATGGACGGCGCGAACCGGGAGGCAGGAGAATATATCGAAGTATATTTCGACACTCCCGAGACCTACAACACCATCGCCATCTTCAGCGGGAATTTCCGCACCGAAGCGCTGCACGTGAAAAACAATACACCGACCCGTATTCTGATGGACGCGGACGGAGTGGAATACCACTTTGACCTGAACCCCGATATGGCAGTCAATGTCGTGGAGTTCACGGCGCCGGTCACCTCACAGCGTGTCCGCTTCACTGTGGAGAACTACCTGCGCGGAACCGCCTACAATGATACGACCATCGCCGACATCACCTTTTCCGATTCCTCTTCCGCTCCGAATGGAATGAAACCCGACTGGGTGCAGGAAGCCGCGGGATGGGCATATTTCGACCGGAACGGCGAGCGCCTGTACGGATGGCATACGCTGAATGGTGAAAATTACTACTTCACTCCCGACGGTATCATGGGTACTGACTGGCAGCTTGTCGGCAGCGACTGGTTCTATCTCGGAAGCGACGGCGTGCGGCGCACCGGATGGCAGAATATCGGAGGCGCCGATTACTACTTCCAGGATGACGGTGTCATGCTGCACGACGCAAGGTCGCCGGAGGGCTATTATCTCGGTTCCGACGGAAAACGGCGGAGATGACCTCTTATAATTCTCTGTCACAAAAGCAGGGCTGAAATGATCTCCAGCCCTGCTTTTTACTGCCGCTTTTTACCCGGCTTTTGCTTCTGTCTATGCTTTCGTCAGTCCTAACTCTGCGCAGATACTCTCGAACCGCTTCTGTTCTTTCTCCTTCACCGGCTTCGCCACGTCGTTCAGGCAGTGGTGGATCACATCCGCGTCCTTCAGGAGCTCGTCCATCGGAGCATCCACCGCGTATTTGTCGTCATGGTGGTAGATGGCGGAGCAGATGAGGTCCGTTTCCCCTGCCTCCGTAAGCTTCAGCTCCTCAAGGATCTGCCGGGCCAGCTCCGCTCCTTTGTGGGCGTGATCATCGTAGCTTCCTGTACGGTAGGCGTGCAGGTCGTGGAGCATCCCCGCCATGGAAGCAAGCTCCGGGTCCAGCCCCCGCTTCTTCGCCAGCATGGTCGCCGCCAGAGACACCCCGTAAAGATGGGCCGCAGCGCTGATCCTCTTCTCCGGATCGGGCATGCGGTCAAGTTCTGCGTCGACATACTTCCTCAGATCCTTCAGTCTGCTCATAAAGGCACCTCCTGTTGATTCTTTTTTTCATGCACGGTCTGCGTTCTCAATCTTCCACCCGCTTTTCCTGCTGAGTCAGAATATATTCCACGAATCTCCTCGCCAGAGTATGAAGCGGATGCTCGCTGGAATAGATCAGTACATAGGACGCGCGGATCCCCGGGTCGGAAATGGTACGGATCCGCACGCTGCCGCGGTCTTTTACGATGTCCGCGGCGGCTGCCGGATAAATGGCTACCCCCACCCCGTTCCGGCACAGCTCGTAGGCAGTTACCACGTTTGCGAACCGCGCCACTACTTTAAGCTCCGCAGCATCGGTCCCCAGCCAGCTCCTGATCTCCTTCAGCCGGGAATTCCTGGAGGGGATGATGAGGTCACAGTCTGCCAGCTCCCGCATGGACACAGTATCCTGATCCGGGGCTGCCAGCGGATGATCCGCCGGAAACATGGCGATCCAGGGCTCTGAGTACACCAGGTGACTTTGAAGACCCTCCGGGTCATGCGGCTCCATGATCAGTGCCGCATCACTGAGCCCTTTTCGGACGCGGTTCACGACCTCGTCGGAGTTTCCGTTCCATACAGAGAACTGCACCTTCGGGTGCAGACGGGAAAACCCCGCGATCCATTCTGCCATCAGGCGCGGCCCCTTCCCCTCCACCTCCGCGAGGTACAGCGTTCCCTGAAGCCCGCTCCGCATATTCCGGATATCCGAGACCGACTGTTCCGACAGAGCGATGATCCTCGACGCATAATCGCGGAACAGCACCCCCTCGTCTGTCAGCCGGACAGAGTGATGCTGCCGGACAAAAAGCGGCGCTCCAAGTTCTTCCTCCAGATCCCTGATCTGACGGCTCAGAGGCGGCTGCGCGATCATGAGCCGTTCGGCGGCTCTGGTAAAATTCAGTTCTTCAGCGAGAACCAGGAAATAGCGCAAATGTCGAAGCTCCATGGGCCACATCCTCCGCGGCACCGGCAATACCTGAAAGGTATCGTCAACCGTTACCGATATGTATTTTACAATCCTTTATCTGAATACTATCATAAAGACATCAAAAGAAATACATAAAAAAGCAACGAAACAAAGGCATC
This sequence comes from uncultured Lachnospiraceae bacterium, assembly GCA_902780465.1. Classification (GTDB taxonomy): domain Bacteria; phylum Bacillota; class Clostridia; order Lachnospirales; family Lachnospiraceae; genus Moryella. Next base: position 11,111 of record CACZFV010000043.1, read on the forward strand.
AGACAAAGGGATCGGATCCCGGAGGCACTTCAGAAGGAGGTAGCGTCATGATCAAAAAGTTCGAGCTGTTCCTGGAAGAATTATATGCTGAGTTCTCACACCGTGAAAAATAACATTAGCCGGCTCCATAGGCGACATTGCTGAAAAGAGGAAAAAGGAGACAGGTCAAACCTGTCTCCTTTTGCATGTTTATCTCAGATACGCGGACACGACATAGCCGTATCTTCCGGATGCGGTATAACCGTATGCGAATCCATTGTTGCCCCATTCTGTCACGTAGAAAACATCGCCGTTGTACAGTCTGCCGATCTCATTGGAATCCGAACGGACCGGGCTGGTGCGCAGCGCCAGATAATTCCTTGTTCCCGTGACCGTTCTTGGTGTTCCGGAGCTGTACTGCGGCGGATTGTACTGCGGTGGATTGTACTGCGGCGCCGGAGTGTACTGCGGCTGATAATAATCCGCCGCCCTCAGATAATTCGCATTCACATACCCGTAATAGCCGCTGACCGTGTGGCCGTACGCAAAACCGTTCTGTCCGCCGCTGGTGACGATAAAGAGATCTCCGTTATGCAGCTTTCCGATCTCGTTCCTCTCGTCTGTTCTCGGCGCGTTTCTCAGCGCGAGATAGTTTCTTGTTCCGGTCACTACACAGGTCGTGTCCGCATACGCAGTGATCGGGACCAGCAACAGCAGCAGCGTCAGGATCATCAAAACAACTCTCTTCATTCTTTTTTTCACAGGCATACCCTCCTTTTCTATAATCTCTCACAAATTGGAAAAGCTGGTGCGAATAAAAAAACGTCCGGACTGCATTCAGAACGGGTAAATACATTATACCCGATTTTCTGTACCCGCACTATCCTCCCCCCGCGAGATTAAGATTATTGTAATGTTGCCGCAGACAAAGCGGTACCTTGATCCACGATCTGTCATTGACAACGACTGTCACGCCTGTAGAGGAGACAGAGAACCGTCCCCTGTCTCTTTGGGCTGCTGTCAGAGGGAGATGCCCTGCAGCTCCGCGAGCCGCGTAAACACTTCGCCGATCCTGTCGTTGATGACCAGGGTATTTCCGCCGAGCCGGATGTTCAGCCGGTCGCGGTTGATGATCACGAGGTACTTTCCTGAGAAATAGTTGATATAGGATGCCGCCGGATACACAGTGAGGGAAGTTCCGCCGATGATCAGCATGTCGGCGCGGGAGATGGCCCGCACAGCGCCTTCCACTGCGTCGTCCGGAAGACTCTCCTCATAGAGGGTGATGTCGGGGCGGATCATTCCTCCGCAGCTGCACTGCGGCACAGCTTCCTCCGAGGTGAAGATATAGTCCTCCGGGTAGATCTTTCCGCACTTCATGCAGTAGTTCCGCAGGGCGCTGCCGTGGATCTCATAAACTTTCCGGCTGCCCGCCTTCTGGTGCAGTCCGTCGATATTCTGGGTCACCACCGCATCCAGCTTTCCCAGCTTCTCGATCGCCGCCAGGTACTTGTGGGCGTTGTTAGGCTCGATGGTCCTCGTGTCCATCTTCTGACGGTGGAACTCGTAGTACACCTTTGGCTCCCGCATCAGGCAGCTGTGGCTCAGAAGATATTCCGGCCGGTACTGCTCAAAGCGGACGTCCCGCTGGTTGTACAGTCCGTCCTTGCTCCGGAAATCCGGCACGCCGCTCTCCGTGGAGACTCCGGCGCCGCCGAAAAAGACAATATGCTTCGCGTCCTCGATCCAGTCCTTCAGCTGCAGGATCTTAGTCTCATCCATGGTCATCTTCTCCTTTCTTTCTCCGGTCTTGTTTCTTCCGCTTTTGTTTCTTCCGCTTTTGTTTCCTCCGCTTTTGTTTCCTCTGCCTTTGTTTCCTCCGGTTTTGTTTCCTCCGCCTTCTTCTCCGCCAGCCGGTCCGGATCAAACAGCATCTCCCCGGCCTCCTTGACTTCATCCGGTCCGAACAGAAGCCCGTAATAATCCGCCCTCTGGATCGTCCTGGACATAAGCAGGCGGTCGTTCAGCTTCTGCTGCATCCGCTTCAGGTAGTCCGGATCCTCCGCGGTCCACTCGGCCCCTTCGTTGGGATACCAGATCTTTTTCCTGCTGTCGTACTTTCCTTCCCTGGTGACAAAGGTAAGATTGTTCCAGAACACAAAGGGTTCCGTATCCGGTGCCAGGGCGTCCCTGCCCGGGAGCAGCCGGCTGTCGAACTCCACGCCGAACAGGTTGGAAAGCGTCGGGAGAATATCAAGGTTGCCCACCGGATCCTTCACCGTGCACGCCATATCCCTGTCCTCGTGCTCAAGGCTTCCGCACCACAGGATCAGGCCGCTCCGGTCCTGATTCCAGCGGAGCACATCGTCCGCCTTGATGAGATCGTCGATGTAGTCCCTGTCGTTGTGCCAGGTCCGCCCGTTGCCGAGCCCGTAGGGATAGTGATCCCCCGTCAGCACGATCACCGTGTCGTCGGCGATCCCCGCGTCCTCCAGCTTCTTCACCAGACGGCTCAGAGCTTCCTCCAGCTCCATCTGGTAGCAGATGTAGTACTTTGTCTTCGGGTAATACTCATCCCCCAGTGCGGCTTCGACCCGTTCGTAATACCGCTTTACCAGGTGGCTGTTCTTCTCGTAAGGGGCGTGGCCGCTCAGCGTCATATAGTAGACGCTGAAGGGCTGATGATCCACATACAGGTCCGCCGTTTTCTCCAGGAAATCACCGTCATCCGGATACTGCCGTCCCGTGATCTTGTCCAGGCCGTTCCCGCTGGCCACATACTGGTTGTAGCCCAGATTCTGGTGGGTGGTATTCCGCTTGTAATACGTATGGGAACCGCTGTGGAACGCAATGCTCGAGTATCCCAGCCGCTGCAGCTGGTTTCCCATGGTGAAATAGTGGTTGTGGTCCGCAATGCGGATCATGGACTCATCGCCGTCGTTCCCGCCCAGTCCCTCAACAAAGGCCAGCTCTCCGGTGGTGGTGCTGCCGCCCCACTCCGACTCATAGTATTCTTCAAAATAAATACCGTTGTGCGTGAGACGCCAGAGCGTCGGCGTAAGTTCCGGACGGATAAAGCGGTCGCAGTAGGCCTCCGCACAGATCAGGATCAGGTTCTTGCCCCGGAACAGCCCCGTGTAGCGGTTCTGTTTCGAAGGTGTCAGGGAACTGACGTACTGTGTCAGCCCGTCCAGCGCCTTTGTGCTGTGCAGGGCTTCCGCTGAGAAATCGATCTCCATCGCGTTGTCCCCGTACACCGGCTCTGCCGGAGCCGCGTCCGATGCTGTCGCCGCGTCTGAAGCAGTGGCCGCGTTCGATGCTGTCGCCGCATCAGATGCCGTTGCCGCATCCGCGGGCGATGCTGTCCGTTCTGAGCCTGTTCCGGAGAACACCGTCTCCGGGTGGCCGAAGAGACTGTACACCGCATCCAGCCGCTCTGCCGTCAGAAGCCCGAAGGTCTCCACTGCGGCGTTGTAATTGTACTGCGCCCCGTAAAGCTCCGCGTCCGGGCCGCTGCGGATCAGGTTCGTACCGCAGCCGGTCAGAAGGATCCCCAGAGAAGTCAGCAGCACCGCCGCGCGTGCTCCCGTGATTCCCTCTGCAGGCCCCTGTGTTGTTCTTGTTTCCGGCTGCTTCTCCTCTGTTTCTTTCCGCCCCGCCCTTCTGCGGTACAGGGATACTCCGACCACAAGAAAGCCAGGCAGCAGAAACAGAAGAAAGCGCAGCACCCCGGGCGGAAGGCTCCTCAGAAACTCCCCCCGGTAATTCTCAAGAACATTGCCTGCGCCGGAGAGCAGGTTCCCTGGAGACATATAAGTCGTAAACACACTGAGGATCATGCTCTCCGCGGCGAAAAACAGGGCCGTAAGGACCAGGATCACCAGAGAAAGCGCCGCAGCAGCTTTTCTGCTGCGTTCTGAAAGCCAGAGCACCGCGGCGGCGCAGAAGGCTCCCGCGCCCAGCGCGGCAAGGATCACCGGTATCTGCAGCGCGCCTCCCCTTCCGCCGAAACAGCGGAGAAGAAACTCGCACCACAGGAACATCACCGGGAAAACGATTGCAGATATTTCCATTTATTTCTTACTTCTCATTTCTTACTGATTTTTCTGTGAAACAACGCCGCGCGGCAGCCGCCTGACTTTGGCTCACTGTTTATTCACAGGTCTAAAAACATCTGGATGTATTCGATGGCCAGGTCCATGAGCTTCGGATCCATAAACCTGTG
>CACZFV010000044.1 GCA_902780465.1 uncultured Lachnospiraceae bacterium
CAAAGGTGTCAGGCACCGTTAAGATTTTGCAAAGATGTGAGGCACAGTGAATATGTTATAATAGCTTTATCATTCATGAGGAGGGCATACACATGAAAAAACTTGCCGTATTCTGTTTCGGGCTCGCATTCGCTGTCGCTGCGGCACTTCCGGTGTGCGCAGGTACCTGGGTGCAGGATGCTTCCGGATGGTGGTATCGGAACGATGACGGAACATATCCTGCGGGAGGCTGGCAGTGGATCGACGGCAACGGGGACGGGACAGCGGAGTGCTATTATTTCTATTATGACGGCTACATGGCTTACAATACCACGATCGACGGATACCACGTGAACGAAGCAGGGCAGTGGACAGTCGGTGACAGAGTTCAGAGGAAGACTGTTGCCGGAGGGGCATCGTCCGCGTCGTCCGGGGCAGCATCGTCCGCGTCGTCTGCTGCTTCCGGCCGGGACATGTCCTATGCCCGGTACTGCAGAGGGATCAATTCCTTATGGGCTGATGCTACCGAGTACGGGCTCGGATATTACAGCATTTATCTTGGGGTCTCCCCGGAGACCATGACGGACCTGGGCGACTGCTGGAAAGTAAACGATGTGCAGGTATACCTGCCGTACGAGTACACCACAAAGAGCCAGGCCCAGGCGCAGCTCGACAAGTTCATCCGGAATGGATCGGAAGAATATGGGGACGGGATCGGCAATATTTCCCGGAACCACAACGGCACTTACAGCATCCACGGAATGGATGATATGGTTTATTCTTATCAGGTGTGGAGCGGAAGTGTCTACATCCGGAAAGACGCTCTGATCTCTTATACCAACTATGATTCCGATATGAGGATCGTTACGGAGCCTTTCGGAACTTACTATGCGAGGGAATCACAGTCGCCGTGGTTTTACAGTATCTCCTGCGTGATCTCCGCGGTGGACGAGAATGGATATATCACTGTGCTGAGACTGGCACAGTGGGGCTAAAGCGAAAACTTCTGTAAATGAAAACAAGCCGGGCGCTGAGCCCGGCTTGTGTCTGCAAAGGTGTCAGGCACCGTTAAGATTCTGCAAAGGTGCCAGGCACCGTTAAGGCACTGCTAAGATGAGGGGTGAAACAATGACTGAGTCTGGAAATAGGCAGCCGGGAATGGTGCCGGCGGACAGCGCTGAGGCGATCAGGATCGCGCGGAAGGAGATCCTGGAAAAGTTTGGGATCTCGTTTTCGGAGCTGAAGGACGGATCAGCGGTCGCGACTGTCCGGATCCTGCCGGAACACCGAAATTTTTACGGGATTCCTTATGGAGGGTTCCTGTTTAACCTGGCGGACAATACCGCGGGGATGGCATTTCTCAGTGCCGGAGGGAACGGGATCACCGTGAGCGGGAATGTCAGTTACTACCGCGGGGCAGACCCGGAGGAAGAGTTGCTGATCTGCAGGGCCCGGGTCGTAAAACGGGGCAGCAGGCTTTATTTCGTCAATGCGGACGTGGAAGACTCGTCCGGAAGACTGCTGTCATCCTACAGTTTTATTTTTACGAATGTGTGAGGGGTGATCACTGCGGTTTACACGGTGGTCCATCCGCCGTCTATCACAAGAATGGTTCCGCTGGCCATGTTCGCGTGATCGCTGGCCAGATAGTGGACTGCGCTCGCAACGTCATCGATCGTTCCCAGTTCCCCTCTCGGAATGCGCGAGAGGACGGATGCCCGGAATTCCGGCTGGTCAAGCCGTTCTGCCGTGCCGGGCGTGTAGGTGAAGGTGGGCGCGACTGCGTTCACAAGGATGCCTTCTTTTCCCCATTCCAGAGCCATCACCCGCGTCAGCTGGTTCAGACCACCCTTCGAAGCGCAGTATACGGCTTCCCCTTCATTGGCCACGAGGGAGATCTGGGAGGTGATGTTGATGATGTGCCCGTAATGGACCGGCAGCATGATCTTCGCGGCGGCCTGGGCGCAGAAAAACGCCCCGCGCAGGTTCAGGTCCATCATCGTATTCCAGTCATCTTCCGTCACGTCAATCGCCGGTATCGGGTGCCCCATGCCGGCGCAGTTCACGAGAATGTCGATCCTGCCGTAATCGTCCGCGATTTTACGAAAGAGCGGTTCAATGTCAGGCACACGGCGTACGTCGAGCACACGGCTGTCAATGGTCATATTCATTGACTGGTACGCGTCTTTCAGTTTCTGTACCGTCTCCTCCCGGCTTCCGAGGGCAATGACCTGTGCCCCCTGTTCCACAAAATAGTCCGTCAGGCCCCGGCCGATCCCGTTGGTGCCGCCGGTAATGACCATGACCCTGTCTTTCACTGAAAATGTATTCATGATTCTAATCCCCTTGTAAAAATGATACTTGTTTTCGGATCCATGTTCATCATAACACAGGACTGGATCAGAGTCTGCTGCCGGCGTCGGGACTTTTAAGAGCTTAAGGGGACTATGAGGTGCGCACTGTTTCACATATAATATAGTCAGGAGAAACAGAATGATTTTTCCTGTGTGCTTCAGAATGAGGAGGTCAGATATCATGAAATCTATTCTTATCAAAGACACGACCAGGGAAGAGCGCGAGCAGATCATCAGGAACTCTCTTGACTGCGGGGGCGGGTGTGAGAACTGTTCTTCATGCTGGCTCGGCGGGGGAAGTCCCTGGGACATCTACCAGGATTATATTGACGGGAAGAAGGAGATCCGCGAGATCAACATGGAATACATGCAGAAATACCGCCAGGACAGGCAGATCCATTGAGGTTAATTATGAACAGTGCACCGGAAATAACAGGATCGACCGAGGAAGAACGCAGAGTATATATCAAAAACAGATTTCCCTGCATAGCTGACTGTGACATGTGCGGCTTGTGCAAGGTGTTCCGTGGGAAAGACGCCGAGACCGCTTATGCTGATTATATAAACGGAACCAGATCGTTTATGGAGGTTTCGGAAGATTATAAGCGATGAAGGTGTCAGCGATGAAGGTGTCAGGCACCGTTAAGAAGAGGTAAAACAGTGGAAGAGTTCATGTATTTGAGAAAAGCGCAGTACCATGAGACAGACCAGATGGGGTTCATCCACCACTCCAATTACATCAAATGGATGGAGGAGGCGCGGGTCGCCTTTATGGATCAGATCGGAATGGGATACGCGGAGGTGGAAAAGGCGGGGGTCGTTTCGCCTGTGACTGCGGTAAGTGTGGAGTACAAGAGACCTGTCCGGTTTTCAGAGGAAGTGGGGATCCAGGTATCGGTGCTTTCCTACAGCGGGGTCCGGCTGGAACTTGAGTATCAGTTCTGGCTCATGCCGGAGCGCGAGCTGTGCACGACGGCGGTATCGAAGCACTGCTTTCTGAAGGAGGGAAAGATCGTATCCTTGAAAAAGCAGCTGCCGGAACTGGACCAGATACTGAGCAGTGTCCGCTGAGGTGCCCGCAAAGGTGTCGCAAAGGTGTCTGTCGCAAAGGTGTCAGGCACCGTTAAGATTCTGCAAAGGTGCCAGGCACCTATAGGACGGGACACCGACGGGACGCCGGGAGGAAATGGGATGGAGTATATCAGAAAGCAGAAAGAAAGCCTGCCGGTTCTTGCGATATGTTATGACTTCGACAAGACGCTTTCACCGGATGATATGCAGGCGCAGGGGTATATTCAGTCGGTAGGATACGATGTAAAGAGATTCTGGGAAGAATCCAACGCCATGGCTCTGGCTAATGATATGGACGGAAACCTGGCTTATATGTTGAAAATGGTCCGCGAAGCGGAGGGAAACCTTGTTCTGAACAGAAAGGAACTGGAAAGGTACGGTTCTCATGTTCAGCTGTTTCCAGGAGTGGAAGGGTGGTTTGACAGAATCAACCGGTATGGAAAAGCTCACGGGGTGATCGTCGAACACTACATCATTTCCTCCGGGCTGAAGGAAATGATAGAAGGCACGGAAATCGCGAAAAACGGTGCCTTTGAAAAGGTCTATGCCAGTTCTTTCTACTTCAATGAGCGCGGTGTTGCTGTATGGCCGGCACAGGTGATCAATTACACCAACAAGACGCAGTTTCTGTTCAGGATCGAAAAAGGGACTCTGGACATCAATGATCCCGGGGTAAATGAGTATTTCCCGCCGGAAAAGATCCGGGTCCCATTCAGGAATATCGTGTATATCGGCGACAGCGACACGGATATCCCCTGTATGAAGCTGGTCAATTCCTACGGGGGCCATTCGATCGGTGTCTACGATCCGGACACAGGAAACAAGGAAAAGGTCAATAAAATGCTGCGCGACAACCGCATCCGGTACATTGTACCCGCGGACTACTTTGAAGGGACCGGACTGGACCGCCTTCTGAAGGCCATCATTGATAAGACAGCGGCTTTTGAAGTACTGGAGAACAAGCATCTTGAGGATTTGCGCGATGTGTGAGCGGTAGCCGCGCAGAGGTGTCAGGCACCGTTAAGATACCGCTAAGGAACTGCAATGAAATGGAGGGAGACATGCTGAAACTGACTTGTTTTCCGGATGGAACTCCGATCGATCCGTGGTTTTCCGATACTGCGGGGGAGTGGCCGGAGGGCAGCGGCAGCTGCTTCCGTATTCAGGATTATGGAATAAGGGCTGACGGAACGATACAGACCGGGAAGCTGCAGGCCCTGATCGACTCGGTCAGCGGACAGGGCGGGGGCACGATCGTGATCCCGGAAGGGACTTATCTAACCGGGGCGCTGTACCTGAAGCAGGGTGTGCATCTGCGGCTGGAGCGCGGCGGAGTCCTGAAGGGCAGCGATGACGTCCGCGATTACCCGCTCTGCGAGACGAGGATCGAGGGGGAGAACTGCCTGTATTTCCCGGCGCTGATCAATGCCATCGGCCTCGATGGGGTATCGGTCACGGGAGAGGGGACCATTGACGGAAACGGGATGCGCTTCTGGGAGCAGTTCTGGCTGAGGCGGGCCTGGAATCCGGGCTGTACGAACAAGGATGAGCAGCGGCCGCGCCTGTTCTTCGCGTCGCACTGCACGAATGTCCTTTTGGCGGGCGTCACGTTTCAGAACTCGCCGTTCTGGACGACGCATGTCTACAAGTGCCGGTTTGTAAAATACATCGGCTGCAGGATGCTGTCGCCCCACGCGCCGGTCGGCGGACCGAGCACGGATGCGATCGATATCGATGCCTGCAGCGACGTTCTTGTGAGGAAATGTTACATGGCGGTCAATGATGACGCGGTAGCCCTTAAGGGCGGGAAAGGCCCCTGGGCAGATACTGCGCCGGAGAACGGCATCAACGAGCGCATCATCATCGAAGACTGTGAGTACGGTTTCTGCCACGGGTGCCTCACCTTCGGTTCCGAAAACATACACAGCAGAAACATCATCATGCAGAATATCCGGGTCGCCACCGGCTACAATTTCCTGTGGTTTAAACTCCGGCCTGATACGCCGCAGTGCTATGAGCATGTGCTTGTGCAGAATATCGAAGGGAAGACCGCGAATTTTCTCAACATCAACCCCTGGACGCAGTTCTTTGACATCAAGGGCAGAACGGATATGCCCGTCTCGCGCTGCGGAAATATCACGGTAAGGGGCTGCCGATTCGAATGCGACACATACTTCAATGTGAAGGCGGACGAGGCGCATTACCATCTGCATGATATTGCTCTGGAGGACCTTGAGATCACTGCGGTTGATATCTCCTGCGATACATCCGCCGTGGAAAATCTTGCTGTGCGCGATGTGCGGCTAAGTAAAAAAGAAGGGATCGAATACCCCGACAGCGTGACAACAATCTAAGCGAGGTGCCTGGCGAGGTGTCAGGCACCGTTAAGATTCTGCAAAGGTGCCAGGCACCGTTAAGGCAGCGTTAAAAAGAGACAGCCGCTCCGGCGAAGAGATCGCCGGGGCGGCTGTTCCTTTTTTCTTATGGACAGATGATGCCGGTCACAGAATTCCGGTTACAGAGATCCGGTCATTGAGATCCGGTCACTGTACCGAGATGCCGTCGAAGTTGCGGACACCGGTATCGGTGAACATGGACCAGTGCTTGAACCAGGTGTTCCAGAGAAGTTCGTTCTCTGCCGGCATATTGACGTGATCCTTGCCGGTGACCCAGACATACTCGTAGAGGGTGACGCCGTCAGCGTTCTTCCAGACGGAGGTGTTCCAGCGACCGTCCTTGACGGCAGCGGCATAACCGGCTTTGCGGACTTCGGCGACATTCTCAGCGGTTGCAAGGCCGTCGCGGATCAGCCACATGTCAGCTGCGTTGATGACCATGCTGGAATCCTGGCTTAAGTCATAGCTCCACATATCGTACTCAGCCATGGTGTGAAGCATCGGGACGACCTGGGAACCGGTATCTTCCTTAGCCATCAGCGGGCCGGAGGTCGCGCCCATAGCGGCGTAGCGGTGGGAGACGTCGGTGCTGCCGAGATAGTGGGTCATCATGCATCCCATGGAATGGCCGGTGCAGTACATGCGGCCGGTGTCGGCAACGTAGGGATAGTTCTGGCCGATGTTGTCCAGCAGTTCCTTGCCGTAGACGTAATCGGTGAGCTTCAGGTTCGGATCCTCGATGGTCCAGAGTGCGCGGTATGCGGTGGGGTTCTTTTCGCCGCCGCCGAGGGTGGAGGGAACCGGGATCAGGGAAGACTCGGGGAATACCAGCATGATGCCTTCGCGGTCCGCAATGTTGTACCAGAGGGTGTTCTCGAAGAAGTTCCGCATGGAGGTGGAAGCACCGTGGTAAGCGACGACAACGGGAAGCTTCTTGCCTGCGTAAGCCTGCGGGATGTAAACGAGGTACTGGCGGTCGATGCCGTTGGAGTCCGTGAAGCTCTTGAATTCCACGCCGCCCTTGCTGTAATCGAACTTCCAGGAGATCGCGTTGGAAAGGACGCCGCCGCCGTAGCGGTAATACTGATCCATAAATGCCCATGCCGCAGCGGTGGTCTCCGGGGAAGCATAGTCATAGGCTTTCGCTTCGCACTTCACAGCGTTTGCGAGAACAGCAGCACCTTCCGGAGCGAAGCGGGCAACAGCCTGCTTGTCATTCGCAGCAGCAGCCCAGTAAGCAGCAACTGCGGCAGTGTTTGCATCATCCGCGGCGTTTGCAAGGAAGACCGGGACCGGAACTTCTTTTCTGGTCACGCCGTATTTCTTCTTGTCGGTATCGAAGGAGACAGCGCCGTTGGCCTGGAGATAAGCTGCATCGATCCCGCTTGCGTCAAAGAACGCACCGCCTGCGACCGCCAGCGGATTTTCCATAGCGTATTTCTGTACCAGGGATCCGATCTCGCCGTAGCCGACCAAATAGATGGACGGACCGGGCTGGAGCCACTTGCCTGCGCGGGCAGTTCCGATAGCAGCCTTCACATAAGCTTCTTCATCAGCCGCGGCACCCCACTCAGCGCCGGCTGCCGGCTCAAGGACAAAGAGGCAGAAGCCTTCCTGATCCGCTTTATCCTTCCAGCCGCTGTTCACCATGAAATCACCGACGTTCTGTCCTGCCGGGACGTTCATTGCCACGAACATCGCACCCTGCGGAGTGTTGTCCGGGACATACAGCTTCGCAGTGCGGCCCTCTGCGACCGGGATCTCAAGGAAGCCCTGCCAGAGCATCGGGACCACGTTGTCCTTGCGGACGTACTTCGCCGCCTGCTTTTTCATGAGTCCGTCCAGTTCGCTGTAGACCAGAGTCGGCAGCTTCTCAAACTGCACAGCCGCAGAAGCACTGGCGCTGCCGGCGAGGATCATACCCGCAGCAAAAAGACCTGTAAGAACTCTTTTGATGGATTTGCGCATACTTTTGTCCTTTCTTATTGAAGAAACTGTATTATGTTCTGCTCATTAAGTATAACCCATTGTGTATTCAAATCGATGAATGTGAACCGTGAAATGTTTCACTGGATATATGAACAAAAATAATGAGTTTGCTGAAAGGTGTCAGGCACCATTAAATTTTTATAAACGCATTAATACGTATAGACGTATTTCACCAAAGAGTATATAATCAAAGATGATGCAGTCAACGATGAGAATCAAGTCAGACAGATGAGAGTCAGATTAATGAAAAGGAGTGTTTCACCATGACGATCTCTGATAAAATCTTCGAACTGATCAAAGAACGGGGTATGACTCAGAAAGAGTTTGCGCAGAAGACAGGAATCTCCCAGAGCAGTATCAGTGACTGGAAAAGAAAGAAGACCAATCCGGTATCAGAAAAGATTCTGATCATCTGTGAGACACTGGGTGTCACGCCATATGAACTGCTGAGCGGAACAGAAGGTGAGGGAAAACGAAGCAGCCGGTCGGATCTGCTGATCCTGGATAAAGGATCGGAGGAAGGGAAACTGATCATTCAGTATATGAATCTGGACCAGCAGGCAAAAGGAAGGCTCCTGGGGTACATGAAAGCCCTGAGTGAGTTGGAGAGAAACGGGTAAAGTATTACAGCAGCGGTTCATGAGAAGAAAGGAGCGAAGCGGATTGCGAATGTCCGCTTTTACTGTATCAGCAGCACAGAGTTTTCAATGCGTGCAGACAGGAGGAACTGCCATAATCTGATGCCAAGAAAAAAACGCGTATGGTATAAAGGAGCCTGCTTCCATGTGATGGGGAGAGGAGTACGCAGAGGGAGCATTTTCAGGGAAGAAGAGGATTACAGACTTTTTATGTTCCTTCTGGAGCAGATGCGAAGCAAGTATCCTTTCACGCTGCATGCCTTCTGCCTCATGACAAACCATTTTCATCTGCAGATCACAACCGGAAGCGACCCGATCTGGATGATCATGCAGCCGCTCATGACGCAGTATGCCAGGAACTTCAACAAGAAGTATAACCTGGCAGGCCATCTCTTTGATTCCAGATACACATCAAGTATTATAGAAGATCAACAGTATTTTCTGGAGGTGAGCCGGTATATCCATTTGAACCCGGTCAAGGCAGACATGGTGCGGGAACCTCTGCTGTACAACTACAGCAGCTATCAGAATTATACCGGGGAGACAGACAGGCTTTTTTACGCCGGAGTGGATACCGGGAAAATACTGGAAGCGTTCCTGAATAATTCGAGGGAGCGGTACCGGAATTTTGTGGAAGGAAGGATATCCCACACGGAACAGGAACTGCTGATCCAGAAGGACATAAAGGAAAACGAGTTGTGGCTTCCGGTGTAGAGGAGCATCGGGGCACCATCAAACTGACAGGAAAAAAGAATGAGTCTGTATGCTATCGGAGATCTGCATCTGCATTACCAGTCCGTGCTCAGGGCGCCGGGGCAGCTGCATGATCGAGTATGGAAAAAACATGAAGAGAAATTTCGGAAAAACTGCGCAAAGGCAGTGACGGAAGAAGATACGCTTGTCCTGGTGGGAGATCACAGCTGGGGAAGGAATCTTTCAGAGTGTGAGACAGACCTTCAGTATATCCGCAGTCTTCCCGGCAGGAAGATCCTGACGCGCGGCAATCACGACATGTTCTGGGATGCAAAAAAGACAGGGCAGCTGAATGAGATGTTTAATCCCGGGCTGATCTTCCTGCAGGACAGTTATGAGGCTTACCAGGATTATGCGCTTGTCGGCACAAAGGGGTTTACATTCGAAGGCCCGTTTTTCCTTGACCGGCGCGGCCGTATTACAGGCTGGGACGAAGAAGCGGAGGCTCACGCAAAAAAGCTGGTGGAGCGGGAACTTCAGCGCCTGCGGAAGTCCTTTGAGCTCGCGAAGAAGGATGGATACCGCAGATTCATCATGTTCCTGCATTATCCTCCTACCAATATTCTGGAAGAACGGAGCGGCTTTACGGATATGGCGGAAGAATATGGAGCGGAACAGGTGATCTACGCCCACTGCCACGGTGAGCACCGTTTCAATGACAGCATCCGCGGTGAGTACCGGGGCCGTACCTATCATCTGGTATCCGGAGATTTCCTGCGCTGGGATCCGCTGAAAATACTGTAATATGGTGTCCGCGCAAAGGTGTCCGCGCAAAGGTGTCACGCGCAAAGGTGTCAGGCACCGTTAAGATCGCGCAAAGGTGCCTTTTACCATTACGAAACCGTAATGGTGGAAGGCACCTTTATAGTACTGTTTATAGCAAAGTCGTTATTAGTATCCGAACTCCACGACCCAGTATCTCTTGCCGTTTTTATCGAGAACGGTCACGCCGGCATCGTTGTAGTTGGGGTTCAGGATCTCCTCCCGATGTGCCTCGGAGTTCATCCACTCGTTCATGATCTCATCGGTGGAATCGGCTCCGGCGCCGAGGATCTCTCCGTATACACAGTCAGGGTCTACGGTGTAGTAGGGTGTCCCGTCAGGACGGGTGTGGGAAAAAAGCGTACAGACCTCATTTGCTCTTGCGCAGGCGCAGCATCCCAGGTGCTCTTCTCCGCAAAGGGGGCACATCCCGGCGGAAGAACGCTCTTTGTTGATGGACTCGAGGGTCTTCTGAGACTCCTCAGTAGGGGAGAGCTTATGGGCATATGCTGTGCATGTGAACATTGAAAGGGAAAGCAGGAAGGTCATAAGGGTGAATCTTAAGATAGCTTTCATGGCGGACCTCTTTCTCGATTTAACGAACTGAAGTGTTTCGAATCGGTTTTGTTCTGTTTTTCTTTTATCTGTCTAAAGTATAAAGGACTCCTTGTCACATAAAACGCACACAGATCAAGGACAGCAACAAAGATGTCAGAAAGGTCTTGGCTGTTAAAGAGAGGTGTCAGAATGCCGTTCATCTGCCTTCGAATACGTTTCGTCGGCTTTCCGGGTAATCCTGTTCACACTGGCTATAATGAAGAAAAGCGCAATGAATGAGGGGTGAACGAATTGTCAAAGATATTCATTGAACCGGTCAGGGCACGCAAAGCCGTGCTGCAGATGGATTTGCTTGCGGCAGAACTGAAAGTGATGGAGGGCGGCGTCAGTATCATCAACAGAAATCTTCGGTATAAGATCGCCGCGAGGGAGGCGATCAAGGCCCGTCTCAACGAGGTGGCGGCACAGCTCGCCGAGGAGGGAAGAAGAGTCGGGAGGATGCGGAACGGCCTGGAGGAGATCACAGGCTGGTATGTGAAAACGGAAAACAGTAACCTGGAAAAGCTGGTCGCGAAAGCCTCCGGGATCGCATCGTCCGCCCAGGGAGGGAATCAGCCCCTTTCCGGTGAGGATCTCCTGAAGACACCTGCGAAGGATATGGACAGTTTCATCAGCGACTTTGAAAAGAAAAACCCGGAGGTGGCGAAACAATTCAACAAGTTCCTTTCCGGCGGAAAGAACAACCAGATCTCGGAGGAGGATATCCGGAACATCAAGTATCTGGCCTATAACGCGGAGGAACCCTACCGCAGCATTTACCTGAAGAATCTCTCGAAGTTCAAGATCAGCAATGCGGACCTGAACGGGGGCGCTTATTACAAGCCGGTCTTCCACAATCTTAATTACAGCTATCCCGATGATTTCAAGTCGGATCCCCGCGGCCCCTATACTACGGTCTTCCATGAATGCGGCCACGCGATCGATGATCTGAGCAACGAGACAAAATGGTGGGGCAGC
This sequence comes from uncultured Lachnospiraceae bacterium, assembly GCA_902780465.1. Taxonomy (GTDB): domain Bacteria; phylum Bacillota; class Clostridia; order Lachnospirales; family Lachnospiraceae; genus Moryella. Next base: position 11,518 of record CACZFV010000044.1, read on the forward strand.
GATACAGAGAATTTCAAGATCAGAAGTGACGCGATGGGAAAGGAAGTCACGCTGCGTGAAGCGATCGAGTACGATGTCTACTACAATACCAATAATCCGCACAGTGTGACAAGTATTGCGAATCAGGTCATTTCCGAAGGCAAGTTTGGAAGCAGGGGAAATGTCGATAAGGTGATCGCGGCTTTCAAGTCGGGAAATACTTCCAGGCTGAGCAATGACGACCTGAATCTTTACAATGTGGTCATAAACCAGCATAATAGAACAACAGGAACGAGTGCCCAGTATGAGGCGGTCTCCGACGTATACGGCGGTGTGTCCCATAACGCCCTTCGGACCAACTACGGGCATGATACCGATTACTGGAATAACAAAAATAATGCCGGGATGGAACTATGGGCCGAATTCTATTCCTACAATATGGCGAGAGATACGGAAAACCTTGCATATCTGAAAGAGTATTTCCCGGAATCGGCCAAAGTACTGGAGGGGTACGCACATGCGCTTGCGGACTAAACTGATGAAGAGCCTGCTGTTTACGACGATGATCCTGCTGTTCAGCACAACGCTGTTCGGATGCGAAAAAACAACAAATGTAAATGTAAATGTAAAGGAAAAGGCGGAAGAGATGACAAAGATGGAGACAGAGACCATGAATGACATTCAGTTCATGATGGAAAAATACGGATTGAGTGAAGAAGAGATGCAGGGGCTGGATGCGGCAAAGCTGATAAGTGATTTTCAGCTGCGCTCCAGGGACTATACGCCGGAGGATATCCGGGAGATCCTTGCGGCCGAAGGAGATATGTACATTCTGGATGAAGAAGCCAGACTGTTCCGCATTTTTTCCGCGGAAGGAGGGAAGCTGGAAGAAGGACGCACAGATATCGTCCGGACAGCCCTGTATCTGAATGCAGGAACACGGGTGCAGAGATATTTGCTTGATCTTGAGGAAGGCATAGCCTACGTGGATGATGTTCCCGTCCGTCCGCTTTCCGAGGCTCAGGTGGAAGAAGTGAAGCAGCTGCCCGCAAAATGGAACATTCCCGCCTGGGACACCCACACAGAGGGTCCGGAAGATCCCAGCACAGGCAATTACAGCTGGAAGCTGATCTTTGAACTGTCAGACGGAACATATGCTGTGTACGATGGCTATACCCGGGATATGACCCACCTTCCGGATCATTTCGCGGAGGTCCGGGACACCTTGGTTTCTCTGACAGCGAATGACAATTAAAAGGGAGATGCTGGAATTTAAGGAGACGGATGATCATCCGTCTTCTTATTTTTTATTTGACCCGAAAGACTTTGAAGCAGCCGGACAAATTGGTATCATATATATGTAAGTCAGGAATAAGGATGGGAGGACGCAGGTGTACGATCTTTTGTTGAAGAAGAGAGCCAGGAATATGATGTATGTCTGTATTGCAGCACTTTTGGCGGCAGTTCTTATGATCGGATGCATTCCGCGGCAGAACGGGACGGATGGTCCGGCGCAGGAGACCAAGGCCCCGGCCGCGGCCAGTGAGACCAAAGCTCCGGCCAAACCGGGAAAGGGCGGCGCCGTTGAGATCTATGCGGTGAAGACCACCCTCAGGGAAGTGTTTTCCGAGGATCCATCCAAATGGAGTGAGGGTTACGGAAGATATACGGAGATCACAGCGGAGGGCGATGTCCCGGAAACGCTTTCCCGGGTCCTTGCGGAGGTGAATGCCCGCGCGAAAGAGAGTGTGGAGACCGGGGGCAGCACTTCCTATATCGTGAACGTGACGCGGGCGGACTCAGTCCTGTTCAGCGTGCTGGAGGCGGAGGCGGAAAACAGAAGCTGTTCCTTCCGTTCCGCTGTCTACGATACCCAGAGCGGAAATCTCCTCACGATCGAGGATTTTGTGAAGGATCCCGCCAGCCTTCCGGAGAACCTCATGGGGGCGTCTGCCTGGACCGCGGATTATCTCGGACTTCGTTTTTATTCCGGCGGAGAAGAGGCGGTGCATGTCTCTGTACCGTACACGTCGCTGGATGGCCCCATGGTCAGTGCAGCGGCAGGGACGCCGGAAAGCTTTATCGCTCAGATCGAAAAAGACACGGATTATGCGCTGCCCTATGAAAAGCGGACGATCCGCGTAGAAAAGGCGCCGGATCCTTCCGGGAATGAAGCTTACCGCATCGTGATCAAAGACAACAAAGGCGAGAAAGCCTGGTGGCTGGAATACGCGGATGATGCTTCGGCTTATTATGTGTTCCGCGCCCAGGGCAAATATTACTTCTACCGCCTGCAGGAGACAATGGACCAGGGCTTTGTCTACAATTTCGAGAGTCCCGACGGAGGATTCGACCGCTTCGCGAATCAGAACGCCCAGTGCTTTGATTCCTTCCTGCACGAGTTCGGGCTGGCGGTCCCCTACGATCCGGACTGCGTCCACATGCGTGAAAGATCCCGGAAGTACATGGATCCGAAATCCGGTCTCAGTACCTCCTTTGTGCCGCACGGTCATTACGCTTTCCGGCCGGAGCCGGGACGCGGCCGCACCTGGCTTCATTTTGCGCTGATCGACGACACACTGGCCCTCGACAGCCACAACGTCGGCGTCAGACTGCTCCACGAGATGAACGCGAAAGCGCTGGACGATGCAGGAAACGAGACAGGAGACATCCTGATCCCGGCGGGAGAAGTGCTCAGGTTCCTGCGTGTCAACGGGGAGAGCGAGCTCTATTATTACATGTCGAAACAGTACAACATGTACCATTCCGGGGCAAGGGATTACCTCTATGACTGCGCGCTGTCCGACGGAAAAGAGATCCGGTTTGCCACCCGCGATGAAAACAACCTCTATGTGGACGGAATGTATCTGAACAGGATCGCGGAGCCCGTGGCCCTCGCAGGGGCACAGTATGATCCTGCGCAGGAGGGTCCGAAGGAGCATTACGTCGAGATCGGAGGGCAAAAGTATCAGCTCATCATGGATCTGTCCAGCAGGACGGAGAGCGGCGAAGAGATCGATTTCGGCGGAGACATCTGGTGGCAGGTCGAAAACTACGTCGGGACTTTTGCTTCGGAAGACGGGAAGGCGAAGCTTGTTATTTCAGAAGACGGATCAGTCACCTTTGACTACGAGGACCGGCAGTTCACGGGAAAACTTCCCGAAAAGAGATATTACCGCGAGTATGCTGCGGTCGGTATGACGGCAGGGTATGAGAGCCGCACCTTCCATATCATCGTGGAGGGAAACCTGCCCGCTCACGATCCCTCCTTCACCAGGATCCGCTTCTATTCCGAAGGACTGCCGGCCACGAACGAGCCATCAAAAGTACCGCCAATTGAAGTGGAACTTATAAGGGATGGAAAAGCTGAATAAGGCAGCCGGACGGAAAATTGAAATTCCCGCACCGGTGTGATACTTTATATTTGTGGAGAACAGGCAGTATCATTAAATACAGATATTTATTGATCAATGATTGCAGTAAATATAATCGCAACGAAAGGAGTATTTGTTATGCCGCGCCCGAAGGGATCAAAGAACCGAGTCAAAACAGCTGAAGCAGTAAATACAGTTCCCTCGCAGGAAGAGATCGGGAAGAAGATCGACGAGATCAGTGCTGAGATCGGGAAACTTGGAGAAGAGATCAAAGCGAAGAAAGCCGAACTGAAAAAACTGATGAAGGCGAAAGCCGACATGGAGAAGGCCGCTGCGGAAAAGCTGGCGCAGGAAAACAAGGCCAGGATCCTTGCCGCCGTTGAGGCGAGCGGGAAGAGCGTAGACGAGATCCTTGAGCTGCTGAAAAAAAAAAAAAAAAAA
>CACZFV010000045.1 GCA_902780465.1 uncultured Lachnospiraceae bacterium
CCGATGGCGCCGAAGCCCATAATGCCGACCTTTTTGCCGAGCATCTCGCCGCCGACGTTCCGGACCCAGTTTCCGGTATTCACACAGTCCCTGTTCCGCATCAGCTGGCGCTTTGCCGCCATGATCATGGTAAATGCCATCTCTGCCACGCCCTCGGCATTCGCCGCGGTGGTCCTCGCGATGGCGATGCCCGCGTCCGTGGCGTCCTTCAGGTTCACAGCGTCGAATCCCACGCCGTAGCGGACCAGGATCTTCACACTGTCATTGATTCTGGTGAAAATATCCTTGTCGTAGACTTCCACGTCGATGATGCCCGCATCGGCCCCCTTCAGGGCTTCCACCGCAGCGTCATTCGAGAAGGGCTGCATCGGGATCCACTGGTATTCGAGGCCCCGGGCCGCGGCATAATCCACGGCCTTTGCGTTCAGCTGGTTTACGATCTCGTTCGGTGTTCCGTAAAGGCAGACTATTTTTTTCATGGATTCCTCTCTGTCTTCTCTCCGTTATTCCGGAAAGTACACTTTCTTCGCGTTGTTGTAATAGATGTTCTCCAGCTCTTCCTGCGTGAACTTGTCGCTCTTCGTGAGGTAATCCGTCAGGTGCTCATAGCTGTCCTGGGTCGCCGCGTAAGGTGCGTCCGTGCCCCACATCAGCTTGTCGGCGCCCACGATGTCCGCTGCCGTCCGGAGATAGTCCGCTGCCTCAGGATAGGGATAGACGTCCGGGGACAGGATCTTCGGGATCGCGGCGATATCGAACCAGACGTTTGCCTGCTTCAGGAGCTCCAGCTCCGCCAGCCACTCGCGCCGCTTTTCCCTTGCCGGTGCCAGAAGGTGGCACACCACCAGCTTCAGGTCCGGGCAGCGGTCCGCGATCCGGAAGAGGGCCGTGGTCTGATGGCTCTCCATGTAGATATCGCCCACGTCCAGCGCCACCACGCCGTGGTTCTTCTCCACGATCTTATACATCTCCATCATCCGGTCGCCGGAGAGATCAAAGGGATCATGGCAGCCCATCAGGCCGCCGCCGGAACTCACCTCGATCTTCAGAAGATGGAAGTGCTTCTCCTCAAAGAACCTCTTCAGCATTTCCACATGCTGGGTCATGAACGGATCCACCTCGCAGGACGGGCAGAAACGGTCCGGATACTTCTCGAGAAGCTCCTCGTGGTAGATGTTCTGGAGGCCGTACATGCTTCCGTTCATCAGCACCGCGCGCTCCACATCGTTCCGGTCCATAATCGCCAGGGCCTGTTCCGCCGTGAAGTTCTCGTCTCCGTACTCTCCTGTCGTCGGCAGCAGCTGGAACACATCGCCGTTGCCCCACTGGGCCCTGCCGCCACCCACAGCGCGCAGCTCACCCCTTCTGCAGTAACCCGCCAGCACCTTCGCCAGGTGCAGATGCGCATCTATTTTCTTCATTTCTGATTTTCTCCTCTTATCTTCTGGTCAAGGCGGCTCCTGAAGCATCCGCCGGAAGTTCTCACGTTTCATGAGGATGGCATACTGCATAAGGAGGCAATCGAAAGACGCCGTTTCTTAACGAACACAAGCCAAAGGCGCAGTGTGAGTTTAGAAACGCGGCGGCTCTTTCGTTTAGCGGAAGCGTGCCGACGATGCAGTATGCCAGCCAAATGACATGGAGTACTTAATGAAATGCTCAGGCCGCCTTGTCCGCCTTCTTCACGACCTTCTTCACTTTCTTTCTCGACTGGTCAGCGTGCTGCAGCGCATCGAAGGCGACAGCCACGACGATCACGAGGCCCTTGACCAGGCCCGCGTGGGTGGAAGGCACGGACATCAGGTTCAGTCCGTTATTCAGAAGTCCCATCAGCACCGCACCGAAGATCGCGCCTGGAACAGTTCCGACGCCTCCCAGCAGCGACACGCCGCCGATGACGCCGGCCGTGATGACGTCATTGGTGTAGCCTGCGCCCGTCGAAGAGGACGCCTGCTGCGTCATGGAAGCGAGGACAATACCGCCCAGCGCCGTGGTCAGTCCTGAGAGGACATAGCACATGATGGAGCAGAGCCGGACATTGATTCCGGAGATCTCGGAGGCCGTCGCGTTTCCGCCGACTGCGTAGATATATCTGCCGAACACGGTCTTCCGCAGCATGTACCAGCTGATCAGCGCAATGATGATCATGAAATACACCGGAAGCGGGAAGCCCAGGATCTTCATGGAGCCGATGGCGGTGAATGCCGGCACCGTGCAGCTGACGATCTTGTTGTTGGTCATGATCATCGCAAGTCCCAGGAACACGCTCTGGCTGGCAAAGGTCACCAGGAACGCGGGGATATGGAAGGTAGTGATGATCACACCGTGGACCACGCCTGCCAGCGCGCCCACCGCCAGTGCCGCCACGACGCCTGCCGCCACAGCACCCGGGGTGTCGCCCAGAGCATGTGTCACCGAGACCACCACGGTCGCCGTAAAGGCGCACAGGGATGCGATCGAAAGGTCGATACCTCCGATCAGGAACACGAAAATGGTGCCGCTGACCATGATGCCGATGACGGAGACCGACCATAGGACGTTGGAGAAGTTGTCCAGCGAAAGGAAGGCCTTCGGACGGAGGATCGACAGGATCACGATAAAGGCGGCGAGGATCACCGGCTTACTGTATTTTTCCCAGTTGAAATTCTTCATTTCTTCTCCTCCTCTGTTACGCCCTGTCCTGCGGAGAGAACCATAGCCTGGGTCACGACTTCGTTCTTAAACTCCTTGACGATATCGCCCTTCCTCATGACCAGGATCCTGTGCGACACACGCAGCAGCTCCTGCAGGTCGGAGGTGACGACGATGACGGCGATGCCCTGGTCCGCCAGTTTCTGCAGATGACCATAGATCTCATCCTTCGCGCCGACGTCGATGCCTGCGGTCGGCTCATCGACGATCAGCAGCTTCAGGTCGCGCATCAGCCACTTGCCGATGACCACCTTCTGCTGGTTTCCGCCGGACATGACTCCCACCTGCTTGTCGGGATCCGAAGGACGGATGTCGATAGCCTGGATGGCCCGTTTGCTCATTGCGAGCTCATCGGAATCGGACACGGAGAAGCCGCTCTTCTTCACGATGTCGTAGTTGGTCAGGGCCACGTTCTTCGTGGTGGAAAGCAGCGGGATGAAGCCCTGGTTTCTTCTGTCCTCGGGGACAAAACCGATGCCCTCCAGAATGCTGTTCTTCGGGGAAGGATCCAGCTTCTTGCCGTCCAGATACACTTCTCCGGAGATCGCCTTGTCCACGCCGTAGATGGCGCGCACCACCTCGGTCCGTCCTGCGCCGATCAGACCGCCAAGGCCCAGGATCTCGCCTCTGTGGACCTGGAAGCTGATGTTTCTGTAGCGGTCCGTTTTGTCCGTCAGGTTCCTGACGTCCAGACGCACTTCTGCGCTGTCGTCGGACTGGAGCTGCTTCCTGGAACCCGCGGATTCGTCGACCACCTTGCCGATCATGGTCTCGATGACCTTCGCCGGGATAATGTCCTGCTTCTCCAGCACCGCTGCGTTTTTACCGTCCCGGAGAATGGTCAGGCGGTCGGACAGCATGTAGACTTCCTCCAGACGGTGGGAGATGTAGATGATGGAAACGCCCTGGCTCCGGAGCGTCTGGATGATCTTGAACAGCATCTCGGCTTCCTTACCGGAAAGGGAGGCCGTCGGCTCGTCCATGATCAGGAGCTTTGAATCCTGGGAGAGTCCCTTCAGGATCTCGATCAGCTGGCGCTGGCCAATACCAAGATTGTCCACCACCGTGGTGGGCTTCAGCGGGAACTCGTATTTGTCGATCAGTTCCTGCGTCATCTGGTTCATCTTCGCGTAGTCAATGAAGGGGCCGTTCCGGGGTTCTCTGCCCAGGAACACGTTCTGCGCCACCGTCAGCGGCGGGATGACCGAGAGCTCCTGGTAGATGCAGGCCACGCCGAGTTTCTGGCAGTCCTGATAGGTGTTCACTTCCACCGGCTTTCCTTCCCAGTAGATCTGCCCTTCATCCTTGGAGTAGACGCCGGTGATGATCTTGATCAGGGTGGATTTGCCCGCGCCGTTTTCTCCCATCAGCGCGTGGACTTCGCCCGCCTTCACCTCGAAATGCACATCCTGAAGGACCGGGACGCCTGAAAAGCTTTTGTAAATGTGTTCAGCTTCGAGAATCGTCTTTCCAGCCATTACTCCAGTCCCTCCTTTGCTCCTTCTTCTCTGGCCTTCTTGTCCATGCGGGCCTTATAGGTGGCGTCAAAGATGACCACCGCCACGATGATGAGGCCCTTGATGACATACTGGAAGGCTGTATTCATATCCAGTTTGCGGACGCCGTTCTCCAGCGTGATCATGAACAGCGCGCCGATCAGAGTCCCGATGACGTCGCCGGATCCGCCGGCCAGCGCAACGCCGCCGACCACTGCGGAAGCGATGGGAGTGAACTCAAAGTTGGCTCCGACCGCCGTGGTGGCGCTCTGGATCCTCGCAGTGGTGAACACTGCGCCCACCGCCACGCAGAATCCGGTGATGATATAGGCGATCATCTGGGTCTTCGCCACGTCGATACCGGACAGGGTGGCCGCCTTCTTGCTGGCGCCGATGGAATAGAGATTCGTTCCATAGCGGGTGTACTTCAGGATGATCTGGCCCGCCGCCACGATGATGATCATCGCGATGATGACATAGTAGAACTTGCCGATCCCCATGCCCAGCCAGGTATAGCCGGAGTGGTTCATGGGCTGGCTCTTGATGACGCCGTTGGCGTCCTTGATGGCGATGATGTAGGTCAGGGCGCGGTAGATGCTCATGGTCGCCAGGGTCCCGATGAACTCCGGTACATGGAGCTTCGCTACGATATAGCCGTTCACAAAACCGCAGATCACACCCGTGAGGATGCCTGCCGCGATCATCACCGGGAACGGCAGCAGGGTGTATGCGTAAATGTTCGCCATCACCATGCCCACCAGCGCCATGGCGCTTCCGGTGGAGAGGTCGATGCCTGCGGTGATGATGACAAAGGTGACGCCCACGCCGACGATCGCCGGAATGGAAGCGTCGCGGACGATCTCGATCAGGTTGTCAAAGCTCAGGAACTTTCCCTTGCCTGCACCTGCGAGGATCGTAAACAGTACGATAAGGACGAGCAGCATGCCGATGGAGATCAGCCGCCGCATCATTGTCTGGTTCATCTGCTTCACTTGTCTTCTGTCCTCCTGAAAAATGTCCTCCTGAAAAGCATGTGGGCGGTCCATCACCGGCCCGCCCACAAGTATGATCAGTTTTTGATTACCAGCGGTCTTCCGGAGCGATCGAACCAACAGTATCCTTGGTGACAACGATGGGCTCCATGATGACCTTCGGAGTCTCGGTCAGTGCGGAAGAATCATAGTCAGAACCGATCATCAGGAGAGCGATCTTCGCCGCGGTGGAACCTTCGTCCCAGCTGTTGGTGTAGATGGTTCCTGCCATGTCGCCGTTCTCGATCATGGTCAGCGCGTCCTTTTCACCGTCCGCGCCCCAGATGCAGATCTGGCCCTTCTTGTTTGCGGATTCAGCTGCGAGCGCAGCGCCCTCAGCCATTGCGTCGTTGATGGCGAACACACCCTTCAAGTCCGGATAGGACTGCAGGAAGGAGTTCATGACGGTCATCGCGGTATCCTTCTGGAAGGAAGCGGACTGCGCGTCGACGATCTTGATGCCGCTGTAATTTGCGATGGTGTCACGGAAGCCCTTCTCCAGGTTGTCCGTGCGCTCCAGGCCCGGGACACCCTGGATGATGGCGATGTCACCGGTCTCTCCCAGCTGCTCTGCCATCTTCTCAGCCGCCATACGTCCGGCGTCGTAGTCCACTGCCATGACCAGTGCGCTGTGTACGGTATCGCTTGCGCAGTCAAGGTTCACGGTGATGACCGGGATGCCTGCCTCCTCTGCCTGCTTGACGGAGGGTGCGAGAGCAGTTCCGTCGGAGCACTGCAGGATGATGGCGTTGTAGCCCTGGTTGATGCAGTCAGTCATGATCTGGGTCTGCTTTTCAGCGGATTCCTCAGCGCCGTAGGAATCGATCTTGATGTTGCTCCAGGGAGCGCACTGACGCTCGATGCCCTCTTTCCAGCCCTGGTTGTTCGGAGTTCCGATATCGTGGGCGATATAAGCGATCTTGATCTCCGCGCCGGAATACGGATCCACTTTCTTCTTGTTGCTGTTTGCCGCAGCAGCCGCTGCTGCCGGTGCATTGGTGTCCTCTCTGGTCGTCGTCTGGCCGCCTCCGCAGGCGGTGACTCCGATCGCGAGAACAGCCGACAAAGCAATTGCAAACGCTTTCTTCATCATAGTGTTTCCTCCTTTTTTTATGCTGGTTTCAGCCTGGTATACAACATGATTTTATTTTAAATGATGTATACATTTACGTCAATCGCGCATGGATGCCAAAAATAATGTGCAAAAATTGTCTAAATTACATATAGACTTACTCTGTTTTTTATGCGTTTTTGCAGGATTTCTGCTTTCAAATATAATCTATATTGATGTATTCATGGATTCTGCATTTTTTTCGCAGATTCTTCGATAGGTTTTGTCTGAAGCTCTGTCCTGATTACTGTTGTATCCATCTGTCGTCGTTTTTCTTTTCTTGTGCGATGCAAATATTTCATTATATAATAAGACGATACAATTCCTTCGCAGCTACACTTATGCATCTTTTGTGGAAAGGAACAAAGGGATGAGCGAACCGGGCGGGCGCCTGAGCCTCAAACGAAAAATCTACCTTGACCTGAAACAGAAGCTCATCCAGTGCGTCTATCCGCCGGGATCCGAGCTGAACGAACTTCTCCTCACCGCGGAATACAGTGTCAGTAGGACCCCCATCCGGGAAGCGGTCAGCCAGCTGGAGCTGGAAGGCTATTTAAAGGTCCTGCCGAAAAAAGGCATTTACATTCCGGATGTCTCCATCGACAAGGTCCTGCAGATCTTCCAGACCCGGCTCGAGGTGGAGCCTGTCACCCTGCGCATGGCGGTCCCTTACCTGAATGTTGAGGAACTGATCGAATTCCGCAGGAGATTCCAGGAGCCGGAGCCGGATCTCCTGAAGGCCCAGCAGCTGGACACGGAGATGCACCTCTATCTCATCGACCGGTGCGGAAACTATTATCTGACTGAAATGATGCACCGCCTGTTCGACGACAACACGCGGGTAGTGATCGCCACAGGCCAGACAAAGACCAAGATCCACAACGCGGTCGTGGAGCACACAGAGATACTGGACAGCCTGATCACCCACCAGGATCCCGAGTATTCCGCGCAGCTCCTCAGGAAACACATCGGAACCTGCCGGTCTGAGGCGCTGAAGTACTTCAGCTCGGACCAGTACAGAAACTATATGAAAGAAACAAAAGCAAAGCGAGGTAATGACCTGTGAGTATTTCTGACTTCCATCCTTCCGAACATTCCTACCGTTTCCTGACCTTTGGCGAGATCATGCTTCGGCTCACCCCTCCGAATTACGAGAAGATCCGCATGACCAGCAGCTTCGACGCCACCTACGGCGGCAGCGAAGCAAACATCGCTCTGGCCCTCGCGAATCTCGGGATCGACAGCACCTTTTTCAGCGTGGTCCCGGACAACTCTCTCGGGAAAAGCGCGATCCGCATGCTCCGGAGCAACGACGTGCACTGCTCCCCCGTCATCCTGAGCACCCCCGAAGAGACCCCGACCCACCGTCTCGGCATCTATTACCTGGAGACCGGCTACGGGATCCGCCCCAGCGAGGTGACCTACGACCGGAAGCACAGCGCCATCACCGAATATGATCTGAGCCGTGTGGACCTGGACGCTCTTCTGGAGGGCTTCGACTGGATCCACCTGAGCGGCATCACCCCCGCCCTCTCCGAAAGCTGCGCGGACTTCATGCTTGAATGCCTCAGGAAAGCCAAGGAAAAGGGCCTGACCGTCAGTTTCGACGGCAACTTCCGCAGCACCCTCTGGAGCTGGGACGAAGCCCGGGACTACTGCACCCGCTGTCTGCCCTATGTGGACGTTCTGCTCGGCATCGAGCCCTACCATCTCTGGAAGGATGAGAACGACCACTCCGCCGGCGACTGGAAGGACGGCATCCCGCTGCAGCCGAGCTACGAACAGCAGGACGAAGTGTTCCAGCACTTTGTGGAGCGCTATCCCAACATCAGCTGCATCGCCCGCCACGTGCGCTACGTCCACTCCGGCAGCGAGAACAGCCTGCTTGCCTACATGTGGTACCAGGGCCACACCTTCGAGAGCAAGAAATTCACCTTCAACATCCTGGACCGCGTGGGCGGCGGCGATGCCTTCGCCAGCGGCCTGATCTACGCCATGATGAACAACTACAAGCCCATGGACATGATCAACTTCGCCGTGGCCAGCAGCGTCATCAAGCACACCATCCGCGGCGACGGCAACATCACCGACAACGCCGAGACCATCAAGCGGATCATGAACATGAACTACGATATCAAGCGCTGAATGCAGAGGAGACAGGGGACGGTTCTCTTTGAGGTTAATGAAATGATCATAGATATCCACACTCACACGTTTCCTGACAAGATCGCGGCGAAGACCGTGGAGGCTTTGAGCCGCGTTTCCCACTCCAGGCCGTTTTCCGACGGGAGCAACGCAGGTCTTATAAAGAATATGCGGCGTTGCGGCATCGATCGCTCCGTGATCCTTCCGGTAGCCACTGCCCCCCGTCAGGTGAGCCACGTGAACGATGCCGCCGCGGCAGTAAATGAAAAATTCCGGGCGGACGGCCTCTTTTCCTTCGGCTGCATCCACCCGGATCATCCGGATTTCCGGGCAGAACTTGCCCGTATCAAAGATCTTGGTCTGAAAGGCATCAAGATCCACCCTGTGTACCAGGGGGCGGAGATCGACAGTCCGAAATTTCTCCGGATCATCGAGCGCGCCGCGGAACTGGATCTTATCGTCATCACCCACGCGGGACTGGACATCGGGTATCCCGGAGAAGTTTGCTGCTCTCCCCGGATGTGCCGGCGCGTCGTGGACGAGATCGGCCCCTTCCGCTTTGTCCTGGCCCACATGGGCGGCTGGCGGAACTGGGACGAGGTCCCGGAATATCTGGCGGACACCGGCGTGTATCTGGACACGGCATTCTCCACCGGAAGCATCGTCCCGCTGGACGACGGGCACTACCGGCCGGAGGACCTGCCGATGATGGATCAGGCGGAATTCCTGCGGCTCTATGAGGCCTTCGGACCGGACCGCATCCTCTTCGGGACCGACAGTCCCTGGAGCTCCCCGGAAGAAAGCCTCGAATTCATGCGGAGCCTGCCCATTCCCGCTGCCGATCTTGAAAAGATCCTCGGCGGAAACGCGGCGGCCCTGTTGGGATGATCTGCTTTCCTTACGGGTCGATCTTCTTTTCCTCAGCCGGACCGGCGGCAGGGGTCTGCGCTTCCCGGTCAGCGGCAAGAATCTCCGCCTGCCGCTCCTTGCTGATCTCAAAGATCGCGGAGTAAAGCTTCTCCGCGTAATGCTTCAGGTCCTCCCCGATGAGACCGGAGACTTCCTCCAGCTTCTCCCGCTCCCGCACGGGGTCCGTCAGGGGAAGGCCATGCTCTTCCTTGTATTTCGCAATCGCATCGCACAGCAGAAGCCGTTCCCGGAACAGCGCTGTCATCTGTCTGTCGATGCGGTCGATCTCTTTTCTTGCATCCTTAATATCCATTTCAGCCCTCACCATGTTTTTTACCTATATTATCATATTCACGTTATTCTTTTTTTCATTTTTGTTTTTCCTTACTTTCTTTCCTGTCGCGTTCCGCGCAAAAAACTGTTACAATATTGCGGCAGTGTATCAAAGTATTTTCCGGGAGACCGGGTCAGGAGAAAGTAATAATGACAGACAGTAAAAAAACAGGCATCAAGTACACCTCGGAATATGAGCTGGAGGGAAGGATCCCGCTTGGGAAAGCCATCATCTTCGGCATGCAGCACGTGCTGGCGATGTTCGTGGGAAACCTCACACCGATCCTCGTGATCGGAGGCGCCTGCGGACTCCGGGATCTGGGGCTGATGGTCCCTGCCATCCAGAACGCCATGCTGATCGCAGGTCTTGTGACACTGGTCCAGCTCTGGACCATAGGCCCGGTCGGCGGCCGCCTTCCCATTGTCATGGGCACCAGCTCCGGCTTTATCGGCGTCATGAACGGCATCACCTCCACCATGGGCGGCGGCGCGGTCGCCTACGGCGCCATCCTGGGAGCCAGTTTTATCGGGGGCCTGTTTGAGACGCTCCTCGGCTTCTGTCTGAAACCTCTCAGAAAATTTTTCCCCTCCGTGGTCACCGGTACCGTCGTGACCGCCATCGGTCTCTCTCTCATCAGCGTCGGCATCAATTCCTTCGGCGGAGGAAACAATAACAAGGACTTCGGTCATCCCGTCAATCTTCTTGTCGGCACTGTGGTCCTCGTCTCCATCATCCTGCTGAAGCACTTTACCAAAGGTATCCTGTCCTCCGCCTCCATCCTCTTCGGCATCATGATCGGCTACCTTTTCTGCGGGATTCTCGGGGTGGTCCTTCCAGCCGCCTATGAATTTGAAGGCCAGACTTTCACCCACTCCTGGGTCCTTCAGTGGGCGAATGTCCGCAACGCCGCATGGCTCTCGATCCCGCGGCTGATGCCGGTAAAATTTGTGTTTGATCTCCGTGCCATCATTCCGTTCATGATCATGTTCGTCGTCACTGCAATGGAGACGATCGGCGACACCTCCGGCATCTGCAAAGGAGGATTCGGAAGAGAGGCAACCGACAGAGAACTTTCCGGCTCCGTCATCTGCGACGGTCTGGGATCCGCCTTCGCGTCCTTCTTCGGAGTGCTTCCCAACACCTCCTTCAGCCAGAACGTCGGCCTGATTGGAATGACGAAGATCGTCAATCTCTATGCGATCTCCATGGGCGCGATCTTCCTGGTGCTCTGCGGCTTCTGCCCGAAGCTTGCCGCTCTGATCCAGATCATGCCTCAGTCCGTGCTTGGAGGCGCAGCAGTTATCATGTTTGCCTCCATCGTTGTCAGCGGTATCCAGCTCATTACAAGCAACGGCGTGACGAACCGCGTCGTGACCATCGTCGCAGTTTCTCTCGGCCTCGGCTACGGCCTCGGCACTACTTCAAACGTGCTCGCCATGCTTCCGAAATGGGTCACTTACGTATTCGGCGGTTCCGGCATCGTGCCTGCGGGAGTCTGCGCGATCATCCTGAACGCCGTGCTGAAGCCCGACGACGTCAAATCATCCCGCTGATTCCGTCCGTTTACGTTCAATCTGAAACCCCCAGAGGAGGAAAACGAATGAAACACTATATCATCGCGAAATTCAACGAAGGCTGTGAGTGGAAGCCCATGATCGGTGCGATCACGGACCTGTTTGAGGAGACGCTTCAGATCCCGGGGATCCATGCGGTAAAGGTAAAGCCCTGCTGCATCAACAGGCCCAACCGGTACGACGTCATGATCGAGATGGAGATGGATCCGGAGGCGCTGACGGTCTATGACGCCTGTGAGGCCCATAAAAAATGGAAGCAGGAGTACGGTGATCTTCTTCAGAAGAAGACGATCTTCGACAGCGAAGATTGATAAATCCCTATAACTATTCCGCGGCGCCCTTGCTATAATGGCGCGAATTGTGATACCATTAATCAAGAAACATTCGCAGATCTCCGGTACTCCGGCCCCGGGCTGCCGGCAGCTGCAAATATTCTTCACTCTTAAGTATGAAGGAGGAGGCCATTATGATTTACTCAACAGAGATTAAGAACATGTGCCCTGTCACACAGGGAGTGCATCACGGTGCCGCTCCGATCCCGGAGGAAGCAAAGTGGGTGCAGGCAAAAAAGGTTGAGGACATTTCCGGTTACACACATGGTGTGGGCTGGTGCGCACCGCAGCAGGGTGCCTGCAAGCTTTCCCTGAACGTCAAGGACGGCATCATTCAGGAGGCTCTGGTGGAGACCCTCGGATGTTCCGGAATGACCCATTCTGCAGCTATGGCAGCGGAGATCCTCCCCGGACTTACAATTCTCGAAGCCCTGAACACGGACCTTGTCTGCGACGCTATCAACACCGCCATGAGAGAGCTCTTCCTGCAGATCGTTTACGGCAGAACTCAGAGCGCATTCTCCGAGGACGGCCTGCAGATCGGCGCCGGCCTTGAGGACCTGGGCAAGGGCACCCGTTCCATGGTCGGAACCACCTATGGAACCCTTGCAAAGGGCCCGCGTTATCTGGAGCTGACCGACGGCTACATCACCAAGGTCGCGCTGGACGAGAACGATGAGATCATTGGCTATCAGTACGTCAACTTCGGCAAGATGATGGACTTCATCAAGGGCGGCATGTCCGCTGACGACGCTCTGAAGAAAGCATCCGGCCAGTATGGAAGAGTCGCAGACGCTGCACGTCTGATCGATCCGAGACACGAGTAAGATAGAGGAAGAGGAGGAACAGAACTATGGCATTATTTGAATCCTATGAGAGAAGAGAGCCTCAGATTCTTGCTGTGCTTAAGGAGTATGGCATCTCTTCCATCGAAGAGTGCAAGGATATCACCATGGCGGCCGGCATCGATGTCTACAAGCTCATCGAAGGCATTCAGCCGATCTGCTTTGAAAACGCAAAATGGGCCTACACCGTAGGCGCCGCGATCGCGATCAAGAAGAACTGCCGCAAGGCCTCCGAGGCAGCTGCTGCCATCGGCATCGGCCTGCAGGCATTCTGCATTCCGGGTTCCGTTGCTGACCGCCGTAAGGTCGGTCTGGGCCACGGCAACCTGGGCAAGATGCTTCTGGAAGAGGATACCGAGTGCTTCGCATTCCTGGCTGGCCACGAGTCCTTCGCTGCAGCTGAGGGCGCCATCGGTATCGCTGAGAAGGCGAACAAAGTCCGCACCAAACCGCTCCGCGTCATCCTGAACGGCCTCGGCAAGGACGCTGCCCAGATCATCTCCCGCATCAACGGCTTCACCTATGTGGAGACCAAGTACAACTACTTCACCGGCGAGGTGGAGGAAGTCTTCAGAAAGTGCTACTCCAAGGATCCGCAGTCTCCGAGAGCAAAGGTCAACTGCTACGGCGCGAACGATGTCCAGGAAGGCGTTGCCATCATGTGGAAGGAAGGCGTTGACGTCTCCATCACCGGCAACTCCACCAACCCGACCCGTTTTCAGCACCCGGTAGCAGGCACCTATAAGAAGGAGCGCATCGAAGCCGGCAAGAAGTACTTCTCCGTGGCTTCCGGCGGCGGCACCGGCCGTACCCTGCATCCCGACAACATGGCAGCAGGTCCCGCTTCCTACGGTATGACGGATACCCTCGGCCGTATGCACAGCGACGCTCAGTTCGCAGGTTCTTCTTCCGTTCCCGCGCACGTTGAGATGATGGGTCTCATCGGCGCAGGCAACAACCCGATGGTCGGTATGACCGTTTCCACCGCAGTTTCCATTGAAGAAGCAGCCACCGCAGGAAAATTCTGATCATTCCGCAAGCGGAACTGATATTGGAAATAACACAATGATATAATGAAGAGCGGTCGCACCATTAAATAATTGGTGGTGCGACCGCCTTTTTTAGTTCTGTTCAAAATTTTCTTTACTGCAAGGGGGCCGGCGTCAGTACCGGGCGTTTTTCATGTATTTTTCAAAATTTGTTCCCCTTGGGCGACCTGTAAACTCCTGATTTTTCACCTCTAAAGCCGCCAGATGGGCGCTTTCACTTAGTTATAAGAAGTTTTGTTCCCTTTCCATACAAAAATCAAGTGTAAAAGATTCCCCAAAAGGAAACAAAATTCGAAAAATCGTACGGAAACGCCCAGGAAGCCATAGTCAGGCCTTCAAAGCTTACTAAAAATCGCAGTTTCAAGGGTACAGGATTGGCAAAGCCGGTCCGAAAACGCCCGTTTTGTCTTAGTTTGTTTTCCGCCGTCCTATTCCGTTTCCTGCTTCCGCAGCTTCTTCACTGCCGGCAGGCCGGCGGCAAGAGAAAAGAGCGTCAGCGCCAGCAGCGCGAGGGTCATCGGCCGCCCGAATATGGCCCGGAGCATGTGGTCCTCCGAGGAAGCGAGCGATACCGCCCTCCGGAAGTTGGAATCCATCATGCCGCCGAGGACCAGCGCCAGGGTCATGGGAGCGACGGGGTAGCCCCGGGTCCGCATCAGGAAGCCCAGAACGCCGAAGACCAGCATCACCCCGATGTCAAAGATCCTGCCGCGGCAGGCGTAGGCCCCGACCACACAGAGCAGCGCGACGACAGGCATCAGCGTCTTTTTCGGCACGTTGATGACGCCGGCGAGGTGCGGCGCCGCCAGGAGTCCCAGCAGGAGCAGGAACACGCAGCCGATAAAGCCGCCGCCGAGAATAGTGTAAAAGCTCTCCGGGCTCTTCATGAGGAACATCGGTCCCGGCTGCAGGCCGTGGACGTAAAAGACAGAGAGGATAATGGCCGTCACCGCGTCGCCTGGGACCGCCAGGGTCAGCATCGGAATCAGGGCGCCGCCGATGCAGGCGTTGTTCGCGCTCTCCGAGGCGACGATGCCCTCCGCCGCGCCCTCTCCAAAGGGGCGGGACGGATGCTTCACCAGCCGTTTCGCCTGGGCGTAGGCGAGAAACGACGCCACCGGGCCGCCGGCGCCGGGGAGGGCCCCCACCAGGGTGCCGATGGTGCTGTAATACAGGCTCCGCGGGAATTCCTTCAGGATCTCTTTCATCAGCACCGTCTGGCGGACGATGGCGTTTTCCTCCGCCGTGGGGCAGCCGTCATAGACCACGCTCAAGACCTCGGCAAAGCCGAACAGACCCACCAGCGCGGGAACCGTGGATATCCCGGCGTTCAGAGCGCGGATGCCGAAGGTGAGGCGCGGCGTGCCGAGGACAGAATCCATGCCGATCATGGAGAAAAAGAGGCCGAAGATCACGCTGACCAGACCTTTTGCAAAGCTTTTTGACGTAAGGCTTCCCACCGTCGTGAGCCCGAACATCGCCAGCAGGAAATAGTCCATGGGCTGGAACTGCAGGGCGACAGAGGTGATGGGCCCGGCCAGAAGCGCCAAGGCAATGAGGCCGAAGACCGAACCGACAAAGGAATAGACCGTGGCGTACTTCAGCGCCTTGTACGCCTCTCCCCGCTTCGCCATGGGATACCCGTCCAGAGTTGTGACCACAGAGGACGGCGCGCCGGGGAT
>CACZFV010000046.1 GCA_902780465.1 uncultured Lachnospiraceae bacterium
GTCCTCGCAGTCCGTTACCGCGAGCGCAACGACAAGGGCGACTGGGTCGGCGGACCGATGTATTACATTAAGAACGGCCTGGGTGAGGGCTGGCGCTGGCTCGGCGGCGTGTTCTGCGTCTTCGGCTTCCTTGCTGCCTTCGGTATCGGCAACATGACCCAGGTCAACACCATCGCATCTTCTATTAACACCGCCATCGACGCATTCGGCGGAAACGTGGAAGCAAGCTCCGTCCAGATCTTCGGACAGACTGTTCCCACCAGCAGCATCGCCATCGGCGTGATCATTGCAGTCATCGTGGCTCTGGTCCTTCTCGGCGGCATCAAGCGCATCGGCTCCGTCACGGAGAAGCTGGTGCCCTTCATGGCAGTCATCTACATCGTGGCAGCGATCGCAGTCATTTTCGGCAACATCGGCCAGCTCGGCACGGTGTTCGGCATGATCTTCAAGGGTGCCTTCAACGCGGATGCAGCTATCGGCGGCGCCACCGGAATCATGATCAAGACCACCATCCAGAAGGGTGTGGCCCGCGGCGTATTCTCCAACGAGGCAGGTCTCGGATCTGCTCCCATGGCGCATGCAGCTTCCTCTGAGACCGATCCCGTAAAGCAGGGTCTGTACGGTATCTTCGAAGTCTTCATGGACACTATCGTCATCTGCTCTCTGACAGCTCTTGCACTGCTCTGCGGCACTCTGGGTTCAGGCCAGACTCTGGACTGGGGCGGCAGCGCCGGAACCGCCAACGTGGCAGCAGCCTTCAGCAGTGTGTTCGGAAGCCAGATCGGCTCTCTTATCATCGCTGTCGGCATCACGCTCTTCGCACTTTCCACGGTGCTCAGCTGGTCCCTCTACGGCACCCGCTGCTTTGAGTATCTCTTCGGTCTGCAGTACGTGAAGATCTACCAGGTCGCCTTCATCATCATCGTCGTGATCGGCTCCACCCTGGAGCTCTCTCTGGTCTGGAACATCGCCGACACCCTGAACGGCTTCATGGCGATCCCGAACCTGATCGCTCTCCTCGGCCTGTCCGGTGTGGTGATCCAGCTCACCAAGGAGCACTTCTCCGACCCGGCCAAGATGGCTCACGACGAGGAGTAAAATTCAAGATTCCGCTGTGCAGTAAAATTTACCCCGCCTCCCGGGCGTCTGTCCGGGAGACGGGGTTCTGTTTTCTTTTTTTACGCATTTGCAGTTGCTTTTGCTCTCCATCAGCACATGAGTGCTGCAGGGCGGAAGCATCAGCCCTGAGTGCTGCGGGGCGGAAGCATCAGCCCTGAGTGCTGCGGGCGGAAGTTTGCAAGGCGCAGCTGGGCGTTTTTTATGGTTTTTTGGAAAATTGTACCCTTTTCACTTGAAAATGTGCAAGATTATGTCAACTATCCAGGACATTTGGGCGTTTTTTCAACTATATCAGGACATTTGCACCCCTGTTTGTCTAAAAACAGGGGTACAGATATTCTAAAAAGGCTGAAAAACGCCCATTTCTTGATTCAATAAGGTGACTGCAAGCCGCTTTGGGTTCTGAAAAGGGTACAGTTTTTGAAAATCCATCCCAAAACGCCCACTCCACAATCTGCGTCTTCACGGGCCGGAAGCCTGCGGATTTTATGAACCGGGCCTCTGCTCCTTCCGGAGTGCGGAATCCAGTTTTTCTTTCATCGTCGTGTCGCGGGGGGTGGTGCTCTTCAGGTGGTTCTCCCGGGCCGCGGCGGTCCGGCGCTCCAGGTCCTCTTTCAGGTCCTGGGCGGACATGAGCTCGGAGCCTGCGCTCCGCACGATGACCTGCTCCAGGCCGTCGGAGGTGGCCACCACCACCCGGTCCGTCTTCGCGTGCTCATGGGAGAACTGCTCGATGTAGGCGTCGGCGGTCTGGGCCTCCTTCGTGAACACCACGTGGATATTGTGGTAGTCGAAGATCTCGACCTGGTGCCCCGCCACGCGGTAGGCGTCGAACACCACGATCAGCACGGATCCCCGGTATCCCTGGTAGTCTGCCAGAGCGTCCTGAAGGGCAAGCCGCGCGCTGTCGATGTTGGCCTGCGCGAGAGCGTTCAGTTCCGGCCAGGCAAAGATGATATTGTAGCCATCCACAAGGAAGAATTCCTTCCTGCGGTCCATGCCTCCGACAGTTTCCGCATTCCGCAGCGCCTCCGCCGAAGCGGCGCTGCGTTTTTCGTACTCCAGCGTCTCCTTGTACCTTCTTCTCTGCCCGTAAGGCCGCTTCATGCCCGAACTCTTCCTGTTGGCAGAGCCCGCCCGGGCAAGGATCGCATCCACTTCTTCCACGGAAAGGAAGGGGCCTTCCTCCGAAGCGGTACGGCGCGCAAAGGAGCCTGCCGCTCCGGCGCTCCATCCTTCTCCCTCCGCGCTGTCCCGCTCCTCCGTGTCTGTCTCCAGCACGGCCGGCAGATGCATATACTCCGGGACGTCGTACCAGGGGATCACCGTTCCCACACCGTGGGAACAGAACACGGAGTCCGGGGAATTCTCCGGGTCCAGCTCCGGGTCGTACCCGGAAGCATCGATCACCTCTTCCGCGTTGTGGCAGGGGAAGTATCCGAGAAGGCGGACCGAAAGCCGGCCCTCTCCCTTTGTGTAGGCCCGGACTTCGTCCGCGTAGTTCCGGATCTCGGAGACCGGGACCTTGCCGGAGATCACCGTCATTCCGCTGCCGTAGATCTCCCCGCCGGACGCATAAAAACCGTCTTCGCCCGGTCCGCCGGTCTCTGCGCCGGCCTCTTCTCCGCTCCCGCCTCCCAGCGAGAATACCGCAGACATCCGGTCCAGATCTGTCATGGCGCGGCCCGCGGCGGATTCCGGGACCGTCAGCGCGAAGCTGTACCACGGCTCCAGGAGGATATTTTCCGCGAACATGAGGCCGTTCCGGACCGCGCGGTAGGTGGCCTGGCGGAAATCGCCCCCTTCTGTGTGCTTGGCATGGGCCCGCCCCGCCGCCACAGTGATCTTCATGTCCGTGATGGGCGATCCTGTCAGGACGCCGGCGTGCTCCCGCTCCTCCAGATGGGTCAGGATGAGCCGCTGCCAGTTCAGCGCCAGCCGGTCCACGCTGACGTCTGACGCGAACTGCAGTCCGCTTCCCGGCGCGCCGGGTTCCATCACAAGGTGCACCTCCGCGTAGTGCCGCAGCGGTTCGAAGTGCCCCACGCCCTCCACGGGGGCGGCGATGGTCTCGCGATAGCTGATGCTGCCCGCGTCGAAAGAGATCTTCACGCCGAAACGCCGCTCCACCAGCTCCTGCAGCACCTCTGTCTGCACAGCGCCCATCAGCTGTACGTGCAGTTCCTTTGTCCGCTCCTCCCAGAGGACATGGAGCTCCGGCTCCTCCTCCTCCAGGCTTTTCAGCTTCGGCAGCATGGCCGCCGCGTCCACTCCCTCCGGAAGCAGTACGCGGTAGGTCAGGACCGGCGAGAGCAGCGGCATGCGTCCGCTCTCCTCAAAGCCAAGGCCCTGGCCCGCCCGGGTGTTCACCGGTCCTGTCACGGCGACCACCATCCCGGCCTCCGCTTCCTTCAGCGGCGTGAACTTTGAGCCGGAATACAGGCGGATCTGGTCCGCCCGCTCTGCTTCCTTCGAATCCGCCCGCTCCGCCTCCTTCGAATCCGTCCGCCCTGTTTTCCCGGCGTCCGCCAGAACTTCGTCCCGGCCGCGCCCCTGGGGCAGCGCCATCTTTACCTTCAGCACACCGCCGGTCACCTTCATCCAGGTGAGACGGTTCCCCTGCTCGTCCCGGGTGATCTTGAACACCCGCGCGCCGAATTCCGGAGGATACTCCTCCGGCCCGGGCACCGGCGCGTAGTCCGACAGGACCTGCAGGAACGCTTCCACGCCTTCCAGCCGTAGCGCTGATCCGAAGCTCACAGGGAACAGCTTTCTCTCCCGGATCAGCCGTACCATATCGCTCTTCCCGACCGGAGTTCCCTCCTCCAGGTACCGTTCCATCAGTTCTTCATCCAGGACCGCCAGTTCCTCCTGGACCTCCGGCGCCGTGAGATCCGTCAGTTTCCCGGGAACGCCGGCGCCTGCATTCGGACCCGCATACGGGACGCCCACCGCGGAAGAAACAAAAGTGAATTCCTGGAATCCCCCCTTCAGCGCGGTGCGGAGCTGCTCCATCACCCGCTCCCGCTTCACGCCGGGCTGGTCCGTTTTATTCACAAAAAGAAATACAGGCACACGGTAGGTCCGCAGCAAGTCCCACAGTGTCCGGGTGTGGCTCTGCACCCCGTCCGGCCCGCTGATCACCAGCACCGCCGCGTCCAGGACCTGGAGCGTCCGCTCCGTCTCCGCGGAGAAGTCCACATGCCCCGGCGTGTCCAGGAGCGTGATCTCCGTATCGCCCGCCTGGAACACCGCCTGCTTCGCGTAGATGGTGATGCCGCGCCGCCTCTCCTGCAGGTCCGTGTCCAGGAAAGCGTCCCCATGGTCCACACGCCCTGTCTTCCGGATGGTTCCTGCTGTGTACAGCAGCGCCTCCGATAATGTTGTCTTTCCTGCGTCCACATGGGCCAGGATCCCGATCGTCAAATGCCGCAATTCCGCTACCTCTGCTCCTTCTTCTCCCTGTTCTGCTCCTGCCGTTCCTTCTGCCGCTTCTCCCGGAACGCCTTTGCCACCATCTCCGGCGTGATGGGCAGTTCCATGAAGCGCACGCCCGTCGCGTGGTACACTGCCTCCGCGATGGCCGGCAGCGGTGTGTTCAGGACGACTTCGCCGATGGATTTCGCACCGAAGGGCCCGCTGGGCTCGTAGCTCGGCGCAAACTCCACCCGGATCCGTCCCACGTCCTGTCTGGATGGGATCCGGTACTGCATAAAGCTGTTCTCCCGGGGGACGCCCCGGCTGTTGTAAGTCACATTTTCCATGAGGGTCATGCCGATGCCCTGGAGGATGCCGCCCTCCGCCTGGACTCTGGTCAGGTTCGGGTTCAGCGGCGTGCCGCAGTCCACGCAGGCGTCATATTCCACCACCCGCGTCTCCCCGGTCTCCGGATCGATCTCCACCTCGGCGGCGCCGGCCATGAAGGGCGGCGGGGAGGTGGGCGAGCTGTTCATCTCCGTCACCTCAAGGACCAGATTGTTGAAGAACATGTTCTTCTCCGCGATCTTTTCAAGGGACACGCTCCGGGACGCGGGCGATGCTGCCCCGCCCTGTTCTGTCTCCGCCGGATCAGCCGCGTACACGTTTCTTCCGTCGAAGAAAGCGTCTTCCTTTTTCACCCCCAGCAGCTCCGCGCCGATGGTGATGATCCTGTCCCTCAGCTTCCTGGCGCAGCGCTCCACCGCCTTGCCCGTCACGTAAGCCGTGCTGGAGGCGTAGGATCCGCTGTCGTAGGGGGAAGCGTCTGTATCAAGTCCCGCAGTGACCACCTGGTCCGGGCTGCAGTCCAGCACCTCCGCCGCGATCTGGGCCAGAGTCGTGTCACAGCCGGTGCCCATATCCGCCGCGCCGATCCGCAGAATATAGAATCCTTCATCATTCAGGGAAAGCGTCGCGCTGCCCGTATCCACCCCGGCAATTCCCGAGCCCTGCATGGCGAGGCCGATGCCCACCGCCCTGAGTTTTCCGTCGGGCATGGTCCGCACCGGATATTTCTCGTCCCAGCGGATCATCTCCCGCACCTTCCTGAGGCACTGGTCCAGCGTGCAGGAAGTGTTGACCGAGCCGTCGTAGGCCGGCATCACGTCCCCCTCCCGGACCATGTTCATCTCCCGCACCTGCATGGGATCCAGTCCCACCTTCTCCGCGAACTCCGTGACACAGGTCTCCACGGCGAAGATGCCCTGGGGCGCCCCGTAGCCGCGGTAAGCGCCGGCTGACATGACATTCGTGTATACCACGTCGAAGGAGAACCGGAACGCGTCCAGCTCCCGGTACAGGGGGATGGACTTGTGCCCCGAGAGGCTGACCGTCGTAGGGCTGTGCTCTCCGTAAGCGCCCGCGTTGGAAAGCGTATAGAGGTCGATGGCTCTGAGCTTCCCGTTCTTCATTCCGCCCACGCGCACCTTCACTTCCATCTCGTGGCGCGGGGAAGAAGCCGTCTGGGACTCCTCCCGGCTGAAGATCAGCATGCAGGGCTTTTTTGTCTTCCAGGTGACAAAGGCGGGATAAGTCTCCGAGATCGCCGACTGTTTTGCCCCGAAGCCGCCGCCGATCCTCGGCTTCATCACCCGCACCATGGATTTCGGGATGCCGAGGGCGTTGGCGACGATGCGCCGGCAGTGGAACAGGATCTGGGTGGAGCTGATCACATTCAGGCGCCCGGTGAGGGGGTCGATGCTGCAGTACGTCCGGAAAGTCTCCATCATGGCCTGCTGCACCGCCTTCGTGTGGAAGGTGTGCTCCACCACAACGTCGCACTCAGAGAGGACCCGGTCCACGTCGCCCTGGCCGCTGCTCTCGGAAGCGACGAGATTCCGCCGGCTGTCCCCGCCGCAGGGGATCTGGGCATTCCAGTTGTCCTCCGGGTGGACCAGGATCTCCGCGTCCTTTGCTTTATGCATGTCGAGGACCGGCGTCAGGACCTGGTACTTCACTTTTATCAGCTTCAGCGCGCGGTCCACGCACTTTTCATCCGCCCCGGCCACGATCGCCGCGATATCTCCCGCGTAGCGCATCCTGCGGTCCAGCACAAGACGATCACAAGGACTCAGCTCCGGCGAGGTCTGGCCTGCCAGCGTGTGGCGCGGCATGTCCTGGGGCACGTCCTTCCAGGTGAATACCGCCTCGATGCCCGGCACCTTCATCGCAGCCGAAATGTCGATCTCCTCGATCAGCGCGCTGGCGTGGGGGGAGCGCAGCAGCTTCACCACCAGGTATCCCTTCGGGACCACGTCCTCCAGATAGACCGGCTGCCCTGTCACAAGCTTCATCGCGTCTTTTTTCCGCACCGGCGTATTCACCACCCGGAGGTTCTTCACGACGTCCGCGTATTTTTCATGGCTGCGGGCCCTTCCGTCCGACTGCCCGTATTCCTGCGCTTCCTTCATCAGTGTGTCCCCTCCTTTCTCTTTTTCCATGCAAGATAGTCCTGGATCCCGCGCAGCTGTCCTTCATAGCCGGAGCAGCGGCAAAGGTTCCCCGCAAGATAAGCTTTGATCTTTTCTTCCGACGGATCCGGCTCCTCCCGGAAGAGCGCCATGGCGTTCATCATGAAGCCAGGATTGCAGAAACCGCACTGCTCCGCCCCCTGGTCCGCGATGAAGGCGCCGAATTCTGCCGCCTCTTCCTGCATGCCTTCCAGGGTCGTCACCTTTCTTCCTGCCGCCCGCGCCGCAAGGACCGAACAGGACAACACAGGAAGGTCATCCAGCAGCACCGTGCAGAGGCCGCAGTTTGAAGTCTCGCAGCCGCGCTTTACGCTGAGAGCGCCCTCCTCCCGCACCATATCGATCAGCAGGAGATCCGCCGAGATCTCCCGGCGCACTGTCCTGCCGTTCAGTTCGAAGGTAACGACGCCCGGGGCATCCGCCCCGCCGGCGCTGTCCGACTTCGCTGCCGCCGGATCACTGTCTGGTTTTACCGCAGCAGTTTCTGCCCTTCCGATATTGGTATTGTCCGTTTTCCAGGCATCTCCCGCTGACGCTGCCTTCAGAAGGGCTCGCCGCACCAGCACCTCCGTCAGGTGCTTCCGGTAGTCCGCGCTTCCCCGCAGGTTACTGCCCACCGGCACCTGCTCCGCGGCCCAGGCCCCGTAGGCAGCCGCACTCTCTGCCGTGACGCCGTCTTTCAGGATCCCCTCCGGATCCTCCAGCAGCACGGCCTTCTGCGGCCGCGCCCCCACGGCGACCCGGATCCCGGGACAGGTGCCGTGGAAATATCCCGCCGCCACGGTGAGCACAGGAAAATCCGTCGCGCTGTTCCGCACCGAGAGCGCCGCGAACCCAGCTTTTCCCGCTCCGCACTTCGGAACGATGATCCTCACAAGAAGATCCCTGTCGTAAGGAAGCGCCGCGAACTCCTCTATGGGAAGGATCCCTCTCTTATAAAGTTCCACGGAAGCTCCCAGGGCAGTGAACACCGTCAGCACATCCGAGAAACCGAAGCGCCCCCAGACACTTCCCCCGACTGTCGCAAGGTTCCGGAACTGCACGCCGACAATGCTTTTCACCGCGTCCCGCACCGCCCCGCAGCTGTACGCATTCAGGGCGGGGTGCGTCTCCAGCTGACGAAGCGTCGCCATGCACCCGATCCGGAAGGCCTCATCGTCCTCTTCGATCCGGTCCAGCCCCAGCCCGGAAAGATCGATGGCCGTGCCGCACCGTCCGTGACTCATCTTCAGCCACAGCATTCCGCCGATCACCCGGTTTGTTTTTTTCTGATTCAGTTCCCAGGCCTCCTCAAGGGATTCCGCCCGTCTGAAGCTTCTGATCTCCAGCATATTCTGTCCTCTTGTCAAACGCCGGGGCATCCAGGATCCGCAAACCGTTCCCGAGCCCCGTATTACACTGTCACAGCCTCATTATAACAGGTTTCCCCCGGCGGGACATCCTCCGCATCCGCCCGCTCTTTCTCTTTTTTGTATGGCAACATTCCCGCCCTGTCGTTATACTGGTTAAAGAACTGTTTCCGAAAGGAGTTTTATGATCGACATCTACGGAACTCTGGGCCCTGCCTGCGCCGACCGGAAGATCCTCGGGGAGATGCTCTCCCTCGGTATGACAGGCATGCGCCTGAATCTTTCCCATATGACACTGCCGGAGGCCGCCCCCATGATCCGCCTTCTTAAGGACGCCGCGGGCGATGCCGGCGTGCGGCCGCAGCTTCTCATCGACATGCAGGGGCCGGAGCTCCGCACCGGCGCCCTGCCGGAGCCTCTGGGCCTGGAAGAAGGAACCACAGTATGCCTTTCCTGCACCCGAACCCCGGCGCAAGTCCTCTCCGGCGCGCATGCTCCCATACAGGAACTGCCGCAGATCCCGGTGCCGGCTCCTGTTCTCTCTGAACTTACCCCCGGGCAGGAAATGCTGCTCGATGATGGAAAGCTCCTGCTGAAAGTGACGGAAATCTCCTGCTGCGGGAACGACCTGCCTGCCTCCTGCCCGCATGACAGAGAAAGACCGCCGGTCTCCTCCGCATCCGCCGAGGTGCTCCGCGGCGGAACGCTCAGGAGCCGGAAGAGCATCGCCCTGCCCGGCGTCCGTGTTGACTCTCCCGCCATGACGGAGACCGACAGGGAGAATCTTGACTTCGCGAAGGAATACGGCGTCACCGCCGTCATGCAGCCCTTCGTCCGGAGCCCGGAGGATCTGAAGACCGTCCGCGCCGCGCTGAATGCGGCCGGCTGCGGAGACATCCGCCTGTTCGCAAAGATCGAGAACACAGACGGCATCCGGATGATCGAAAGCCTGATCCCCGAGGCGGACGAGATCGTCATCGCCCGGGGCGATCTCGGAAACGCGGTGCCCCTCTGGGAGCTCCCCGGCGTCCAGAAAACCATCGCCGCCAGATGTCGTGCCGCCGGAAAGGCCTTTATGGTCGTGACACAGATGCTTGCTTCCATGGAGCAGAACCCCGTGCCCACCCGGGCGGAAGTCAGTGATATCTTCAACGCGGTGCTGGACGGCGCAGCTTCTGTGATGGTCACAGGCGAGACCGCAGCCGGAAAGTATCCGGTGGAAGTGATCCGCTGCCTCGTAAACACTGTCCGCAGCGCGGAAAAGTACCTGGCGGAGCAATAAGGAGGTGACCTCTGTGAGGATCGTCTGCGTCATCATGGCCTCAGGAGAAGGAAAACGCTTCGGAGGCAACAAGCTTCTGGCTTCCTTCCGCGGCGCACCGCTGTATCACGGGATCCTGAAGGCAGCAGCGCCGCTGTTTAAAGCAGCACCCCAGGAATCAGCGCCCCGGGACCTTCTGGTGGTGACCCGGCACGTGGAGATCGCCGCCTGGTGCCGGGAAAACAGCGTCCGGGTACTGCTTCACGACCTGCCGGAACGGAACCAGGCCATCCGCCTCGCCCTGACCGCGCTGAACTGCGCCGGCACGGAGTCCGTTTCTGACATCCACGCTGCCCCGGAGAAACTGTCCGCGGAGAAACTGTCCGCGGAGCAGCTTCCTGACGGCTGCCTCTTCTGCCCCGCGGACCAGCCCCTGGTCACGGAAGAAAGCCTTCACCGCATGATCAAAGCATTTCAGAAAGCGCCGGACCGCATCATCCGCCTTTCTTATCAGGGAACAGAAGGTTCCCCGGTTCTCTTTCCCGCTTCCCTGTTTCCGGAGCTCGCCGCCCTGCCGCCAGGGACCGGCGGCCGGGAAGTGATCCGCCGGCACCCGGAGCTCGTCACCGCGGTCGAGGCGCAGTTTCCTGAAGAACTGAAGGACGCCGACACCCCGGAAGCCCTGCGGGAACTGGAGGGGGACGCCCCGGAAACCCTGCGGGAACTGGAGGAGGATGTCTCCTTCCGCGTGGCAAAAGCCCCCCACGAGCAGAATGACCTCCGCTTCACCATCCCGGACCGCCGCTTCACTCTGGCGGTGCGGACCGCCGCCATTCTGATCCACGAAGGCCGCGTCCTTCTGGAGCGGACCATCGGCAAAAACGAGTACTACCTCCCCGGCGGCCATGTGCAGCCCCTGGAGAAAACAGACGAGACCCTGATCCGGGAGCTCCGGGAGGAACTGCATTCCGAAATGGAGATCACCGGCTTCGCGGGCGTGGGAGAACTGTTCTTCCCCTGGGAAGGCCGCACCATTCAGCAGCTCTGCTTCTACTACCGGGTGCGCTTCCGGACAGAAAAAGCAGCCCCCGGCATTCCTGCCGAGGGCCGCTTCGATGGGTTTGATCCTGCTGAGACAAAGCACTATCATCTGGAATATGTCTGGGTGCCGCTGGAACAGCTTGACCGGATCCGGATCAGGCCCGGAAATATCCTGCCGCTTCTTGTCCGGGACGAAAACGCACCGCCCCGCCGCTTTGTCTGGGTCCAGCC
This sequence comes from uncultured Lachnospiraceae bacterium, assembly GCA_902780465.1. GTDB lineage: Bacteria > Bacillota > Clostridia > Lachnospirales > Lachnospiraceae > Moryella. Next base: position 10,950 of record CACZFV010000046.1, read on the forward strand.
GGAAACCGAGGAGTAAAAACGGACATTCGCGATCCGCTTCAGCCCTTGCTCATGAACCGCCTGTTAACGCTCCGCCCGGCTCTCCCCGGTCCTGTAATCGATCCGGACGCCGGGCTGGACATTGTAGAGAAACACGTGGAAGCAGAGATCCCTTCCCCGGTCCTCGACAGAGCAGGCTTCCAGCTCCACCCCTCTGCATACCAGCTCGTTTCCTTTGAAATACGGTGTCACGCGGTACAGGACATGCCGGACAGACCCGTCAAGATAAGCGGCGATCTCCGTCTCGTAGGGAAGCATCAGGTCCTTGTTGAGATGCCGGGTCCCGGTAAACAGATTCTGAAGAGTGCCCTCCTGCCCGGTGAGGCACCAGGCGATGAGATGGCACCGGTTGTAGAGATACAGGTCCGGGATCAGGTCCGGGTATTTCGCGTTCTTAAAGCCGCTGGGGCGGATGGTTCCCATACTGCCCCGCGTCCCCTGGGGCATCATCCTCCGGTCCAGCCGCGCATAAGCCATGCCGCAGCGCCCCAGAGGGTCCGGAACACTGTAGTGCTCCCCCTCCAGCTCCTTCAGCTCCACCTCCGTAAAATACGGGACATTTCCGTTCAGGACCAGGATATCCTGTCCGCTGTAATCAGGAATGCTCTGGGGCGCCTCCCCGGCGACGCCCAGTCCGGGCGTTCCGCCGGCGGAAGGAATTCCCCCGGGCCGCACACCGCTTCCCGGAAGCCCGTACTCCGGCGCCAGGAGCCGCGGAATGCCGTACAGACAAAGAAGCACTGCCGCCGCAGCGAGAAGTAATCTTACATTCCGTTTTCTGACTCTCACCGGACAATTTACCCTTCACAGTCTGCTTCAACTGTGTCGTCTTCGCAGTCCACTACGACTGCCTCTTCTTCCGCGTCCTCTTCGACTGCGTCCTCTTCCTCTTCGCTCAGCTTTTCCAGGAGCTCCATTTCCTTCCGGTCCGCGGAATCGTCCTCGATCCGGTAGACTACTTCAGCGTCCGGGACGCCGTCGCCGTCAAAGTCCATGACAATGACGTCGGCCTTCCCGTCTCCGTTGACATCAAAAGAAACAGTGTCCACTTTTCCGTCTCCGGTCGTGTCCTCCTCTGTTCTTGATACAGCATCAATGTCGTATTCCTGGATCGGAAGCTTCTTTTCCATTCTGCAGTCTCCTTTCTGTTCTCAACAGATTGGTCTTTACTCGTAAAAAAGGATATTCGTGATGCGCTCCGGCTCATGCTCCGCAGAGCACCAGCACCTGTACGGATCTCGGCGCGAGCCATACCTCTCCGCGCACTGTCCGCCCCTGGTTTTCTCCGTACCCCCGGGTCCCTTCGTGAACTCCGCCGTCCTCCTGCTCCGTGTCCATCACCACACGCCACAGTCTGCCGTCAGGAATGCGGAGCGTCTGAGGCTCCCAGTGCACATTCACCGCGAGAAAGACGACATCGTCCACGCGTCCGTCCTCTGTTCTGCCTGCATAGATCACGCCCAGCGTCCTTGCACCCCAGTCAGGTTCCAGGATCCGCATCTCCGGCATCCCCAGGGAGCAGTCGCCGTGCTTTTTCCGTATCACCGGATGCGCTCTCCGGAAGTGGATCAGCGCCTGTACATAGTCATGGAAGGTCCGGTTCCGTTTCAGGTCCTCCCAGTTCAGCCAGGAGATCTCATTGTCCTGACAGTAGGCGTTGTTGTTGCCCCACTGGGAATTCATGAATTCATCGCCCGACAGCACCATGGGCGTCCCGCGGCTCAGCATCAGCACGGTCATCGCGTTCCGCATCAGCTTTCTGCGGAGGCGGTTGATGTTTTCGTCCCCGGTCTCTCCTTCGACGCCGCAGTTCCAGCTGCGGTTGTCGTCGCTTCCGTCCGTATTGTTCCAGCCGTTCTCCTCATTGTGTTTTCCGGCGTAGGAATAGAGGTCGTTCAGTGTGAAGCCGTCGTGGCAGGTCAGGAAGTTTATGGAGGCGTTGAATCCCCGCCGCGCCGGGTCGTAGATGTCGCGGGAGCCGGTGATACGCTCCGCGGCAGTCTTCCACAGTGAGAAATCTCCCTTCAGGAAATCCCTCAGGTCGTCGCGGTACCTTCCGTTCCACTCCGCCCAGCGGCCCCGGTAGCTGAAACCGCCGATCTGGTACAATCCGCCGGCGTCCCAGGCCTCAGCGATCAGCTTCACGTCGCTCAGCACCGGATCGCAGGCCAGCCGTTCCAGAATAGGAGGATTCGTCATAGGCGAACCGTCCTCATTTCTCCCCAGGATACTGGCAAGATCGAAGCGGAATCCGTCCACGTGATAAGCGGTGGTCCAGTAGCGCAGGCTCTCCAGGATCAGGTCCTGCACCACCGGGTGGTTGCAGTTCACACTGTTCCCGCAGCCGCTGAAGTTATAGTATTTTCCTTCCGGGGTCAGCAGATAGTAGATCTGGTTGTCAAAGCCCTTGTAGGAGATCACCGGGCCTCTTTCGTCCCCCTCCGCTGTGTGATTGTACACCACGTCCAGAATGCACTCGATGCCGTTCCTGTGCAGTTCCCGGATCAGGGTCTTCAGTTCATTCCCCTCACGGTTGTACTCAAGGGCCGCGGTATAGCTCGTGTTCGGCGCGAAGAAACTGACGGAATTGTAGCCCCAGTAGTTCATCAGCCGTTTTCCGTTGTACTCCCGCTCGTCCGCGCTCTCGTCGAACTCGAACACCGGCATAAGCTCCACCGCGTTGACGCCCAGAGCCTTCAGGTAAGGGATCTTCTCTATCAGTCCCCGGAAAGTCCCAGGCGCGGAGACACCGGAGGAATTGTGCTTCGTGAAGCCGCGCACATGCAGCTCGTAGATCACCAGGTCCTCCATTTTTATGAAGGGGAAGCTCTCTTTCTCCCAGTCGAAGTTGTTCCGCACCACCCGCGCCTTGTAAAAGCCGCTGTTCTTCACTCCCCAGTTGCTCTGACCCGTCACGGCTCTTGCGTAGATGTCCAGGAGATATTTGTTTTTGTCGAACAGCAGACCCTTCCCGGGATCCCAGGGACCGTCCACACTGTATGCATATTCGAACTCTTCAATATCCAGTCCGAAGACGATCATCGCCCACACGTCGCCGATCCTGTAATGCTCGGGGAAGGGGATCCTTGCGTAGGGTTCGTCTTCCTCCCTGTGGAACAGGACCAGCGTCACCGCTGTCGCCCCGGCGGAGTGCACAGTGAAGTTCACTCCGCCCCGCAGCGCCATGGAGCCGCGGAGCTCGTAGATCCCCGGGCGTACCGAAAAGCCCCCGGACTTGTCCATCGGCACGAGGCGCAGTTCCCCTGCCGCAGTGCTCCAGGTCGTATTGAAATCCAGATTCCGGTCTGATCCTGACGTGCTTGCTTTTTTCCTGATCATACTGTTTTTTTCCTCCGGTATTTCATGCCGGGTTCCGTTTCCGGCGTTCTCCGCCGGACTTTATTATTATAACACACGGAACGCGGCTTTGAACGCAGGAGACACCACACTCCGGCAGCTGCGCACAAAAAAGGATCCGGCTCTTCGCCGGATCCTTCCGCCATTCTGATCTCAATACTGCAGCTTGCAGTTCTGAGTATCATTTCCAATGGAAACATAGATATTTTCGCGGAATTTGTCCACGCTCAGGTACCCCCTGCATTCCCCGGAGTAGATATCCATGATCTCGTAGGCAAATAAGCTCATGGGATACAGCTCATAGGTGCTGAGCACCTTTCCGTCATAACCCTCCGTCATGCTCCAGTGCACGTTGCCGTCACCGTAGGTATCCTTGTAGAACTTGTAGGTGTAGATCCCCTTGTAGGTGGCGCCGCTGTAGGGTTCCGCCTCCACATGGTCTCTCCTCTGTCCCCACTGCGCTTCCCACGCGCCGCTCTGGCCGACCCAGTAGCCGTCCGGCGTATAGTTGTTCCTAAGCATGATCCCGTCCGGCCCGACGAAATAATAGGTGCCGTTGTCGTTGATCCACTGGTTCGTGGCATAGGAACCGTCATCCTGCACCACCATCCACTCTCCGGACTGCTGGATCTCCCAACGTGCTGCAAATGCCGGCACCGTCATGACCGTCATCATCACTGCCGCAAGGACAGCCGCAAGTAATTTCTTCATTTTTTTCTCCTTTCACACTTTTTTCAAGTCCCGCTCGCGGGACTTGCGCGCCGCGCGCGTGTTG
>CACZFV010000047.1 GCA_902780465.1 uncultured Lachnospiraceae bacterium
AGATAGTCGTAGACCCGGATCTCCCGGGGCAGCCGTCCCTCTGTGTCCGCGGGGCGGCCGTGCTGCAATATCAGTTCCATTTCAGCCTCCTTGTATGATGATCATGTACCTCGCCTGGTGCTCTTCATAAAGAAAGCGGGCGTTGTACGCGCCCGCTTACAATTCTTAACTTCAGAATCAGCAGATCTTTCTGATCCAGCCTTCGGGTCCTTCGATCCGGCCCTGCTGGATCCCGGTGATGGTGTCGTAGAGCTTCTTCATGACCGGTCCCATCTCATCCATACCTGCCGGGAAGTTGATGACCTCGTCCTTCGCGACGACTCTTCCCAGGGGGCTGATGACTGCTGCGGTTCCGCAGAGTCCTGCCTCAGCGAAATCCTTCAGCTCGCTGAACTTCACCGGACGATGCTCCACCTTCATGCCGAGCATGTTCTCAGCAATGTAGCAGATGGATCTTCTGGTGATGGACGGAAGAATGGAATCGGACTTCGGAGTGACAAGGGTGCCGTCCTTCGTGATGAAGATGAAGTTGGCGCCGCCGGTCTCCTCGACAAAAGTCCTGGTCTCCGGATCAAGGAACATGTTCTCGTCGTAGCCTGCCGCGTGAGCGGTGACATGGGCATGAAGGCTCATGGCGTAGTTCAGGCCGGCCTTGATGTGTCCGGTGCCGTGGGGTGCAGCGCGGTCAAAATCGCTCACGCAGATCGTGATGGGCTTCGCGCCGCCCTTGAAGTAGGGGCCGACGGGAGTGACGATCATACGGAACTGATATTCCTGTGCCGGCTTCACGCCGATCACGATGCCGGAAGCAAACATATACGGACGGATATACAGAGAAGCACCGCTGCCGTACGGCGGGACCCATGCTGCGTTCGCCTTGACGACCTCGTCCACTGCCTCGAGGAAGCGCTCTGCCGGGAACGGAGGCATTTCCATGCGGGCCGCGGAATCCATCATTCTCTGAGCGTTCATGTCCGGACGGAAAGTCACGATGCTGCCGTCTTCCCAGGTGTAAGCCTTCAGTCCTTCGAAGATCTCCTGGCAGTAATGAAGAATGCCTGCGCACTCGCTGATCTGAACAGTCGGATCATCGATCAGGCCGCCCTCATCCCACTTGCCGTCTTTCCAGTTGGAGACATAGCGCTTATCAGTCGGCATGTATCCGAACCCAAGGTTTCCCCAGTCAATGTTCTTCTTCTCCATATCAAATACCCCTTTTCTTAAACTCTGCCCTTCGGTATGCTCTGCGCATCCGATGCTCTTTTTTCCGGGCTTTAACCTTCGGAAAACATTATATTCTTCTTCCGCGTAAAAAACAATGCCGCGGTTTATGAAAAGATATGCTTCTTCCCCGCGAGCGTGGTGCTCATTCACGGACTCTCGTCCTATATTCCGTAAACGGGCTCAAAGCCAGACTCCAGGGTTATTTGAAGATGTTGGGGGGCATACAGGCAAAGTACTCATCTGCACTCCCCGATTCACGCCTCTGAAACAGTTTTTTGCGTCTTGAATCGAATCTTTTTCCGTCCCCCAAATGCTGGCTTTGCCAGTGTTTCTGTTTTAAGACAAAAAAGCAGCCTTAGGGGTCCATTCCTAAAACTGCTTTATCTTCGTTCTGAGTCCCGGATTTCCGTAAACGGAATCCGGGACTGTTTTTATGCATTTGCACTACGCTCGCTGAACGCTCAGATCTTGTTGTCGGAGCCGAGGACGTCTTTGATCTTGTGAGCAACGATCGCCTTGATGTTCGCGCGGCCGTCGGACAGGTACTGACGGGGATCGAAGTGATCCGGATGCTGCACGAAGTGCTGGCGGATACCTGCGGTCAGGCCGAGACGCAGGTCGGAGTCGATGTTGATCTTGCAGACTGCACGTCTTGCAGCCTCACGAAGCTGATCTTCCGGAACGCCGATAGCATCCTTCAGAGCGCCGCCGTTCTCGTTGATGATCTTGACATATTCCTGCGGAACGGAGGAAGATCCGTGCAGAACAATCGGGAAGCCCGGGAGTCTCTTGGAGACTTCTTCCAGGATGTCCATGCGGAGCTTCGGATTTGTGCCGGGTTTGAACTTGTATGCGCCGTGGCTGGTTCCGATAGCGATAGCGAGGGAGTCGCATCCAGTGCGGGAAACGAACTCTTCGACCTCTTCGGGACGGGTGTAGGAGGAATCCTCAGCGCTGACGTTGACATCGTCCTCGATGCCTGCCAGGGATCCGAGCTCAGCCTCAACAACAACGCCGTGTGCGTGTGCGTACTCAACGACCTTCTTGGTCTCCGCGATGTTCTCCTCGAAGGAGTGGCTGGAATAGTCGATCATGACAGAGGTGAAGCCGCCGTCGATGCAGTCCTTGCAGGTTGCGAAATCTGCGCCGTGGTCCAGGTGAAGAACGATCGGGATCTCCGGATGAAGCTCAACTGCAGCCTCGACCAGCTTTACCAGATAGATGGAGTTTGCATACTTTCTGGCGCCTGCGGAAGCCTGAAGGATCAGCGGGCTCTTAAGCTCTGCAGCAGCCTCGGTGATTCCCTGGACGATCTCCATGTTGTTGACGTTGAAAGCGCCGATCGCGTATCCGCCGTCATATGCCTTCTTGAACATCTCGGTAGAAGTTACTAATGCCATGTCAATATACCTCCGTCTTTGGTTTGAATAGATTCAAAAAGCTTGCCTTTATTTTACCGCTTTCGTATATTGATTGCAAGCAAGACAGAAATGATAGAGCACAAAAGAGGAGCTGACCCTTACATGAGAGCAATATCCGCATCATCTGAAACACCCCGGGTCACCGGATCTTCCGCGAAAGAAAACGAAAGCCCCTCCGTTTTCCCGACAGAGGAACTTTCCGCAGTCCGCTCCGCCCTTCTCCTCTGGTACAGAAAAAACAAGAGGATCCTGCCCTGGAGAGACACCGGAGATCCGGAGGATGTCTGGATCTCCGAGATCATGCTGCAGCAGACCCGGGTGGAAGCGGTGAAGGGCTATTTTACCCGGTTCCGGGAAGCCCTGCCCGACGCTTTTGCCATCGCCGCCTGCCCGGAGGACCGCCTCATGAAGCTCTGGGAGGGGCTCGGCTACTACAACAGGGCGCGGAATCTGCAGAAATGCGCGGAGGTGCTGGTGCGGGACTATGGCGGGAAGCTTCCTGCCGATCATGAAGCGCTCCTCCGCCTGCCGGGCATCGGCTCCTACACCGCCGGCGCCATCGCTTCCATCGCCTTCGGCATTCCCGTGCCCGCAGTCGACGGAAACGTGCTGCGGGTCTGGTCCCGCCTCACAAACAACGCGGACGATATCTCCCTGGAAGCCACGAAGCAGAAGTTCACTTCGGAGATCCGGCCGCTGCTCGCTTCAGACAAAGGAGACAGAGAACCGTCCCCTGTCTCCTCCTCTGTATCAGACTTCACCCAGGCGCTGATGGAGCTTGGGGCTGTGGTATGCGTCCCGAACGGAGCGCCTCTCTGCGAGGTGTGTCCGCTGCGTTCGTGCTGCCGGGCTTTCGCCGCGGGCACAGCGCTCTCCCTGCCGGTCAAAGCTGCAAAGAAACCGCGGCGTATCGAAGAGCGGACCATTCTCATTCTCCGGGACGCGGACCGGTTCTTTTTCCGGAAGCGCCCCTCCCGGGGGCTGCTTGCAGGGCTTTATGAGTTCCCCGGATTCCCGGGCCGTCTCTCTCCGGAGGAAGCCCTGGACGCGGCAAGGAGACTCGGCGCGGATCCTGTCAGGATCGCCCCGCTGCCGGAGGGAAAGCATATCTTTACCCATGTGGAATGGCACATGACCGCCTACGAAGTCCTGGTCTCCGCCTTTCCGCAGGCAGGGAGCCCCGCCCCGAAGGACGGAGCCGCAGCCGGACAGGGAGGCGGGCCCGCAGCCGGACACGGTGAAAATAAAAACGGAACTCTGTCCCTCACAAGGGAAGAGCTCCGCTCTTTTGCTGTTCCTTCCGCGTTCCGCACCTGGACTGACTGGTACGCCCTCCGGGAGGACTGAACCGGTCACTTCCAGCCGAAGCCGCCGTCCTCCGTCTCCGAGTACGAAAGGGAGAAAAACATCTCCGCGGCAGTAACGAGATCCCCGAAGTCCCTGGTACCCGCGGTCTCGTAGGGTGAATGCATGGCCAGCTGGGGAAGCCCGATGTCCACTGTGTTCAGGGACACCTGGGTGCCCGAGATATTGCCCAGGGTGGACCCGCCGGCCATATTGCTGCGGTTCAGGAATTCCTGATACCGAAGTCCCGCCTTTTTCAGCATCATCCGCATCAGGGCAGCGGATACGCCGTCGGTGGTGTACTTCTGGTTCGCGTTGTGTTTGATGACGATGCCGCGGTTCATCACCGGGCGGTTCACCGGATCGGAAAGCTCCGGATGATTGGGGTGCAGCGCATGGGCATTGTCCGCAGAGATCATGAAGCTGCGGGAAAGCGCCCGCGTGAACTGTCCCTCCGGCAGAGAACCTGTCTCACTTCCAGAGAGGCAGGCGGTGATCCGGCGGAGCGTGTCCTTCAGGAAGGTAGAAGCGGCGCCCTGCTTCGTGGTGCTCCCCACCTCCTCGTTGTCAAAGACGCAGCTCACGGCAATGCTCTCTGCCGGCTCCGCTGCGATGAGTCCCAGGACCGACGCGTAGGCGCACTCGAGGTCGTCGAGGCGCGGCGCGGACAGAAAGCAGTCCTCCGGCCCCCAGACTGTTCCCTTCTGCCGGTTGTACAGGAACAGGTCCATGCCGCGCAGGTCCTCTTCCTTTTCGCCGGCAGCCTCCGCCACCGCACTGAGGAAGGACTTTCCTTCACCGCACATACCATAAAGAGGGAGCAGGTCTTTCTGCGGGTCATAGGCAAAGCCTTCGTTCACCTTGCGGTTCATGTGGATCGCCACATTCGGGATCAGCAGAAGATCCCGGTCCACGTCCACCAGCCTGCTGTACAGGCGGCCGTCCCTCTCCACGATGATCCGGCCCGCCGCGGACAGCGGCCGGTCGAACCAGGGTGCGAACAGCATCCCGCCGTATTTCTCCACATTCAGTTTGATGTAGACGTTCTCCACCCGGATCTCCGGGTTCTCCTTGATCTTGAAGGACGGAGAATCACTGTGGCCTGCCATGATCTGAAACCCCGCCGGGGTGCCGGCATTGCCCGCGTGTTCCTCCGGCAGCCTGAAGGCGATCACTGAGGAGCCGTTCCGTGTTACAAAATAACCTCTGCCGGGCAGAAGCTCCCACTGCGTTCCTTCGGAAAGCTCCAGGAATCCGGCATCTTTCAGCATTTCAGAGAACTCCCTCACGGCGTGGAACGCCGTCGGACTCTTTTCAATAAAGCGGAGGAGCCCCTCCGCTTTTTTCCTCACTGTATTCTTCATTTTTCGTCAGTCCCTGATCAGAAGATCTTCACCTGTGAAATGAGCGGGATCTCCGTTTTCTTTCCGGAGACGGAACCGTACATTCCGACGATCCATCCGAATAAAACAAACAGTGACAGCAGTGATCCCAGAAGGCCGCCGAGTTTCAGAACGCGGATCAGGACCTGCAGGACGCCCAGAACGATCGCCTGGTTCAGGTGATGTCTTACAAAATCATCCTCCCGGTCGCCCAGAAAATAGAGAACGATGCAGCCGAGCAGAGAGAAAAAATACGCAATAGCGCAGCCCAGTCTCGGGGGAAGGACCGCGTTGGATGACGGTCTGCCCGGTCCCTGCTGGGTGCTCTGCTGGAAATTGTTCTGCTGATAGCTGTTCTGCTGGAATGCACTGCCCTGCTGGGCCTGCTCCTGCGGCTCCTCCGGAAATCCCTGGGTCTGCTCCTGCGGCTCCTCCGGGAATCCCTGGCCCTGCTCCTGTTCCTGCGGTTCCTCAGGGAATCCCTGATACTGCTGCGGCTCCTCCGCCGGAACGGGTGCAGCTGCAGGCGCTTCGGTATAGACGATCTTCTGGCCGCAGTTGTCGCAGAACTTCTGGCCGGGCTGGATCGGCGCGCCGCAGTTGTCGCAGAACTTCGCGCCGCTGTTCATAGTTTCTTCCATACTATTGTTTCCTCCGTGGCGATTTTCTTCCTGTCTTTCTGATTATATCATGCCTGAAAGATCTTCAGTTACTTAATCCCCATGAATATGTTCGCCATTTCCTCCGGCGTCTCCTGGTACCCGTGGCGCACCCAGGTATTGAACAGGCCGAACAGACCGTAGGCGTAGTAGCTCCGGGCGTACTCCGCCGCCGTGTCGCTGACTACGTAATAACTCCGGATCACCTCCAGGACGGCTCTTAGGAAGGCCTCCTGGTGTCCCCGCTCGTACACGAGGTCTATAGTGTCACGCATGCCCAGCGAGAATGCAAAGTACTCCCTGGCCGCAAAGGACCGCTCCCGGAGATCCACTTTCCCGTTTTCCGTGGTGTAGCGCTCCCAGAGCTTCCGGAACTTGTAGGCCAGGACCTCGTCCTTCGATTTAAAATAGCGGAAATAGGTGACGCGGCCCACGTCCGCTTTTGCCGTCATTTCTTCGATCGTGATCTTTTCCAGCGGTTTTTCTTTCATTAAAGAGAGCAGCGCGTCGCCCATGCTCTCCTTCAGCATTTCAGTTGTTTCCTGTCTCCGTCTCATAAAGAGGATACTCCTTTTTGTCTTTGCGGTTGATGAAATGCACTGTTTTCCTCTTGTGCAGCGCGTTTCTGAATGATACAATTTTAACAAACAGTATCTTTGATATTTTCGTACACCTGTCGTACCACTTTTCTTCAGCCTCTTGCGTTTCCCGAATTTAATGATACTATTGTCGCTGTTGATACGTAAGTATCTCGATACTATCATTTCACTCTCCCACCGTCAAGGAGGTTTTAAATAATTATGAAGAAGACCGAAGTACCTGTTCTATTGCATGAAAACATCCACACTCTCACGGACCTTTTAGACCAGGCGTGCGAAAAATTCGCCGACAGAGTGTTTCTCCGCTATGAGAGAAACGATTCCATCTATGACGTCACCTACCGCCATCTAGGCGCGGAATGCCACGCCTTTGCTTCCTGGGCCGCGGAGACCGGCCGCAAAGTCGGCCATCCCATCAAGGTCGGTCTTCTTGGAAGCGCCGGTCCCCACTACATCGCTCTGATGTTTGGCCTGATGGCCGGCGGCGCTGTCAGTGTTCCGCTGGACATCCAGCTGGATTTCGAAACTCTTTCCGATAACCTGAACCGTTCCGATGTGGACGTGCTGTTCTATGACTGGGACTACGTGCGCCGCATCCAGGGCATCGAGGACCGCTGTCCCGGTCTCTCCGCCATCTACTGCCTGCAGCAGGGCCGGAACGTGCAGTGCTCCGAGGATATTCTCGCGGAGTATGCAACTGCTCCTTATGTAAGGCCTGACACGAAGCCCTCCGATCTCGCCATGATCCTGTTCACTTCCGGCACCACCGGAAAGGGCAAGGGCGTCATGCTGAGCCACGGAAACCTGACGGACAACGTGTTCAACGATGACGAGCCGGGCGATGCGTCTCAGGATACCTGCCTGAACGTTCTGCCCATCCACCATGTGTTCTGCATCACCTGCGACATCCTGCTCACCGCGCGCTACGGCGGCAATGTGGCGCTGAATCCGGAGCTTTCCAAGATCGCCCAGGGCATCCAGCATTTCCAGCCCACCGTGATCCGTATGGTGCCTATGCTGGCAAAGGCGCTTTACAACCGCATCCAGAGCCTGCTGGCGACGAACCCCGGCATGACCGGCAGAGAAGCGGCGCACCAGGTCCTGGGCCATCGTCTGAACAGACTGGTCTGCGGCGGCGGATATCTCGCGCCGGAGCTGGCGAACCACTACTACGAGCTTGGCATCCCGGTCCAGCAGGGCTACGGCATGTCCGAGTGTTCCCCGAAGATCTCCGTTCCGGACTGGACCCGGACCGACAAGGTCGCTTCCGTCGGTCATCTGGTGAAGGGCTGCGAAGTCCGCGTCGTCGACGGTGAGATCCAGGTGAAGAGCCCCTCCGTCATGATGGGCTACTACAAGGATCCGGAAAACACCGCTGCCGCCCTCACCGAAGACGGCTGGCTCCGCACCGGCGACCTCGGATATCTGGACGACGAGAATTTCCTGTATCTCACCGGCCGCGTGAAGAACCTGATCATCCTCTCCAACGGCGAGAACGTAGCGCCGGAAGAGCTGGAGAACATGTTTGTGGACGAGCCTCTCACCGAGGACGTGCTGATCTACGGCGACAACGACATGATCTGCGCCGAGATCTACCCGAACTTCAAGTACGCTGAGGATCACGGCATCCGGAACGTGGAGTCCGCTGTGGAAGAACTGGTCCAGCAGATCAACGCGAAGCTTCCGACCTTCAAGCGGATCCTCAGGAGCCACATCAGGAAGAAACCCTTCAAAAAGACTTCTTCCAAGAAGATCATCCGCTCCGCTTTCTTTGAGGAGCTGAAGAACGCGAAGAAGACCCAGGAAGTCATGCGCCTTCCCGAGACGGATCTCCAGAAGACGTTCTACGAGATCGCGGCGGCACAGCTCGGTCACCAGAACTTCGGCACGGATATGGATCTCTACGAGGCAGGTCTGGATTCCATGGGCAGCATCATGCTTCTCTCCTCCATCTACGATCAGACGAAGCTCAGCATGACCCTGGACGACCTGGTGAAGCACTCCACCGTCCTTGAGCTGGAGAAGCTCTATATTGAGAAGCAGAACGCAGAGACCATCGACTACAGCGTCCGCGAGGTCTATCCTCTCACCACCCTGCAGCTTTACTTTGCCTACGTCATGCGCGGCAACACGACTTCCAACCTGCCCTTCTGCTGGAGACTGGATCCCGAGGTGGATCTTGACCGGCTGCAGCAGGCCGTCAAGGATCTCTTCGAAGTGCATCCGGAGATGAAGGACATCATCCAGAAGGATGAGAACGGCGTTTACCAGAACTTCCGCGACGACAGCCGCGAAGTGGTGCTCCCGGTCATCGACATGACGGAACAGCAGTGGCAGGAAGAGTTCCCGACCATGGTGAAGCCCTTCATGTACGAGCAGGGCGAGCTCCTGTATCACGCTTACATCATCCGCACTGAGGAGAACCGCTACTTCTTCTTCGACCTGGCCCATATCATCGGCGACGGCATGAGCCTGAACATCATCTTCGAGGATCTGAACCGTCTCTACGCCGGCGAAAAGCTGAAGTTCGAGGGCTACAGCTACTACGAGTACGTGCTGGATTACAAGGCGAAGGATGCCGCCGGACTCCGTCAGAAGAACATCGAGTACTTCCAGGAGCTGACGAAGGGCTTCCGTGTAAGGAAGAGCATCCTTACCCGCAGAGACTGCTATGACCTGGCTCACGGCCACAACGCGAACCTCCGGAACCACTTCTACCAGATCAGCCGCAGCAAACTGAAGGGCTACTGCCAGAAGTTCGGCGTCTCCGAGAACGTGCTGTTCCTGTCCGCCTTCAACTACTGCATCGGTCTCTTCATGAACGAGACTGATACGATCAGCTCCAGCATCCACAGCGGCCGTACCGACAGCCGCTGGAACAGACTGGTGGGCCCGCTGTTCCTGACCTACCTGTACCGCCAGACCGAGAAGCCCCATGAGAAGGTCGCTGCATTCCTGAAGAGAAACGCGGACCAGATCATGGAGACCATGCGCTGCTATATCTCCACCCAGCACCCGGACGAGATGTTCTTCCAGTACCAGGGCGATATCCTGAACATCGACACCATCGGCGGCCGTCCCGCGGAGAAGCAGCCGATCCACCTTGACTCCCTGCCCTTCCACCTCATGATCATGAGCGACTGGCGCGGCTATTACTACGAACTGCGCTACTGGGAGAACCGCTTCGACAAAGAGCAGCTGCAGGTCTTCATGACAGTCTATGAGTCTGTGGTGATGGCGCTGATGAGCGTGGAATCCGTGGATCAGATCCGGAGACAGCTTCCGGAGACCATCTACCCGAAGCACTACGAGCTCCGGGCCGGCGACCTTGAGCGCGCCCTCTCCGCTGCGAGAAAGACCCGCCTCATGAAGAATGTGCCGGAGGATCAGAGACTGAAGGTCTACGTCATGGACGAGACCCTGCAGAAGAAGCCCTTCGGCGGCTGGGGACGCCTGTACATCAAGGACCAGAAGTTTGACGGCGCCACCGCGGTCTACAAGAATCCTTACGGTCAGGGCATGATCTACGAGACGCCCTACACCGCCCGCATCCTTCCCGACGGTTCCCTGGATCTTATGGAGCACAGCGGCAGGATCGTCATGGCGGAGCGCACCATGGGACGTTCCTTCCCGAACCTCTACGCCATTGAGAAGACGATGAAGACGCTTCCCGGCGTGACGGACGCATCGGCTTACATCTTCTACGGCGAGAACAACGGTTTCTATCTTGCCGCGGACCTGAAGCTGACACCGGAAGCTGCGGAAAAGCGGGCAGAAGCACTTGCCCAGGTCACAGCAGACGGAGACGAGCAGGAGCTCCAGGCCGCCCGGGCGGCAGCGGATCCCTTCTCCCTGGAGAAAGTCGCTGCGTACGCCGAATCAAAACTCGGCGCCGGAAATATCCCGCAGGTCGTGAACATCATCTGACAAACTTTCTTAAGCTGCCGGCAGCATTGATCGCTGCCGACAGTTTTTTCTTATTGCTGGAAGTTTTCGGAAGTTCATTTTCCAGGTGTCGGCCGCCATTTGCTCTTTTTCGGCCGCCGTTTGCTCTTTTTCGGCTGCCATTTGCTCTTTTCCGGCGCCGGAACAGGCGAGTGGTCACGAATCTCCGATTTTTAAAAAAGTGGACACAGGAAAAACGACATTTCGACAGGATTTTTATCAAATCAGAGCATTTTCCCTTGATAATTGCGATTTTTCCTTTTAAACTCGTTCTCAGATTTTCAATGTTCTTCATTCCCGTCCAATACAAGTCAAATTTCCTGTTTTATTGTGTCCACATTTTCTAAAAAGCAAGGATTTGTGACCAGACTGCCTGATAATAAGGATTTGTGACCAGACTGCCAAATAACAAGGGGTTTTGACTCGCTCACCAGATATCAAAAGTTTCTGACCCGTTTACAAAAGCAAGGTTTTTGACCTGGCCATCAGATATCAAGAGTTTTTGACCTGACCATCAGAAAGGAACCCGTCCATGAACAGCATCTATCTCATCCACCCCATCCCTCCCCTCTACGACGAAACTTCCAGAGTCCTGATCCTGGGCTCGTTTCCTTCGCCAAAATCCAGGGAGGCGCAGTTTTTCTACGGACATCCGCAGAACCGCTTCTGGAAGGTGATGGCCCGGGTGCTGGACTGGCACGGAGAATCAGGCGGCTGTCCCACAGGCAGTTCTTCTGAAGGCAGCTGTCCTGCAGACAGTCCGGTTCCGGCAGTCTGCCCAGTCTTTGTCCCTTCTTCAACAGAAGAAAAGCGTGCCATGCTGCTCTCGAACCATATCGCGCTCTGGGACACCATCGCTTCCTGCGAGATCACTGGCGCCTCCGATTCCAGCATCACCAACGTGACGCCGAACGATCTCTCTCCCATTCTGGAGACAGCAAAAATCCGCGCCGTTTTCTGCAACGGCGCGGCATCCCACAAGCTCTATATGAAATATATCTTTCCGGTCACTGGGCGGGAAGCCGTGAAACTCCCCTCCACCAGTCCAGCAAATGCAGCCTGGTCCGTCGACCGGCTGACTGCAGCATGGCAGGTTGTCGCAGAGTATCTGTGAACACAGCCCTCTCCGGAACAGTCCCCGGGCAGCACCCATATCCTCTCCGGACGGTATCCCCGTTTTTCAGAACAGCATCATCAGTCCGCTGAAAGCCATCAGGATGTAGATCAGCTTCAGGAACATCTGATCGGGGATGTATTTCTCCATTTTTCCTCCGAAGAAGACGCCCAGTATCATGCCCGCAAAGCCTCCCGCCAGTCCCGGCATCATCTCTGCAGTGATCTGTCCGTTCAGGAAGCGGATGATGGTAGCATACACGTTATTGAAAGCGAAATATGCCTGAATGGTGGCAAGATAGGCCGCATGTCCCTCGGTCGTACCCAGCAGGTAGAGGACGATGGGCGGGCCGCCGGTGGAAAAGAGACCGTTCAGCACACCGCCGCAGGCTCCGGTGAGAAATCCATTCCGGATTCCGGGACGGATGGAAAGCTTTCCTTTGAAGAACAGAAAATAAATGGACATCAGCACCAGCACCGCTCCCAGGATCTTCTCCAGCAGATCGAAGGAAGCTCCTCTGGACAGCCGGACTGTCAGAAAGGTGGCGCAGAAGCTTCCGGCTAGCAGCGGCGCGATCAGATTCCACTTTGCGATCTTCCTGAATTTAAAAGCGAGCCAGATGGAGCTGACCGCGCTGAGCATGTTGGTATACGCGGCAGTCTGGGTGTGGGAACCAATGAGATACGGCAGGATCACGATAGCGACGATCCCCATGCCGAAGCCGCACACCCGCTGAACAAATGTCGCGAGGAAAAAAACCATCATACAGATCAGAACTGCGCGAATCATGCCTGCTCTCCCCCGAAGTTGTGCTATACTGGATATTATGAAAAAATATGAACGACTTTTTGAAAGTCTGAATTTCCGTATTATTTCCTATGTTCTTGTTCTTCTGATCCTGTTCAGCAGCCTGGTGGGCTATATCGGCTACACCAGATTCACGACGGGCATGACGACCGCATACAGCGAGACCATGCTCAAGACAGCTGAAACAGCCGCTGCCACCGTGAACCCCGACAGACTTCAGGCCTATCTGGATAACGGAGGGGCCGATGCTGACTATCGTTTCACCAACGGAATGCTGGACATGCTATGTCAGAAGCAGGACTTTACGTTTATCTACGCGTACTGCGTCGACACCACTGATTATAATCACTACACCATCGTTTTCAATGCCGCGAACCAGAACAGCGGCTACGCGGAGGATGATATCTGGACCATCGGTCACGTAGAGGAGACGCGGAACGATGAGTACCGCCAGGTATACCGCGCTTTCTACGATGGCACGCTCTCCCACAAGACCATCCTGCGGACCTCAAACCTGAAGGGAGCAGAGCCTTTTATCCACACCATGATCCCTCTTAAGGGAAGCGACGGTACGGTGAAGGGCGTCCTGACTGTGCAGGCAGAGATGACCGAGCTGAATCACGGACGTTATTCCTACCTGCAGCTCATCGCCGCCGCTCTGGTCTTCTGCGCCATGATCGCATCCACCGCGGCGCATTACTATTTCGGCCGGCGCATCGTCCGCCCGGTCAAGCTCCTTGCCCGCGAGACCCTGCGCTTCGCCGAAGAGAATTCTCTTGCTCCCGAGGGCTCCCTGAAAAGTCTCAGCGATATCGGAGAGATCCGGATCCTGGCGTCTTCCATCGGCCGCATGGAAGAGGATACGCTCCGGTACATGGAAAATCTCACCCGGATCACCTCGGAAAAAGAGCGCATCAGCACGGAGATGGCTCTGGCCGCACGTATCCAGGCTTCCATGCTTCCCAGTGATTTTCCGCCGTTTCCGAACCGGAATGACTTCGAGATCTACGGCTCAATGCATCCTGCAAAGGAAGTGGGCGGTGATTTCTACGATTATTTCCTGGTCAGCAAAGACTATCTTGCCCTTGTGATCGCGGACGTCTCCGGCAAAGGCGTTCCTGCCGCCCTCTTCATGATGATCAGCCAGATCCTGGTACAGAACGCGGCCATGGCCGGCCTCTCCCCGGGCGCGGTCCTGGAGACCGTCAACCAGCAGCTGTACCAGCAGAACCCGGAAGAAATGTTCGTCACCGTGTGGTTCGGCATTCTGGACCTGAAGACCGGGGACCTCACCGCAGCCAACGCGGGCCATGAGTACCCCATGCTGAAGGCTCCCGGCGGAGCGTTCAGGACTGTCCGTGACAGGCACGGCTTTGTCCTTGGAGGTATGCAGGACCTCAGGTGCAGGGAATATCAGATGAAACTGGATCCAGGTTCCACCCTGTTCCTTTATACCGACGGCGTTCCCGAATCCACCGACAATGAAGGCCATCAGTTCGGACTGGCCCAGACCCTTGAAGCTCTGAACAGAACACCGGACGCCTCCCCGGTGCAGCTCCTCCGGAATGTGGAGGAAGCAGTCCGCACCTTTACAGGAGACGCCCCGCCCTTTGACGATATGACAATGCTGTGTATCCATTACAACGGGCCGCAGCTCTCCTCCGGAGAAGCAGTTTCCGAAGCTTCAGAAGAGGGAATGGAGCAGACGCAGCAGACCGTTTAACCAGTCTTCCCCAGCCGCAGTTTCCGGCGCGGTTGTTTCCGGTGCTGCCGTGGTCGTTTCCGGAACGGTAGGCCCCTGGGCTGCCGTCGTTTCTGCTGATGTTTCTGCCGCCGTCGTTTCTGCCGGCGGCGCTGTTTTTTTCGTATGTCCCAGGAAGATAAAACCAGACCACCCGTCATATTCCGTGGCGCCCCAGTATTTCCCGTTGTTCGCCCTGGCTTCAGCATCGATATGGAGGACCGTACCGTTCGGGATCATACCGTCCAGGACTTTTGAATACTCTGTCCCGGCGCCGTAGCGCAGGTTCACGCCTCCATCGGGGGCATCCACCACGACATAGTAGTCCACATCGTACATCGTAAACCAGAACTCCTCGATCAGCGCATCAGCGCGCGCCGCGGACGGCAGCGCCGCGACCGACAGGCACAAAGCCGCTGCTGCGGCTGCACAGATCCTTCGGATGCTTGTTCTTCTTTTCATGTCCGGTTCCTCCTTTTTTTACACAAGCTTTCCCGCGGCAAAAGACGCAAGATTCAGAACAGATGAAAGCAGAAAGGGCGTGAGCACCGGGAAGCGGACGGCTATGGCCTCCGAGAACTCCGCCGACGAATACCGCGGGATCAGGACGCTGAGCAGCACCACCACCGGGTTCGTCAGAAGATTCACCAGCGCCACAATACCCAGCCCCTTCCTGTCCCGGAGCTGCAGGACCCAGGCAGTGCAGAGCTCCACCGCTTCCGTCAGGGCGAGGGACAGGATCATTGTCAGGATCAGCCTTGGGATCATAGGATCTCCTTTCTCACAGGATCTCCTCCCTCACAGGATCTCCCCGCGGTCTTCCTGCTTCAGTCCTGCTGCCATCAGTACCAGGGAGACCACGCAGACCGCCGGGAGCAGACTGCTTCCGCCGGAGTGCAGGAGCCCGGCGGACTCCATAAGAGACGGCAATGTTCCAAGGAACAGGGCGAGGGTCGTAAGCCCGAAGGCCATTCCCTCCCTGCCCGGGTGCAGCAGTGCCAGCGCAGAAAGTGTGAGGGGCATGGTCATATTGAAAAAGAACACCGCCGCGATGCCGCAGACCGGATGACGGTCCGCTGTCAGGAACAGAAGCCCCGAAACAGCCAGGCTCATCACCGCTGTCCTGCGCCACCCCGCTCTGTCGCCGATGATGCCGCCAAGCATCTTTCCGAAAACGATCCCCACCGTGAACAGGAATGCCAGGAACGCTTTCTTCCAGCCGTAGCGCATGATGGTGCCTGCGTAGGAGCGGAACAGCACGGCGATGAACAGACAGATGGCAGCGGAAATGGCAGCTCCCCTGCCTGCTGAAGCGCTTCCCGGAACAGCATCCCGGGCTGCACCAGTTTCCAGGCCGGAATCGTTATCTTCCGTCCTGTCCTTCCGAAGAAAATGCGTCCCCACGAGGACAGCGCCCGTCAGGATCATCAGCGCGCATCCGGAAAACAGGCCGAAAGCGCGGGCGGACTGTTTCGCAGCCAGGACCGGCCCCAGCCAGACACCAAAAGCGCCGGTGGATACAAAGATGCCGGGGATGGCTGCTTTCCCGCCGCTCCTCCGCAGCAGGTCGATGCCCCCGCCCACATGAAAACAGGAGTTTCCGATACCTGCGGCAGCGGAGATCAGAAGAAGCAGCGGCAGAGACGCCGCTGCGCCGGACGCTGAAGACACCGGAAACTGTCCTGCTCCCGGCAGAGACCATGCCCCTGCCTTCAGACAGAAAGCAGTCATAAGGTACGCTGCTGCGATCAGGAAGCATCCGCTTCCCGCCAGGATCCAGGGCTTATTCTGCCGGTCCCCGAAGATCCCCGCCGGGAGCTGGCAGGCAAAGGCAAAGAAATTATAGACCAGGACGCACCACAGCCACGCCCTCCGGTCCCCTGCTCCCGGAAGAAGATACGCGGTCTCCAGAAAGATGCAGCAGAGATCCACAAGAAAGTGCGCTGTACTGAAGACCGCCTGCGGCCGGCTGTCCTTACGCATGTTCCTCCTTCCAGGCCGCGTTCAGGGCGTCGCCCAGGAACAGGATCATCACACTTACCTTCACCCAGGTGATCGTCAGGAACAGGGATGCCAGAGAGCCATAGACGGAGGATTTCCAGAACAGGGGCACGAACCGGGTAAAGAGTTCCGTGAAAACGAGCCATCCCAGGGAAGTAAAGACCGCACCGGGGATCTGTTCCTTCAGCGGCTGCTTCCCGCCCGGCAGCAAGGTGTAGAGTATCAGGATCAGAAGAACAGCGGCGGCAGCGGAAACAACTCCGCTGCACCGGATCAGGTAGACGATCTTGGCCGTGATCTCCTCAAAACCGAAGGCTGCGGAAAAGGAATGCAGGAGATCCACCAGGGAATCGCCCAGGAGGTTGAACACCAGGAACGCGGGGATCAGGACGATGATCAGGAGCGTACATAAAAGCGCCACAGGTTTGTCCCAGATACGCTTCTCCGCTCCCGGAGTGATCCTTTTCAGCCCCTTTTGTATGGCAGTCACACCCGCGCTGGCGGACCAGAGGGCTGTCAGCGCCGCCACTGATGCCAGAAGGCCGGTGGACTGGGTCCGGAGCGATGTCACGACGTTAAGAAACAGGCTCTTGACCTGGGGCAAGTCCGGAAGGAAGCGGAACACCAGATCCGTAAAATCCTGGGGCGAATACCAGGGCAGCATGTTCAGCAGAGAAATGATCAGCATGATCAGCGGAAATACCGCCGTGATCAGGCTGAGTGTCGCGTGTCCCGCATAGACCGCCGCGTCGCTTCCCGCAAAGATACTGACAGTCCGCTTTCCAAGACTGATGACCCTCTTCTTCATTTTTCCCGCCTCCTGTCCACATAGGTAAACAGACGGTCCTTCATGTAGCTGTCCGCCATATAGAGGGCGCCCATTGGATTGTGGGCCAGCACCCGGTCCTTTACCGCCAGCACCGTGCAGGGAATGCTGCAGTGCCGGATAAACAGCGTATCATGACCCACACAGAGTCCCAGGATCACCGGCAGCTGGCAGCCCGCCTTTTCCAGGAGTTCCGCCTGGGCTGCGGGATTGCACATGGGCTCGGTCTCCCGCTCCGGGTACGCCTGCTGCTCCCTCGTGATCCCGAGAAGGCTCTTCGGCACAGAACCGTTCTTGCAGCAGACAGAATCCACCGTAAAATGGTTCGCCCGGAGGATCCGCACAAAAGTCTTCGCTTCTTCGGAAAGTCCCACGCAGAAAGCGACGCCAAGATGCGTGTATCCCATTCTCAGAGCGTACTCCATGATCTCTTCCACCCGTGTGATCCGGCAGTAAAGGTCCCCTTCGACCCTGGCGGACAGATATGCCATTCTTTTCTCTTCTTCTGAATACAGCGCCAGGTTTTCTTCCTCACAGTGTTCTGCTGTGGGACAGTTTCCCGGCAGCTGCTCCAGGTCATGATTCCTGCATGGCTTTCCGGCGCAATCGGCACAGGTATACACTGTCAGTTTTCTCCTTTTCCGCTGACCGGTCCCTGATAGGTGAGGCACAGCATAGTGATATCATCAAACTGCTCCGCATCCTCCGCAAACGCGTCAAGGTCTGCGCGCACGGCATGGATGATCGTCATCGGATCCTGCCCGGCGACCGTATTCAGCACTGCTTCCAGCCGTAAGAGAGTGTAAAATTTCTTTTCGCTGTTATTGGCTTCCGGGACACCGTCTGTATACACAAAGATCGCGTCCCCGGGGGAAAGCTCCAGTTCGTAGTTTCTATAACGCGCGGTCTCCATCACCCCAAGCGGCAGACCGTGTTTATCCTTAAAAGCGCAGTATCTGCCGTCCTCCCCTTTGATCTCAGGGTATTCGTGTCCCGCGCTGGAGCACACCATTTTTCCTGTTCCAAGATCGAGGATCCCCATCCATACTGTAACGAAAGTCCCCTCTCTGTTATCCTGGCACAGCTTCAGATTTACGTCGGCAAAGATCTCTGCAGGAGTGCCTCCGTTATGAGCCCGGTAATTCAGCAGGATCTTCGAGGACATCATAAACAGCGCCGCCGGAATACCCTTGTCTGAAACGTCCGCGATCACAAGCGCAAGATGGTCGTCGTCGATAAGAAAATAGTCATAGAAATCGCCGCCCACCTCCTTTGCAGGATTCATGGACGCATAAAGTTCAAATTCCTTCCGATCGGGAAAAGGCGGAAAAACGTGAGGCAGCATGGAGGTCTGGATATCGGCGGCCGTGCGGAGCTCCGTGCTGACGCGCTCCTTTTCGGCTGTGACCCGGGTAAGGTTATCCGTATACTCCACGATACGGTCCTGCATGGACCGGATCTCATGGTAGAGATCCTCGATCTCGTCGTTGGACCGGATGCCCAGACGGATCACGTCCTCCTTCGTATAACCTTTTCCATCCTGGGCGAACCCGCAGGCTCCCTGTGCAAGCTGTTTCAGCGGGCGCACAACGATCCTTCTCATAAGCATCATGGCAACAGCAATGATGCCCAGTGCCATGGCGATGACAAGAAGTATAATATTCATCAGGAACCAGCGACGTGCTTCCATCACTTTATTGACATCCAGGTCCACCCCGACAAGGCCGATGATCCTGTCTCCTGTCTCATCCGCGACCGGTACGCACGCTGTGCAGTACCAGCCCGTTCCGTTATAGTAGATTGTGGGCGGGATCTCGGTATTGTCCTCGTAGGATTCGAAGACCTCATCCTGTTTTTCGGTCGTTCCGCACCATAAAAAACCCTTGTACGCGCTGATGATATTCCAGGTGACCTCATCCTTGTCCATCTGGAAATAAGCCTCGTCAACGCCATAAGTTTCACAGTAATAATCCAGAATATAAACCAGCTCATTATAATCATCCAGCAGTGACTGGTCCCTGGAAGGGTCTCCGCCGGGCCGCTCAGCCATCCACTTTTCCGCGATGGCAGCATCACCCGCCGCTTCCGCCCTGTTCCTCACTTCCTGGTATTCCTCTGACATGACCTCTTTCTGGAAATGTTCCAGGACTGTCGGATTCAGATAATCTGCCAGCGCAGTCGAATATCGCATTGTCTCCGTGACAAAGATATCATCGATTCTTTTGCCGTAAGCCCGGTAGCCTATCCCCACAAGTCCGGCAGCCACCACCAGGATCGCGGCGATGATCAGCAGATTGATCTTTACTGCCAGGGAAATACGTCGCCCATGCTTCATCTGCAGCACCTCTTTTTACAATACTTGCCTGGTTTGATTATATCATATCCCGGACCGGGATGGCGGTCATAACAGCACCGAAAGACCGCTGCGGACTTTATTGTAAGGCAGGCTGCCCTGGTCTTCGGGTCTCTGTGATACCTTTGTGAGATTTCCTCTGTTATACTGCAGCCATACAGAACAAAAAAACAGCGCCGAAAATGGCGAGAGAGGGAATATAAGGAGATATAAACATGCTGATGATTTCACTTTTTTTAGCCGCACTGGCGGTGATCGCGCTGATTCCGGTCGTGATCGCCGCAGTCCAGGCGGGTAATGACGACAGCCCCGCTATATATTGAACAGACTTCTCCATGTCCCGTTCCGGGGACTGGGTGGCCGGCTCAGCCCCTGTCCGAGCGGGATGAGAACCGGCTGCTTATCCTGAACAGCATGACGTGGCTTCTGGAAGCAGATCTCAACGCTATCAGGAATTACGATCCATCCCGGAATCTCAGTCTGGAGCAGATCATCCTGGACGACCGCGGCCTCAGGCTGGATATCCGGGGGAAGAATCCGGACAGAGTGGGCCTGCCTTCCCATTCCCGCCTTGTCGTGGACGCAGGGGAACAGAAGGGAGTATTCAAAAAATCTGATCCACAGAGAGAAAGGCGGCTGGACTGGGGATCGATATGCTGGAGAAAAGCCGCGTACAGGATCTTGTTGAGAGCAAAAAGCAGCAGCAGTTTGCCGCGGCCCGGGGGGCGTTTGCTCAGGCCCCCGCTGTGCAGGCACAGGAACAGAACGGCCCTAAGAGAGAACATATATCTCTGAAAGATCTGGATCTGGTGGAAGCACTGGATCTGAATCTGCCGAAGCGGCGGGCGGGTCAGAATCCGCCCCGGCAGAATCTGCACCTGCAGCAGAATCAGCACCAACAGCAGGCGCCGCAGAATCCGAACCTGCAGCGGGTGCCGCAGAATCCACAGCAACTGCATCCGAACGGCGTCCTGCGCAGAAGGGGTTCCTTCTGAGGACAGCGTCGGACTGCAAGTACCGCACGCAAAGGGGGACTGTGTCCTGCGGTTGAAGGCCTGTGTTCTGCGATCGGGCATTTCCAGCCATTTTACAGAAAATATTGCCTTTAAATCCGGTTTTCGGAGGATGGAAGCTTGCGGGTCGTGATTTGGGCGTTTCCAGCGGTTTTTCAAGAATTTGTACCCCTGAAGGGCAGGAAAACTTCGGTTTTTCTGCTCTTTTTTCTGCCATTTGGGCGTTTTCCTGCCATTTCCTGATTTTTGTTCCCTTTTCGCACCTGAACTAGGAGGCAAAACAGAAGAAAAAGGGTACAAAATTTCAATATTTCCTTCAAAACGCCCAATGCCAGGCAAAAAATGAGCCGATCCGGCTCATTTTTGCCTGGCACAGGGGTACAAAAATCCCGGAAAGGCCAGATTGCGCCCAAACACACGCTCGCGAGAGAGGTCCGGAAACGACAGCGCTGTCCCCGCTGCGTGACTGCCCTTGCGCGGCCGGCCCCCCTTTTTTACTGTCTGTCCTGCATCAGGACTTCTTGAACACAGGAAAAAACTGCACAAAAAAACCGCTCTTCTGAGCGGTTTCAGTGGAGATAACAGGGTTCGAACCTGTGACCTTCCGCACGTCAAGCGGATGCTCTCCCAGTTGAGCTATATC